>JBKOYF010000049.1:0-15972 GCA_046725305.1 Actinomycetota bacterium
ACGCCGGGCCGTGTCGTCGGCATGCACTTCTTCAACCCGGCCCCGTTGATGCCGCTCGTCGAGATCGTCCGCGCGGAGCTCTCGTCCGACGACGCCGTCGAGGCGGCGTTCGCGGTCGGCGAGCGGCTCGGGAAGCAGCCGATCCGCTGCCACGACACGCCGGGGTTCGTCGTCAACCGCGTCCTCATCCCGCTCCTCAACGACTGCATCCGCGTCCTCGACGAGGCGCGTGTCTCGCCGGAGGACCTCGATACTGCGATGACCGCGGGCGCGGGCTGGCCGATGGGCCCGTGCACGCTCGTCGATCTCGTCGGGATCGACGTGCACGTGCACGCCTCGGAAGCGCTCTACGAGAAGCTCCGCGAGCCACGCATCGCGCCGCCTCCGCGCATCGTCGCGATGAAGAACGCCGGCCTCCTGGGCAGGAAGAGCGGGCGTGGCTTCTACCGCTACGAGTGACGGCGAAACGCCTGGTCGTGGGTCAGTTTTGGGCACCTCTGCGGCGTTGAGCGATACGCTGAGACCATGTCGAAGCGACGTCGGGTAGACGTCAAAGACATGACGAATGATGAGCTTCGCTCCCTGATCGCAGATGCCAGTCGGCGCGAGCGTTGGATGCCAGGCGGGTACTCGGAACGCCGCAGGCGATGGACAGCGACGCGCATCCGCGGTGAAGCCGAGCTGGAGCGTCGCGCGGCGCGTCCCTCGTAGCCGCCTCATACCGATCCGCTCTCGCTAACAGTCTTCTTACAGGCATCTCACGGCCGTCACACGCTGGATGCGGATACTAGGACGGAGCCCATGCGTACGCCTGCCCTCGTTCTCTGCTCGATCGTCGCCTCGTTCGTGTTCGCCGCAGTCGCCGGCGCCGCCGAGCCGACCTCCGGGACGCTGTCCGTCGAGCGGGGGAGAGGTGTCGTGATGGTCGACCTGCGCGGATCGGTGCTCGGCCGCCTGACGAATGGAACGCTGCGCGTGACCGACCAGACGCCGAACGACCGGTATGCGCCGCTCGTGGTCGGCAAGAAGGTCACGCAGGAACGGGTCGGCCCGCGGACGGTCGTCTACCGAGGCGTCGGCCTTCGCTTCCGCATGCTCGGAGGTGGGTATCGGATGGTCGTGCGCGGCTCTGGGATCGCGCTCTCCGCAGTCGGGCGCGGCACGGTGATGCTCGACGCAGAGCCGCGGTTCACCGGGGACGATGCGGGCGTGTACTCGCTCGACGGCACCGACTGCAGCATCGAGCCGCAGAACTGCGTGCCCCTCCCGGTCGACCCGGTGCGCTTCACGCTCGAGCCTCCGCCCGAGACGGAGCCGAAGCCGAGGGCGGGCTCGTGACGACGACGCCGACGATCCTCGTCGTCGAGGACGAGACGTCGATCGCGTCCTTCGTCGCCGCCTACCTGCGAAACGCGGGGTACGCCGTCAAGACCGCCGCCACGGCCCAGGCCGCGCTGCTCCAGCTCGCCGGCGAGTCACCTGCCCTGATCGTCCTCGACCTCAACCTCCCGGACGGCGACGGCGTCGAGCTCTGTCGACGGATCCGGAAGACGTCCGACGTCCCGATCCTCATGCTGACCGCGCGGGACGAGGACATCGACAAGATCATCGGGCTCGAGGTCGGTGCGGACGACTACATGACGAAACCGTTCAACCCGCGAGAGCTCGTCGCCAGGGTCAAGAGCATCCTCCGCAGGGCGGCGCCCGAGCGGCGACGTACGGAGACGGAGGAGCTCACGCACGGCGACCTCACGATCAACTCCGGCAAGCGGGAAGTGCACGTCGGCAACGAGGAGATCCGGCTCGCACCGAAGGAGTTCGACCTGCTCTGGGAGCTCCTCGACCACCGCGGGATCGTCCTCACGCGGGACCAGCTCCTCGAGCGCGTCTGGGGCTATACCTTCGCGGGCGACACGCGCACCGTCGACGTCCACGTGCGGCAGATCCGGCGCAAGCTGGGCGACGCGTCGCCGATCGTGACGGTATGGGGTGTCGGCTACAAGGTCGCCTCCGACCGCACAGCCGTTCCGACCAACTAGCGGGTTACCCTGGGTCTCATGCTGGGGACGCTCCGGTTCCGGCTGACCGCTCTCTTTCTCGCCGTCGTCCTCGTCTTCGGCCTCGTCTCGATCGCGCTCGCGGTTCGCCTGTTCCAGGATGTCACTCGCAAGCAGTCCGTGCGTGAGCTGCGGCGCGAGGCGTCGGGGCTCGCGGCGCTCTACGCGGAGTCGGCGCTGCGCTCGTCGGACGAGGGCGCCAAGGCGCCGGAGTTCGCGGCGAAGAAGCTCGAGCTCGCCACCGGGGACGAGCTCTATTACATCGGCGCGTCGCTCTTCCCGGGCCAGCGGTTCGGCCTCACGAGGCTCCCGCGAAGCGCGCTCGGGGACGCACAGCTCGACCGCGACGAGCAGGTCGTCGTCTCCTTCACGCCTCCGGGCGAGAGTCGGCGGCTAATTGCGGCCGCCCAGCCCGTGCAGCTCGTGCGGGGCACCGAGCCCTTCGGCTGGCTCATCGTCGCGAAGCCGGAGACCGAGCTGCGAGAGCAGTGGCTCACCCTGTTCGGCCGGCTCGCGCTCGCGCTCGCGGTCGGGACTGCGCTCGCCGGCGTGCTGTTCCTCCTGCTCTCGCGCCGGCTCACGGAGCCCGTGCGCGCGCTGACCCGTGCCACGGAGGACGTCGCGGCCGGGCGGTACGACGTCGAGATACCCGAGGCGCACGGATCGGACGAGGTTGCGCTCCTGAGCCGGCGCTTCCGCGCGATGGTCGCGGAGCTCGCCGAGGCGGAGCAGCTCAAGCGCTCGTTCCTCATGTCGGTCTCGCATGAGCTCCGGACCCCGCTCACGGCCATCCGCGGCCACGTCGAGGCGCTTCGGGAAGGCGTCGTCACGGACCCCGAGCAGGTTCGCGCCTCGCTCGACATCGTCGCGGCGGAGACCGATCGGCTCGAGCGGCTCGTCGGCGACGTGCTCGACCTCGCGAAGCTCCAGGCCCATCGCTTCGCTGTGCGACACGAGGAGGTCGATCTCGAGCGCGTCCTCGACCAGGCGTACGGCGCGTTCGCCGAGGAGGCCCGCCGGCGTGAGATCGACTACCGCGTGTCGGGGCGTGACCAGGCGCCGGTGATCGTCTCCGACGGCGACCGGGTGCTGCAGGTGATCACGAATCTGCTCTCGAACGCCTTCCGGTGGACGCCCGACGGCGGCCGCATCGAGCTCGAGCTCGTGGAGTCGAACGGCGTCGTCGCCGTGGACGTGCTCGACTCGGGTCCGGGCGTGCCCCCGTCGCAGCGCAAGCGGATCTTCGAGGCGTTCGTGTCCGACGATGTGGACGGGACCGGCCTGGGGCTGCCGATCGCCCGTGAGCTCGCCGTCGCGCTCGGAGGCGGGATCGAGCTCCGCTCCGGCACCGGAACAGGCAGCCGATTCAGGCTCGTGCTGCCGGTCGTGCCAGCCGTCTAGCCCCGCTCGCGCTTACGCCGCTGCTGCGTGCTCGAGTGCCCGCTCGGGGGCCGGCTCGTCGAGGGAGAGATCCGCGACGGCCTCTGTGTGGTGATCGTTCTCGAGCCGCGCAAGCCGAGCGTCGACTCCGCGCCAGCCCGAGCTCACGAGATCGACCAGCAAGGCGAGGTCGTCGATTCGCGCATGGCGCTCTGCGAGGAGATCTCCTTCGAGGCGCTCGAGCCTGCGGATCGCCTGGTTGAGAAGCCCGCGGATCTCCGCGATGTGGCGTGCGACCGGAAGGACCTCGGTCCGCAGGCCATCCCGGACGGCAGAGCCGACATGCGCCGGAATCGACGCCTCGAGCTCCGCCGCAGCGGCGGCGAGCGTCTCGATCTGGTCGCGCGAGCGCTCGAGTGCCGCTTCGATCGCGGCCGAATCGGGGCGACCCGCGGCGGCGTCCGCGATCCGCTGCTTGGCCCGCTCGAGCGCCAGGACGTCCATGGGCAGCGAGGCTACTCTCAGCGCCGGATGGACACGGCGCTCCTCGATTACGAGCTTCCTCCCGAGCTCGTCGCGCAGCATCCGCTCGAGCCGCGCGACGCGTCGCGGTTGCTCGTCTACCGGCGCGCGACCGGCGACATCGAGCACCGCACGTTCGCCGAGTTGCCGGACCTCCTCGACGACGAGCTCGTCGTCGTCAACGACACCCGCGTCGTCCCCGCAAGGTTGCGTCTGAGGCGGGCGTCGGGCGGCGCCGTCGAGGTCCTCCTCGTCGAGCAGCTCGACGAGGACGGGTCCTGGGAGGCGCTCGTCCGCCCGTCGAGCCGGCTTCGCGCAGGCGAGGTCGTCGGCCCGGTCACGCTCGTCGAGCCGCTCGGCGGAGGCCGATGGCTCGTCGAGCTCCGCGGCGAGCCACGCGGCGACGTTCCGCTTCCGCCGTACATCCGGGTGCCGCTCGCCGACGCCGAGCGCTACCAGACCGTGTACGGGACCGTGAGCGGATCCGCCGCGGCGCCGACGGCGGGCCTCCACCTCACGCCGGAGCTCGTCGCTCGACTCGACCCGGTCCGCGTCACATTGCATGTTGGCCTCGACACTTTCCGCCCGGTGACCGTCGCGAATCTCGAGGATCACGAGCTCCACGGCGAGCGGTATGCGGTGAGCGAGCACGCCTGGGAGCGGATCGCGGCGGCTCGGCGCGTGCTCGCGGTGGGGACGACGACGGTGCGCGTGCTCGAGACGGTGGCCCGAACCGGCGAGCTCGTCGGGCGCACGATGCTCTTCGTCGCGCCCGGGTTCGTGTTCCGGCGCGTCGACGCGCTCGTGACGAACTTCCACCTCCCGCGGTCGACGCTCCTGGCGCTCGTCATGGCCTTCGTCGGCGTCGACGAGACCCGGAAGATCTACCGGGAAGCCGTCTCGGAGCGGTACCGCTTTTACTCGTTCGGCGACGCGATGGTGGCGCTCTGACGTTTCGCGTCGACGCCAGGGACGGCGCCGCACGCGCCGGTGTGCTCGAGACCCCGCACGGCGACATCCGCACTCCGGCCTTCATGCCGGTCGGGACGAAGGGAACGGTCAAGGCACTCCACCCGGACGAGGTGCGGGCGCTCGGCGCCGACGTGATCCTCGGGAACACGTACCACCTCCATTTTCGGCCCGGCGAGGACGTGATCGAGCGGCTCGGCGGCCTCCACGCCTTCACCGGCTGGAGCGGGCCGATCCTGACGGACTCTGGCGGGTTCCAGGTCTTCTCGCTACGGGACACGATCGCGGCGCTCGACGACGACGGCGTGACGTTCCGGTCCGTGTACGACGGGACGGAGGAGCGGTTCACGCCCGAGGGGGCGGCCGAGATCCAGCGGCGGCTCGGCTCCGACATCGCGATGTGCCTCGACGTCTGCCTCCCCGCCGGCGCGCCCGCGCCCGAGCTCGAGCGGGCCGTGCGCGTTACGACGCGGTGGGCCGAGCGGCAGGTGGAGGCGCCTCGCGCGGACGGTCAGCTCTGCTTCGGGATCACGCAGGGCGGCACCGACGACGAGCTTCGCCGTCGCTCGATCGCCGAGATCACGGCCCTCTCGTTCGACGGATTCGCGCTGGGTGGCCTCGCAGTCGGCGAGTCCACGGGGGAGATGCTCGAGTGCGTCGACTGGGCCGCACCGCTGCTCCCGGCCGCGCGACCCCGCTACTTCATGGGCATCGGGGATCCGCGGGGAATCCTCGACGTCGTGGCCCGTGGCATCGACCTCTTCGACTGCGTCCTCCCGACCCGGACGGCGAGGACCGGGTCGGCGCTCACGTGGCGGGGGCGGCTGAACCTTCGCAACGCCGCGCATCGTGGTGACCCTCGGCCGCTCGACGAGGAGTGCGACTGTCCCGCCTGCGAGCGGTTCTCCCGCGCCTACCTGCGCCACCTCGTGACGCAGGGCGAGATTCTCGGGTTACGGCTGCTCAGCCTGCATAATCTGCGGTTCGTACTCGACCTGACCGCCCGCGCGCGGGCGGCGATCGAGCGGGGCACGTTCTCGGCCTTCCGGGACGAGGCACTCGCGCGGCTCGCCGACCCACCGGAGGAGGAACCGTGGCGCTCCTGATCATCTTGGTGCTCGGCCTGGCGGTCATGTACGTCGTCCTCATCCGGCCGCAGCGCCAGCGCCAGGCGGAGCATCAGTTCTTGATCGAGAAGGCGTCGGTCGGGGACGAGATCCTCACGACCGGCGGGATCTACGGGATGATCACCGACGCCGACGGGGACGACATCGTCGTCGACCTCGCCCCAGGGGGCGGCATGCCCGTGCACATGACGCGTCGAGGGATCGCGGCCGTGCTCCCGCCCGAGGGCGAGGAGGACGAGGACGAGGGCGAGGACGAGGCCGAAGAAGCCGATGAAGGCGCCGTTACGGACGACGAAGAAGCCGTTAGGAGCGGCGCAGGTGCCGGTCCGGCCGGCGACGACCACGGCTAACCTGGAGCGCCGATCGTGAGCAGGCGCAACTCCACCATCGTTCTCGGGCTGCTGGCCGCGGCGCTCCTCGGCGTGGTGCTCATGGTGGTGCCGGGCTCGCCGGTGCACCAGAAGCCCACGCTCGGCCTCGACCTCCAGGGCGGCCTCGAGGTCACCCTCCAGGCGGTGCCGCCGCCGAATCGGAGCCTCACGAGCGAGGACCTCGACCGCTCGGTGGACATCATGCGCAACCGCGTCGACAAGCTCGGCGTGACCGAGCCCGAGATCCGCACGCAGGGCTCGAACCAGATCGTGATCCAGCTTCCGGGCGTGAAGGACCCGGAGGCGGCCGCGGAGATCATCGGGACCACGGCGCAGCTCGAGCTCTACGACCTCGAGACCTCGCTCGTCGGCCCCTCGATCTCGGTCCAGGGTCAGCCCGTCGAGAACGGCTCTCTGTACAACCTGCTCGCGCAGGTGCAGTCGCAGGTCAAGGACGGGAAATCGGACGCCTTCTACCTCGTCAATCCGAAGACGAAGCGCGTCGTCCGTGGGCCTTACGGCACGGAAGCCGAGGCACTGCGCAAGTCGGGCGGGAAGCTGCCGGCCGGGCGGCAGCTGTTCGCGGTGCCCCACGGCATGGTCGTCGTGACCTGCGGCGAGGGCGCCGTCGTGTGCCCGGGAGGCGGCGGCAACGGCGTGCCGCCGACCCAGACCTGGTACTACCTCTTCAAGTACGACCCGCCGGACGTCCCGCAGATGACCGGCGAGGACCTGAAGCTCTCCGGGACCCGCGCCGACTTCGACACGAGCCCGGGCGGCGCCGGTCGGCCGATCGTGACCATGGAGTTCACGGGGGGCGGATCCAATAAGTTCGAGGAGATCACCCGCGACGAGTGGATCCGCGGAAAGCTGCGACAGCAGCCGCAGCACTTCGCGATCGTGCTCGACCGCGAGATCAAGACCTTCCCCCAGATCGACTTCACCGACTCGAGCCTCTCGGGCGGCATCGGTGGCGGCCGCGCCCAGATCGAAGGCCTCGATTCGTTCCAGGAGGCGAAGGACATCGCCCTCGTACTGCAGACGGGTGCCCTGCCGGTCAAGTTCGAGACGCTCGACCGCACCGACATCTCGGCCACTCTCGGGAAGGACTCGCTCCGCGAGGCGTGGCGTGCCGCGATCGGCGGGCTCATCCTCGTCGCGATCTTCCTGTTGCTCTTCTACCGCTTCCTCGGGCTCGTTGCCGTCGCCGGGCTCGCGATCTACGCCGCCTTCCTGTACGCGACGATCCTTCTCTTCAACGTCACGCTGACCCTGCCGGGGTTCGCGGGGCTCGTGCTCACCTTCGGCGTCGCAGCCGACGCGAACATCGTCATCTTCGAGCGCATCAAGGAAGAGGTGCGCGCGGGGCGCTCGGTGCGCGCGGCGATCGCGCAGGGGTACCAGAAGGGCTTCGCGACGATCGTCGACGCGAACGTGGTGACGGCGATCACCGCCCTGGTGCTCTTCGCCGTCGCGACCGCGAGCGTGCGCGGGTTCGCGCTCATGCTCCTCATCGGCACCGCGCTCTCGATGCTCACCGCCGTGCTCGCGACACGCGCGATCCTCTCCGTGCTCGGCGGGTTCGCCCGGTTCGACAACCCCCGCTTCATGGGCGCGACCGGCCAGGGCATCCCGCGGTGGCTGCGCATCGACTTCATGGGCAAGCGGCGGACCTGGTTCGCGATCTCGGGGACCGTCGTCGCAATCTCGATCGCGGCGATCGCCATGAAAGGCCTCAACCTCGGGATCGACTTCAAGGGTGGCACCCAGATCTCGTTCCGCACGCCTGCGCCGACCTCGCTCGAGCAGGTGCGGAAGGAAGCCGCCGCGATCGGGCAGGCGGGCGCCGTCATCCAGGGCCGCGGCTCGTCGTCGGAGGGCAAGTACACGAGCTTCCAGATCCGCACGGAGTCGCTCACGAGCGCCGAGCAGAACGAGCTGCAGCAGAGCCTCGCGGGCGCCGTGCGGGCGACGGCGTTCGGCGCGAAGAACGTCTCGGAGAGCTTCGGTCGGCAGATCGCGAACAACGCGCTCCTCGCCATCGTCGTGAGCCTGCTCCTCATCGTCGGGTACATCTCGATCCGCTTCCAATGGAAATACTCGGTCGGCGTCCTCGTGGCCCTGGCGCACGACGTCGTCATCACGGTCGGCGTCTACGCGCTCACCGGCCGTGAGGTCTCGACCGCGACCGTGGCGGCCGTCCTCACCGTCCTCGGCTACTCGATCTACGACACGATCATCGTCTTCGACCGCATCCGGGAGAACGTCCCGCTCATGAGACGTGCCTCGTTCCGTGTCATCGGAAATGTCTCGATGTGGGAGGTGCTCCCGCGCTCGCTCGCCACGACGTTCATCACCCTGCTGCCGGTCGGGGCGCTCTACTTCTTCGGAGGCGACACGCTGAAGGACTTCGCATTCGCCCTCCTCGTCGGCATCGGCTCGGGTGCGTATTCGTCGATCTTCCTCGCCGCCCCGCTCCTCGCCGCGCTGAAGGAGCGGGAGCCGGAGTTCCAGCGGCGCCGCGACGACCTCGGGGCGCTCGCTGGCCTCGCATCGGTAGGCGGCACGCTCGCGGCCGAGGCCGAGGAGGTCGCTGCCGCCGACGAGGCCGACGTCGCCGAGGAGCCCGCGGAAGCACCGCGGCCGGCGCCCGTCACCGCGCCGGGCCTGGCGTCGTCGAAGCGCGAGCGTCGCCGGCAGCGGCGTGCGTCGAGACCCCATGGCCGAGCCCGTTAGCGACCGAGGCTCGCTCGAGACACTCGCCCTCGCCGGGGTGGGCGCCGTCGCGCTCCTCGCGCAGCACGCGGACGAGCTCGCGTCGGAGATCGGGGACAGGCTCGGCGTCGAGCGCGACGAGGTGCGATCCGTGATCACGGACGTCCTCGACAGCTGGCGGCGAGAAGCGAGCCGCCTCGGCGAGAGCGGTGGGAGTCTCGCCGCGCGGGCCGCGACCGAGCTCGGCACCGCGTCGAAGGACGCCGTCGACGATCTCTCGCTGCGCGTGGCGCAGCTCGAGCACCGGGTCAGGCTGCTCGAGCGCGAGGCCTGATCTCTCGCAGACCGAAAGTCCGCTACCGCTGGACGTCCGGTCGCGGAAATCCCTGAAGGCGCCGCTTTGCGGCGCGGCGTTCGGCTGACTCGGCAGGGGGTGCGCGGACCGGCCGCCTACAATCCGCACCATGGCGCCGACCCAGGAGCGGACGTCGCGGAACCTGGGACGCCTGACCGAGATCGCGCAGGTGGCGGCCCGCCACGGCTTCGGCTACTTCCTTCGGCGCAACCGGCTGGCCGACCTCGTGCCCGGAGACGTCAACGGGGACGTGGCCACGGCCTCGGACCGCGGCAGGCGCCTCCGGATGATGCTCGACGAGCTCGGTCCGACCTTCGTCAAGTTCGGGCAGCTCCTCTCGACGAGGCCGGACGTCATCCCGCCCGACATCGTCGCGGAACTGCGCGGACTGCAGGACGACGCGACGCCGATCCCGTTCGAGCAGGTGCGCGACGTCGTCGAGGCGGAGCTCGACCTACGGATGGATCGGGCGTTCCTCGAGTTCGACTTCGCGCCGCAGGCGTCGGCGTCGATCGGCCAGGTGCACCGCGCGGTGCTGCCGGACGGCCACGAGGTGGCCGTGAAGGTGCAACGGCCTGCCGCCGGCGCGCAGATCGAGGCGGACCTCGGGCTCCTCTACCAGGCGGCGCGGCTCCTGCGCGAGCGCGTGAAGGCCCTCGAGTTCATGGATCCCCAGGAGCTCGTGGACGAGTTCGCGCGGTCGATCCGGCTCGAGCTCGACTACGGGCACGAGGCGCGCAACGCGGAGATCTTCCACCGCAATTTCGCGAAGGACGAGCGCGTCGTCGTTCCCCGCGTGATCCGCCAGTACTCGACCTCGCGGGTGCTCACACTCGAGTATCTGCGTGGGACGAAGGTGGCCGACCTCGACTTCGATGCGCTGCGGCCGGACCAGCGGCGCGACATCGCGCACCGGCTGGCCGATGCGTGGATGACGATGGTGTTCCGGCACGGGTTCTTCCACTCGGACCCGCACCCGGCGAACATCTTCGTCATGGAGTCCGGCGCGCTCGGGCTCGTGGACTTCGGGCAGGCGGGGAAGCTCACGGACGACGACATGACGAAGCTGACCATGCTCTTCGTGGACGCGGCGACCGAGAACGTGGACGCGATTCCCCGGCGCCTCCGCGAGCTCGGCGTCCGCTACGCGCCGGAGCGCGAGCAGGAGTTCCGCGCGGAGCTGCAGGTTCTCTTCGACCGCTACTACGGCAGCCGTCTCTCGGACATCGACCCGATCCAGGTCATCCGGGAAGGCTTCCAGCTCATCTACTCGATGAACCTGAAGCTGCCGAGCCGCTTCGTGATCCTCGACAAGGCGATCGCGACGCTCGCGTCCGTCGGGCAACAGGTCTATCCGGAGTTCAACGTCTTCGAGGTCGCGAAGCCCTACGCCCGCGGGCTCCTCGCCGACCGCTTCCACCCGCGGGCCCTCTCGCAGCGAGCGCGCAGCGAGGCGCTCGGGCTCGCCTCGGTCGCGCGCGAGATGCCGTATCAGCTCGGGGACGTGCTCGAGCAGCTGCGCAGCGGCACGTTCCAGGTGCACATCGAGAACCCGGGGATCGACCAGATCGACGACCACATCGACAAGGCGACGAACCGCATCGCGGTGGCGCTCGTCATCCTCGGCGGGCTCATGGGCTCCGCGATCATCGGCGTGTTCGCGTCCGGCGGGCCGCACGCGATCGGGATCCACCTCCTCGCCCTCGTGGGCTTCCTCATCGCCGGGATCTTCGGCATCTGGCTCGTCTGGGGCATCCTGCGCCACGGGAGGTTGTAGGCAGCCGTCGATGTCCCGCCCGGACGGCTGAGGAACGCTTGTCGGTGATCCTCTGCAAAGGACATCTGGCGCGAGGTTGGGCGGCGGGCTAGCGTCGGCGCATGCCGAGTGCCGTCCTCGTCGCCGAGCCGGAGCCCGAGACGCGCGAGTACCTCGGTCGACAGCTCCGCAACGACGGCTTCGACGTGCTCGGAGCCACGCGCCGTTCCGAGGCGCTCGAGCTGGCCGAGAGCGCGCGTCCGGCCGTCGTGCTCCTCGCCGAGCTGGAGCTCTGCTTGCGACTGCGGCGGGGCGAGCCCGGGCGGACCTGGGACCGAAACGTGCCGGTCATCGTGCTCGCGCCGTCGTCGGACCCGGTCGAATGCGTGCGGGCACTCGACCGCGGTGCGGACGACGTCGTCGGGAGGCCGTTCGCCTACGAGGAGCTGCTCGCGCGGATCCGTGCGTTGATCCGCCGCACGGCGCCCGCGTCGGGCGATGTGATCGTCGCGGGCGACCTCGTCATCGACCGCCCGACGCGCCGGGTTCGCGTGCGCGACACGTCGGTCACGCTCTCCGCGAAGGAGTTCGAGCTCGTCGCGAGGCTCGCGTCCGAGCCGTTTCGCGTCTTCACGAAGGAGGAGCTCTTACGCGAAGTGTGGGGCTACCGCGCTCTCGGCCGCACCCGTACGCTGGAGTCCCACGCGTCGCGCGTGCGCAAGAAGCTGTGCGTCGATGCCGACGACCGCTTCGTCGTGAACGTCTGGGGCGTCGGATACCGCATGCTCGAGTAGATCTCGCTGCATAGACTCCATCCGGTTGATGCGCGAGCGGCTCGTGCGCAGATGGAGACTGTTGTCCTGCGTGGGCCGGGCAGGCGACGGAACGCTGATCTATCCCCTCGGTGCGGATCCTCAGGGCAGTCTCGTGAACGAGCTGCGCTGGCATCGCGAAGAGGTCTGAGCTACCGCGCTCCTTCGAGCTCGAGGAGGGTGCGCTTGCGGTCGAGACCGCCCGCGTAGCCGGTGAGGTCGCCCGTCGAGCCCACGACGCGGTGGCACGGGAGGACGATGGGGATGCGGTTCCGGTTCATCACCGTCCCCACCGCGCGCGCGGCGTTCGGGCGGCCGACGCGGCGCGCGAGCGCGCCGTACGTCGTCGTCTCCCCGTACGGGACACGTGCGAGCTCGCCGAGGACGGAGACGGTGAACGGGGGCAGCGTGCGGAGATCGAGCGCCAGGTCGAACGCTCGCCGGCGCCCGGCGAAGTACTCGTCGAGCTCTCGGCGGGCGTCGTCCACGCTCCGAGGCGAGCGGAGGACGCGCGGCCCCGCGATCCGGGCGAGGCGGTCGAGGTGCTCGTCGGGATCCGGGTCGAACCAGATCGACGCGACGCCACGATCCGACGCCGCGACGAGGAGCTCGCCAACGGGCGAGTCGACGATGTCGAAGCCGACGTCGACGAGGCCGAGGGTCGTGGCAGCCTTGCGGAAGCGCCGGTCGAGCTCTGGAGAGACGGTCATGTGGAGATCCTCCTTCGGATGCGCCGCACGCCGGTGGACGCGGCCTGGCGGGCCGCCGCCGGCGTCGAACCGAGCGCGGTTGCGATCTGGTCGTACGAGAGGTCGTAGCCGTACCGAAGCACGACAGCTGCTCGCTCCTTCGGGCCGAGGCCGTCGGTGAGGTCGGCGAGCTCCGTGTACGCAGGCTCCTCGTCGGCCGCGTCGGTCTCGACGAGCTCGTCGGTCGGACGGGCCCGCCGCAGCGTGTCGACGGCCACGTTCTGGGCGATCGTCAGCACCCAGGCGCGCAGGTGCGCGCCGTGGTCGAGCCGGCCGTAGGCGCGAAGGGCTCGCAGGAACGTCTCCTGGAACGCGTCTTCTGCCCGGTCCGCTCCGAGTCGCCGCCGGAGGAGGCGGAGGACTTCGTCTCGGTGCTCCTCGTAGAAGCGCTCGAACGGCGGTATGCCCACGGCCTCCATCATCTTCGTCAAACGCACTCGGGCGCCGATTTGTGAGCATGCCCGGATGCGAGCTGCCGTCGTGGGCCATATCGAGTGGCTCGAGTTCGTCCCGGTGGAGCACGTGCCACGGCCCGGAGAGATCGTGCACGCCACCGAGTCGTGGGAGCAGGCGGCCGGGGGTGGGTCGGTGGCCGCGGTTCAGCTCGCGCAGCTCGCGGACTCGGTGGACTTCTTCACCGTCCTCGGCTCCGACGAGCGCGGGGAGCTTGCGCGGGCCGAGCTCGAGGCGCGGGGGATCACCGTGCACGCGACGGTGGCGGAAGCGCCGCAGCGGAGCGGCTTCACCTTCCTAGACGAAACGGGAGAGCGCACGATCACGACGATCGGTCGGAAGCTGCATCCACGCGGGCACGACGAGACGCTTCCCTGGCACGAGCTCGGCCGCTGCGAAGCGGTGTACTTCTGCGCGGGCGATGCCGATGCATTGATCGCTGCCCGGCGCGGGCGCGTGCTCGTCGCCACCGCCCGGGAGCTCTCGACGCTGCGTCAGGGCTCGATAGAGCTGAACGCGCTCGTCTCGAGCGGGAAGGACGAGGGCGAGCGGTATCACCCAGGGCAGATCGACCCGGAGCCACGGTTGGTCGTCACGACCTCCGGACGGCTCGGCGGCTGGGCTCAGCCCGGCGGGCCGTACACGGCCGCGCCGCTGCCGCCCGATCCCGCCGACGCCTACGGTGCGGGCGACTGCTTCGCCGCCGGCCTCGCGTTCGCGCTCGCGGCCGGGCTCGAGGGGCTCGCCGCACTCGACTTCGCCGCCCGCTGCGGCGCGGGGGCGCTCGCGGGACCGGGTGTCCACGCGGAGGCGGTGCCCTTGCCGTAGAGCCTTCTCCCGAAGTGGGGCGGAGGGGTTGCGCAGTGGGGAAAAGTGGAGTAAGGTGGGGCTCCGTGGGAGACCACGCATCCCGTTCGACACCATGTTCTACGGAACCCACGAGCACACGATCGACGAGAAGAACCGCCTCACGCTGCCCGCGAAGCTCCGCGACGGCCTTGGCGGGGACGTCGTTCTCGTCCGGGGAATCGACCGCACGGTCGACGTCTACCCGCGCAAGGGCTGGGAGCAGAGCGTCGAGCGGATCACGGCGCTCGACTCGCTCACACGGGAGGCGCGTGAGATGAAGCGGTTCGTCTTCGCCGGCGCCACCGTCACCGAGGTCGACAAGCAGGGCCGCGTCCTCGTCCCCCCGGACCTGGCACGGCACGCGAGTCTCGGCAAGGAGGTCGTCGTCGTCGGCGTCCACGACCACATCGAGATCTGGGATCGCCCGCAGTGGGCGTCCCACGTCAGCGCGATCGAAGGGAGCGTCGGAGATGTTGCCGAACGTGCAGCGGACAGACGCGGCTGATCACGTCCCCGTGCTCGCGGAGGAGGTGCGCGAGCTCCTCGACGTGCAGCCGGGCGAGACGATCGTCGACGCCACCTTCGGCGCCGGCGGCCACTCGCGTGTCCTCGTATCCGAGCTTCAGGGAAGCGGAAAGCTCGTGGCGATCGACCGTGACCCCACCGTGCGGCCGTACTTCGATCGCGTCAAGGCCTCCGCGAGGGGCGTGCAGACACGCTTCCTGCGAGGCGACTACGCCGTCGTGCTGTCGCAGCTGTCGGGGAACGGCGTGCGCGCGGACGCAGTGCTCCTCGACCTCGGGCTCTCGTCGATGCAGGTCGATCGTCCCGAACGTGGGTTCTCGTACGCGACGGACGCCCCGCTCGACATGCGCATGGACCCCTCCGACGAGCTGAGCGCCGCCGAGGTGCTCGCGACGTACGACGAGCGCGAGCTCGAGACGATCTTCCGCAGGTACGGGGAGGAGCGGTACGCGCGCCAGATAGCGCGCGGCATCGTTCGGCGGCGCGCGGAGGCGCCGATCGTGCGCACCGGCGAGCTCGTCGACGTCGTCCGTGCGTCGATCCCGGCCCCGGCCCGCTTCGGTGACGGGCATCCGGCGAAACGGGTGTTCCAAGCCCTGCGGATCGAGGTGAACCACGAGCTCGAGTCGCTCGAGGTCGGCCTCCCGGCCGCCTTCGAGATGCTCCGGCCCGGCGGGCGGCTCGCCGTCATCAGCTTCCACTCGCTCGAGGACCGCATCGTGAAGCGCTTCCTGCGCGATCGCGCCCGCGGGTGCACGTGCCCGCCCGAGCTCCCGGTGTGCGTCTGCGGCCGCGAGCCGGAGGCCCGTCTCCTCACGACCAGGCCGATTCGTCCGTCTGCACGCGAGGTGGACCTCAACCCGCGCGCAGCCTCCGCGCGCCTGCGGGCGGCCCAGCGCACCTGATGTCGGCCATCGCCCAACCCACGAGAGCGAGGCCGCCTCGGAGCCGTGCCCTGGCCCGGCGGCGGACGTGGTTGCTGAGCGGCGGCGTGTTCTGGATCGTCTTGCTCGCGGTCCTCCTCGCCGGCGTCGTGGCAGTCAACGTCGCGGTGCTCCGGCTGAACCTGCAGCTGGACGAGGCCAATCGGGAGCAGACCCAGCTGCAAACCGACATTGCCCGCCTGCGCTCGGACATCTCGAGCGCCGCCGCGACCACGCGCATCGAGCGTCTCGCCGAAGGAGAGCTCGGACTCGTCGACGTGCCTCCCGAGGACACGACGTACATCGAGCTCGGCAAGTGAGACCGGCGGCGACGAACCGTCGCATCGTCCTCCTCGCCGCTACATTCCTCGCACTGCTCGCGGCCGCGTTCGCGCGAGCCGTCTGGATC
>JBKOYF010000081.1:0-10334 GCA_046725305.1 Actinomycetota bacterium
ATCCGAAGGAGGCGCTCGACCGCATCGCGGAGGCCCGGGGGCTCGGCTGCCCACAGACGCTCGAGCAGCGGCTCGTCGTGCTCGACTGGCGCGCGGGCGTGTAGGCCACTCAAACGGGTGAGCGAGTCGCGGGCGAGCGGCTCCGATACGAAGCTGGTGAGCCGGCCGTGCGGCAATCGGACCCCGACCTGCCGGAGCGCAGGTGCAGCTGCAGCCGGATAGCGTCGCCGCCGTTCCTCCCTCCGAGGACGGCCGTCCCCCCGGACCGGACTCCCCTTCGGCGCTCGCGGCGCGTCTCGACGAGCTCGAGAGTTTCATCAGGACGACGACGGAGCTCGTCGACCCGAAGGCTCTGAAGGAGCTCCGCCGCACGATCGACGCCCTCGCGAAGCGCGACCCCAAGTTCGAGGAACGCTTGACGCAGAGGGTGGGCGTTCTCGCGGACCGGATCGAGACCGTGGCGAAGACGGTCTCGACGTCGTCCGCCGCGTTGGCCGGGAAGGACGGCGAGATCGCTCAGCTCCGCCGCGAGCTCGACGCGAAGCTCGCGCGAGTCGATGCGACCATCCGGGAAGCCGGGCGAGGGGCCGATCCCCAGGAGCTCGCCGAGATCCGGCGCGCACTGGACGATCTCTCGAAGGTCTCCAAGCAGCGGACGCCGCGCGGTCTCGAAGGTCGAGTCGACGAGCTCGCCGCGAAGTTCGAGCTCGTCTCGCAGCGGCTCGACTCGGTCTCGTCCACCGTCTCCACCACGGCTGCCGGGCTCGCCGGTCGCGAGGGCGAGATGAACGCGCTCCGTCGTGCGTTGGAGACGGGGAACGATCGCATCGGCGCCGAGCTCGCGGAGCTGCGACGGGCCGTCGACCCTCGCAGCGTCGCCGATGTGCGCCAGGAGCTCAAGGAGCTGGCGGACGAGACGGCGCGAAGGCTGCACGCGAATCGCCAGGTCATCGGCCAGGTTGCGACGAGGGCCGAGGCGCTCGGCGAGCGAATCGATGCCCTGGCGGAGGCATCGGGCTCGATGTCGAGCCGGCTGTCGGCGGCCGAGCAGAACGTCTCGGCCCACCATGCGTACATCGAGGAGAGCGGCGCGCACGTGAAGGCCGTGCTCTCACAGCAACGGGAATCGCTCACGGCGCTCTCCGCGCGGGCGGACGCGCTCGCGCAGGCCCAAGTCGAGGCGGCGCATGCGCTCGAGGAGCGCATCTCGGCTGGGGGCGACCAGATCGAGGGCCTCGCGGGGCGGCTCGAGCAGTTCGGCGTAGCCGTCGCGTCGACGAGCGAGCGTATCGATGCCCGCGACGACCGTCTCGAGGCGATGGAGCGACGGTTCGAAGACGCGACCTCCGACGCTAATGCGCTCGTCGCCGACCTCTCGCAGGCGCTCGCGGAGTTCCCCGATCCGAACCGGATCGAGCAGGCACTCGCGGCCCGCATCGACGAGCTCGCAGAGCGAACTGCGTCGTTGAGCGGCGAGCTCGGCCGAGTGGATGCATCGCTCGCCGATGGGCTCGACTCGCTCACGGCGTCGGGGTCGTCCGTGGTCGACGACGTCGCGCAGCAGCAGCAGCTGCTCGAGACGCTCGCGGCGCGGACTGCCGCTCTCGAGCAGACAGAGGGACAGGCAGCCGAGGCATTGGCGCAACGCGTCGCAGGACTAGGCGCCGCGCTCGACGGCCTCGCCGGCCGTCTCGAATCCGTGACGGCCTCGATGACATCGACGGAGGGCGACGTCTCGAGGAGCGAGGAGGCGCTGTCGGACCTTCGTGCGTACGTGGAGGACGCCAGCGGACGCCTGACGTCCTTGCTGGCGGAGCACAGGCGGTCGCTCGCCCAGCACACGGAGTCGCTCGCCGCGCTCACTGAGCGAACCGCGTCGCTCGAGGACGCGGACGCCGAGGCGACGAGGATGCTCGACGAGCGGCGCTCGGAGACGGACGCGACCGTCTCTTCGCTGTCCCAGCGCGTCGATACGCTCGCGGCGAGCCTCGAGTCCGCCGTCACGAGCCTCGACCTGAAAGAGCGGGAGCTCGCACAGCTGCAGGGGCGCTTCTCTGAATCGAGCTCCCGTATCGAGACCGTCGTCGAGGACATCCGAGATGCGCTCGGAGCGCTCCCCGACGCATCGCCGGAAGCGCTCGACGAGATGGGCTCGAAGCTGGAGTCCAACGCCGCAGTCATGGGTTCCCTCGCGTCCCGCCTCGAACTGCTCGAGGCTACGCACGTCGAGCAGGTCCCTGTCCAGGTGTCCGAGCGCTTCGACCGTATCGAGGCGCGCATCGCAGCGGTGGCCGCCGAGATGGGTCGTGCGAAGACGCTCTGGCCCGTCGCGCTCAGGTCCCTCGAGGCTCGGCTCGACGACCTCGTCTCGCATGCGCACCCGGCTCACGAGGTCCCCGCATCCCGGATGCCGGAGGCCGGCTCGGAGGATCTGCTCGCCGGTCTGCGAGACAGCCTCCAGAAGATGGAAAGCGTGGCCGAGGAGGTTGCACGCGCGTCGGACGCGTGGACCTCCGAGGAGCAGCAGCCAGCTCCAGAGGGCCAAACGCCCCAGGATGCGCGCGAGGCGGCGACCGGTGGGGCTCGCATCGTGCCGATACGGATAAACGACCCTTAGGAACTCGACGACGATGCTGCGGCCACTCGACGTACTTCTCCTCCTGCTCGGGCGTCACCGCGCATGGGCGCGGAGCCGCATGGCGTACCGGGCGCTCACCGTGCTCGTGGTCGCCGAGCGTCCGACGCAGCGGCGCTAGTCCTCGACGAAGTACGCCATGAGGATGGCGTCGACGAGCTCGCCTCCTCGCTCGTACTGGCGCTTGCGGTACCCCTCGGGCTCGAAGCCGAACGCGCGGTAGAGCCCGAGCGCGGGCTCGTTCCACGGGAAGACGTGGAGCTCGAGCTTGCGCACGCCCGCCGACCGTGCCCAAGCCACGGCCTCGTCGAGAAGCGCGGTGCCCACACCCCGCCGACGGTGGCTCTCGGCGACCATCAGTCCGAGGTCCGCGACGTGCCTGCTTGCGGGATGCGGGTCGCGGGCGAGCGACAGGCGGCCGACGATGCGACCCTCGTCCTCGGCCACGAGCACGGTCGCGTCCGGGTGCCGCTGGACCGTGCGTAGGTACCGGCGCTCGTCGGAGGCCGAGCGCCACGGCCCGGTCCCGAGGATCCATCGCCCCTCTTCCCGCCCGACGCTCTCGGCGAGCTCGACGAGCGCACTCGCGTCGTGCGGCGTCGCCTGCCTGATCGTGGTCACGGCACGACGATGCCGACGCCGCCCCGCCGCGGGTCCCCGGCAGCCTCGAATCCGCCCTCCTCGTCCCAGCCGACCGCCTGCACGCCGCCGAAGAACAGGTTGAGGCCGACCCAGCGGTTGACGTCCCACGACGGCGGGAGCGAGAGGACGTCATGCTCGGACCAGCCGCCCTCGAGGTGCAGCGTCGTGCCCTCGACGTGGAGGCGGGGCGCACGGATCGCAGCAGCGACGTGCATGCCGCGGAGAATCCTCCAGGTGACCTGGGCGATCGCACCCGCGAGCCGCACCGAGCCCGCGCTCCCGAGCACGAGCCGGGGTCGGGAGCCTTCGAGCACGAGCGTCGGCGTCATCATGCTC
The DNA here is from genome assembly GCA_046725305.1 of Actinomycetota bacterium. Classification (GTDB taxonomy): domain Bacteria; phylum Actinomycetota; class Thermoleophilia; order Gaiellales; family Gaiellaceae; genus GMQP-bins7. Next base: position 3,614 of record JBKOYF010000081.1, read on the forward strand.
GCGAGCCGGTCGCCGGGCGCCTTCTCGTCGACCCCGATGACGTCGAGCTCGCCGAGCATGTTGTTGAGCTGCGTCCCGCCGCGGAAGATCCCCGAGCCCGACCCGAGGGTCGACGACAGCGCAGCCGCTGTTCCGCTTCCGTCGACGACGGAGATGTGCGTCGTCCCCGGGAGGGGCCCCGATCCGAGCGGCCCGTATGCGTCTGCGACGGCCCGTGCCTGGTCTGCAGGCGTCGGATCGGCCTTCGCCGAGTAGAGCGCGAGGATGCGCTGGACGACTGCTCCTCCCTGCGTCGGCGTCGACCGCACCGTCCGCCCGAGCACCTCGCTGTCGAGCGGCGTCGTCTCCAGGACCTGATACTCGCGCAGGTCGTCGGCGTACTCGGGAATGAGCTCCGCGACCATCCCAGCGCCCGCGTCGCGCACGCGCTCGAGCGTCGTGCAGGCGTCGACGGTGCGCACGCGCTCGGGATCGCCGTAGATACGCCGGCCACCGTCGTCGTGCTCGAGGATGCCCGCGAGGATCCTGTGCAGCGTGACGCGCTCGGCGTCCCGCACGAAGCCTTCGCGAGCGAGGACGACCGCCGGATCGACGAGCTCATGCCACGCCTGAGTCGCGAAGCGTCGGTGAGCCTCCTCGAGGCCCATCAGCAGTCCAGGGACCGCGACCGAGCCGGGGCCGATGTGGAACACCTGCGTCCCCGAGTCCCCGAAGTCGATGAGGAGCTCCTCCATCTCGCCGAGTCGAGCCGTGGGAACGCCGAAGAAGCAGTCGAGCACCGTCGTCTTGCCGGTCACCTCGTGCACGAGCAGGAACCCGCCGCCCGCGGGGCCGGTCAGCGGCCCCTCGGTCACGAACGCCGTGAACACCGCCGCGAGAAGGGCGTCGATCGCGTTCCCGCCGTCGCGCAGGACGCGGGCGCCGGCCTCCGCCGTGAGCGGATGTCCGGCTGCGATCGCGCCTCGCATCCGCGGAGGGTACTGCGCGGCTAGCCGGTGTTCAGGAACGACGGAAGCTCGGGATCCCCCGTCCGGCTGGGCTCCGGGCCGACCTCGAACTCGGGACGACCGGCCCGACGCCGCATCCCGCCGAGACCCGTGGCGACGACCGTCACCCAGACCTGGCCCGTGAGGCGCGAGTCGACCGTGGCACCGAAGATGATGTTCGTCTCGTCCGTCGCCGTCTGCCGGACGACCTCGGCAGCGTCGTTGACCTCGACGAGCGAGAGGTCGTCTCCGCCGGAGATCGAGAGGAGGATGCCGCGGGCGCGCACGATCTCCGCGTCGATGAGCGGCGAGCCGAGAGCCCGCTCCGCGGCCTCTCGTGCGCGATTCTGCCCGGTCGCGTACCCGATCCCCATGAGCGCCGACCCCGCGTCTTGCATCACCGTGCGGACGTCCGCGAAGTCGAGGTTGATGAGCCCCGGCGTCGTGATGAGGTCGCAGATCCCCTGCACTCCCTGGCGGAGCACGTCGTCGGCGATCTTGAACGCGTCGACCATCGAGGTCGACCGGTCGAGCACCTCGAGCAGCCGGTCGTTCGGGATGACGATCACGGTGTCGCAGGCGGCGCGAAGCTCGTCCACCCCGCTCTCCGCGGCCGACCGGCGGCGCGTGCCTTCGAAGCGGAACGGCGTCGTCACGATTCCCACCGTCAGCGCGCCGAGCTCGCGCGCGACCCGCGCGACGACAGGAGCTGCGCCGGTGCCGGTGCCGCCCCCTTCCCCGGCGGTGACGAACACCATGTCCGACCCGCGGAGCGCGGCCCTGAGCTGGTCCATCGCGTCCTCGGCGGCGGCGCGTCCGACCGCGGGATCGGCGCCGGAGCCCAGCCCGTGCGTCAGACCCTCCCCGATCGAGATCTTCGTCGGAGCATCCGAGATCGCGAGCGCCTGGCGATCGGTGTTGACCGCGACGAAGTCGACCTGGGCGATCCCCGCGTCCATCATGCGATGGATCGCGTTCAGCCCGGCGCCTCCGACTCCGACCACTCGGATCGCGGCGATGTACGCGGAGCCTTTCGGTGGCGGCACACGGTGGAGCCGAGGAGCCGGCTCGAGCATCGTCTGGAAGTACCGCGCCGCCGCTCGGGACGCGGCCGCCTCCGCCGACACCTCCTCGTCGGGGACGACCGCGGGTGCGGCCGAGACGGGTGGCTCGACGGGCTCCGGCGGCTTCGCGAAGTCCGGGACGTGCTCGACCGTCTCGTCGAGCGCAGCCTCGGCGCGTGCGTCGACGGGCTCTTTCTCGGGCTCCTGCGCGGCCTCGCCCTGCGAACGCTGCGCAGCCTCGGTCTTGCGGAAGAGCTCGGCGAGCGGGCCCTCACGCATCGTCGCGCGCTTGCGCGCCATCGAGCACCTCCTTCGCAAGATCGCGGTACGCCTGGGCCGCCGGCCCCGACGGTTCGTACTTGAGGACGGAGCTCCCCTTCACCGGAGCCTCCGCATACCGGACGGTCTTGCGGATCCGCGTGTCGTAGACGAGGTCGCCGAAATGCTCCTCGAGGATCTCGATCGCCTCGCGCGCGTGCAGCGTGCGTCCGTCGTACATCGTGGGAACGATGCCTTGTACGCGCACCCGCGGGTTGAGGTTCTCGCGGACCATCGCGAGCGTGTTCTCGAGCTGGACGAGCCCGCGGAGCGACAGGTACTCGCACTGGACGGGCACGATCACGCCGTCGGCGGCGACGAAGGCGTTGATCGTGAGCAGCCCGAGCGAGGGCGGAGTGTCGATCAGCACGTAGTCGTAGCGGTCGCGGACCTCCACGAGCGCCTTCTCGAGCGCGCGCTCGCGCCCGATGAGCGCGGACAGCGCGAGCTCGGCGCCCGCGAGATCGATCGACGCCACGGCGATGTCGACCTCGACGGACGTGATCACGTCCGAGATCGGGATGCGGTGGACGAGGACGTCGAACATCGAGCGCTCGATGGCGTCCGGGTTCATCCCCTGGCTCATCGTGAGGTTGCCCTGCGGATCGAGGTCGATCACGAGGACGCGGTGGCCGAGCTCGTGGAGGGCGACGCCGAGGTTGAGCGTCGTCGTCGTCTTCGCGACGCCGCCCTTCTGGTTCGCCAGCGCGATCACGTTCGCCATCAGCGCACCGTCCGGCGCCGGACTGGGACTGGGAGCGGGAGCGGGCTCCGGGACGGCATGGAGGCGCGGCGACTCCTCGTCGACTTCCTTCGGCTCGTCCTCGACCGGCTCGGGGACGGGCTCGGGGCGCGGCTGCAGCCGCGGGAGGAGTCTCGACAGCGCCATCTCCGCGTCACCTTCCCGCCCTCCGCGGAAAGTCCTTCAACCGTTCTAGGAGGGCTTGGCGGAATGGGCCTCGTCGTCGGGCTGCCGCTGGTCGTCGTCGAGGCAAGGACGCAGGGAGCCCCAATACTCGACGTATTGGGGCGACCGAGGACGCCGCCTCGCGGCGATCCAGCGCCACCCCGACGGCAGAGAGCCTGTTTTGCCAAGCCCTCCTAGTCCTCCCCTTCCCATAGGTCGAGCTGCTCGCCGACGCGCGTGAGGAGGCCGAGGCCACGGAAGAAGACCTTCTCCGACCGGGGGTAGAAGCACAGGTCGCCCGGGTCGCGCGTGCCGTACATGAGGAGCGTCATGCCTTGCACGCCGCCACGGAACGCGTGCGCGACACCAGTGGCCGGGGGACGCACGACGACCGCCCCGGCGCGTACGGCGTGCTCCCCGACGCCGTCCTCCTCGTACAGCAACAGGTGACCGTCGCCGTCGAGGACGACGAAGATCTCCTCATCCGACGAGTGGCAGTGCGGAGGCGCGTTGAGCTTGCCCGGGAAGACCTCGGCATGCCGCAACCCCGTTCGCGACGAGCCGGCTTCGCGCCCCGGGTAGCGGACGCGCCGCCCCACGGTCGCGCGGTCCCGCTCGACGGGCTCGAGATCGGGGACGTGCACGATGTTCGAGGGCCGAGGCGACGGCTCGCCGACCTCGGGCGGGCCGGCCGCAGCCTCCCTGGTCCACGGGTGATCGTCCTCGGCACCGACCGGAGCCCAGGTCTCTCCCAGCCACGCCACGCCCGCGCGAGGGAGCCAGGTGATTCCGTTCGCGAACGTGCGCTGCCCGAATGCGAGCACGTCGAGCCCGTCCGGCCCCGCCTGGAGCGTGTGCGCGTTCTCGAGGGCGAGGTGCACGAGGCAGTCCCCCGCGCCGACCTCGTATGCGACCGGATCGCCTTCGCCCTCCCACTGCACGGACATGCCCGAGCCTCCGAGCACGTAGAAGATCTCCTCCTCGGCCCCCTCGAGGTGCAGCGGCGTCGACCACCTGCCCGGGTCGACCTGGATTCGCTTGAGCCCGACCGACCGCGACGCGCGCCCGGTCAGGCTCGACCACGTGCCGGCGATGTGGCCGCGCTCGCCCCGCCAGGTCCGCACGTCGTCCCAGTGCGAGATCACGCGCCGATCATGTCACGCGGGCGCAGCGCTCGGAGCGAAGCCGCGGCAGCGGCGGCGAAGCCGGCGCCCTTAGGGATCGTGCGCGACCGAAACGTGCGCTCGCACGTTTCGGTCTTGCGCAGAATCGAGCGCGGCACGCAGTTCTTCGACCGCTTTCGCCCCTTCGTCACCTCCCTCCGCTCGCGACCATGCCTCTGCGTCGACGAGCAGCGCGCGCAGCTCCTCGACGAGTTCGGACGCCGGCGCTCCGGCGCGGTCGAGCGCCTCGATTCGCTCGAGCCGCTCGAGGATCGCGCTCGACTCGTCCACGAAGCCACGGTAGCCCTGGCCCACTCACCGATGGGTAACGGCTTCGCGGCGGCTCTGTGAATCGATAGCTAGACGGCGACGGCGTGCGCCGCGGTGCGACGATCGAGCCCGAGCAGCTCTCGGTCGAGGTCGTGCACCAGGCGGTCGCGGTCGCGGTCGCGCAGCACGGCGACGAGCGCCCGACGCATGGCGTCGACCGCAGCGGCCGTCGCAGTCTGGCCCTCCGCGAGGGCGACGAGCTCGCCGTACAGCTCCTCTCGTGCTCGTGCGTCCTCGCCGAGGAGGACGCACGCGCGCATCGGCCACGTCGTGCCCAGCAGAGCGGCGAGCGCGGCGCGCATCTGCTCGCCGCGGAAGGGCTCGTTCTGGAAGAGCGAGAGCTCCCAGCGATCGAGGGCGTCGGACAGCTCCGGATCGCCGTCGGCATCGCCGAGCGCGGCGAGCACCTCGACCGCGATCGGCGCGCGGAAGGCGTCCAGACGCGAGGCCTCTCCGGGAGGCTGGGTGGCCGCGATCGGGAGCACGGGCTGGATGCCGAAGGGGCGCCCGTCGAGCGTCTCGAAGAGGACGGGGCCCGCGGCAACCGCGGCTGCGGTCGTCAGTCTGAGCGCGCTCACCGCGTCGGCGATCTCGGCGGGCGCGTCCGGCGGCGCCTGGCCCGCGTCGAGCTCGTGTCGCACTTCGATCCCGACCAACCGGTCCGCCTCGCGTCCGAAGTCGCGGGGAAGGAGCGCTCTCGACTCGGGCCAGTGGCTCGCGAGCTCGCCCGACACAAACGGGCGCACGACGAGACCGGGGCCGAGCTCCGTCGGCTTCGCGATCGAGATCCCGACGAGCGGAGCGACCGCGACGTACCGGCGGCGCTCGCCGAACAGCGACGCCTCGAGCTCCGCGTACGCCTTCTCGAAAGCCTCGTCGTCCCAGTCGAAGCCTCCGCAGGCCTCCGCGGTCGAGATGAGGGCGCCGAGCAGCACCGTGCGGAAGAGCGCTTCGTCCTCGCCCGCGTGACGGCTCGCGTGCGCACGGGCGAAGATCGCGGCCGCGGGTTCGCGGCGCAGCTCCTCGACGGCGAGCCGAGCGTCCTCGCGCACGCGGAGCTCGGCCTCGTGGTCCTCGATGAACGAGCGGACGAGAGGGCGGAGCTCGTACAGGGACGGGCCGCGGCGCTCGACGTGCTCCTCGAACGCGAACGGGAGCTCTGCGCCCTCCTCGAGCTCGCGTCCGAGCAGGACGAACGACCCGAGCACGAAGCCACGGAGCAGCGGGTAGAGATGCGGCGCACGCACGGCCACGTCTCCGGGTACGCGTCGGGCTCGCCGTCTCCTGCGTTACGGCCGCAGCACCGCGCGGCGCGGGCCTGCGAGGAAGCCCGACTCGACGAGGAGGCCCATGACCTCCGTCTCCACCACGGGCTCGCCGTCGAAACGCTCGACCGCGAGCCGATTTGCTCCGCCCGCCCTCACGTGCGCGACGAGCGCGGCGAGCGCGGGACGCAACCACTCCGGGTCGGGGTCACGCAAGGGAACGAGTGAGCGGCCTCCGCGCTCGACGAAGAGAGCAGCGTCGCCGTCGAGGAGTACCACCCAGGCTCCGGCGACGCGCGCCGCCCGCGCTCCCGAGCGACGCGGCCACGGGAGCGATGCCCCGTACGGCTGCGCGGGATCGGCGGCCGCGAGCACGAGCGCCTCCATCCGGTCCTCTGCGCGGCCGACCGAGCGAAGCTCGCGCAGCCGCTCGACGGCCCCCGGGAGCGCGAACTGCGCACCTCCGAGTCCCTCGACGAAGTACCCACGCCGGCAGACGCCGAGCGTCTCGAGCGCCTTCAGCTCCCCGTACACGGCCCCGTAGCCGCCCCGGATCCCCTCGCCGCGCACGCCGTCGCGCGTGACGATCCCCTGCCGCTCGAGGAGGAGCTCGGCGAGGGCACGCCGGTCGGCGACCTCGGCGAAGAGGGGAGCCGTGAGAGACCATCTGCCTTGCGTGGGTGAGACG
>JBKOYF010000124.1:0-22931 GCA_046725305.1 Actinomycetota bacterium
GGTTGGACGTGAGGATGACCGCCGGCTTGCGGCGCGCGCGGATCGTCCCGAGCTCGGGGATGGTGATCTGGAAGTCCGAGAGCACCTCGAGCAGGAAGGCCTCGAACTCCTCGTCCGCGCGGTCGATCTCGTCGATGAGGAGCACGACCGGCTCGTCCGAGTCGATCGCGTCGAGGAGCGGCCGGCGGATGAGGAACTCCGGGCGGAAGAGCTCCGCCTCCGACACGGTGCCCTCCTGCGCCGCGCGGATGTGGAGGAGCTGGCGCGGGTAGTTCCACTCGTAGACGGCGTGCGAGACGTCCAGGCCCTCGTAGCACTGGAGCCGAATGAGCCGTGCGTCGAGCGCAGTGGCGAGCGCCTTCGCGGCTTCGGTCTTCCCCACGCCGGCCTCTCCTTCCAGCAGCACCGGCTTCTCGAGCGCGAGCGCGAGGAAGAGCGCCGTCGCGAGCCCGCGATCGGGCAGGTAATCGGCCTCGCGGAGCGCGGAGTCGAGCTCGTCGATCGTGCGGAAGGTCATATGACGCAGCGTACACACGTGCCTTCCACGCCCCGCTGCGCGCGGATTACACTCGCTGCACTGGTCTCGCAACCGAGAAGGGTGGGGTGATGGCTGGAGCGAGTGTTGCGATGGACGCCTCGACCGAGGTCCTCATGCCGGGCTCCGAGGACGAGGCGATCGCGGCCTTCGGGGACGGCACCGAGGTCGTCGTCGTCGGCGGCGGGACGATCGTCGTCCCGGAGACGACCTGCCGGCGCTTACGGCCGTCGAAGGCGCTGCTCCTGGGCCGGGCGGGTCTCTCGGGAATCGAGACGGACGGCCCGAGGGTCACGATCGGGGCGACGACGTCGGTACAGGCCCTCGTCGGCATGCCCGCCCCGCTCGGGCCGTGCGCCGCGAACGTCGCAGACCTCGAGATCCGCTCGCAGGGCACCGTCGGCGGGAACCTCTGCGCCGGTGAGGGCTCCGAGGCGCCGCGAGGCGACCTCCAGGGCGCGTTCCTCGCGCTCGACGCAACCGCGCGCTCGGCCGCAGGAGGCGAGACGATCGAGGAGCCGCTCGAGGACTTCCTCACGAGACGAGGCGAGCGACTCCTCCTCAGCGTGAGCTTCGACGAGCCGGCCGCGGGCGCGTTCGCAGGGCTCGATCGCCCACACACGCACGACTACACGGCACTCGCCGTATCGGGGGCACGGGCAGCGGACGGGACACTCCGCCTCGCCGCAACCGGAGCGGGCTCGTGGGGGGTCCGTCTCCGCTCGGCAGAGGCTGCGGCCGGACACCCGGCTGCGGCCGGGGAAGCAGCGTTGCAGGACGTCACTCCACACGACGATGCGCTCGCCTCAGCCTGGTATCGCACGAAGGTCCTCCCGGTGCTCGTCCGTCGCGTCCTCACCGAGCTGAAGGAGTCCGAATGAACCTCACGGTCAACGGCGTCATGCACGAGGTCGACGGCGCCGGACTCGCACCGCTCCTCGACGTGCTGCGCGACCAGCTCGGCATCACGGGACCGAAAGCGGGCTGCCATCAGGGCGGCTGCGGCGCGTGCACGGTGCTCGTCGACGGCGAGCCCAGGCGCTCGTGCCTCGTCCCGGCCGGCTACGCCGACGGCACGTCGATCACGACGGTCGAGGGGCTCGGCGGGGCCGACGATCTCTCGCCGATCCAGCAGGCGTTCGTCCATTACTACGCCGCCCAGTGCGGCTTCTGCACCTCGGGGATGATGCTCGCCGCGCAGGCGTACATCGAGCGCGGCGGCTCGGACGACACCGAGGCGATCCAGCAGGCGCTCGGCGGACACGTCTGCCGCTGCACGGGCTACTCGAAGATCATCGACGCCGTGGCCGCTGCAGCGCGCGGCGACTCGTTCGACCTGACGACGACGGCCGTCGGGAAGCACACGACGATGGCGAATGGAGGTGCGGAATGAAGGTCGTCGGCGCACGGATACCCCGCTACGACGGCGTCGCGCATGTCACCGGCCGGACTACCTACGTCGACGACGTGCAGGTGCCCGGGACGCTCTGGGCGAAGGCGCTTCGCTCCTCGCACCACCACGCGGGGATCACGAAGCTGGACACGTCGAAGGCCGAGTCGATGCCCGGCGTCCACGCGGTCATCACGTGGAAGGACGTCCCGTTGCTCGAGTACGGGCACCTCTCGGCGCTCGGCATCCCGGCGGACGAGCCGCTGCTGGCAAAGGACGAGGTCCGCTACCTGGGCCAGCCGATAGCGCTCGTCGCGGCGGAGAGCGAGCAGCTCGCGTCGGCGGCGGTCGACGCGATCGAGATCGCGTTCGAAGAGCGGCCTGCGCTGTTCGACGTCCGCCAGGCGTTCGACGCGGAGGCCCCGAAGATCCATCAATGGGGCAACTGGTACCCGCACTTCGAGAACGAGATGGATCGCCGCCAGATCCGCAAGGGCGACATCGACCGGGCGTTCGCAGAGGCCGACACGATCGTCCAGGGCGTGTACCGGCCCGCCGCGATCGAGCATGCGCCGATCGAGACGCAGGTGTGCCAGGTTGTCCCCGAGCCGAACGGCCGGTTGACGATCTATTCCTGCACGCAGGCGCTTTACTTCTCGCTCGGCGTCGTCGCCGCGCACCTGCAGCAGCCCCTGAATCGCTTCAAGCTCGTCGGCGGCACGACGGGCGGCGGCTTCGGCGGCAAGGTGGACACGGCGACCGAGACCATGACGTGCTTGCTCGTCATGAAGGCGAACCGCCCGGTGAAGTGGCGCTGGACGCGCGAGGAAGAGTTCCTCTGCTCGTCGACGCGAGCACCGTGGCATATGGAGCTCGCGACCGCAGTGACGAAGGACGGCTGGATCCTCGGCCAGAAGATGCTGACGCTGCACGACTCGGGCGCGTACTCGCGGTTCTCGCCGTACGGCCTGACGAAGCACAGCTTCCACCACACGGGTGCGTACTCGATCCCGAACCTGCACTTCGACGGGTACGTCGTGTACACGAACCGCGTGCCGACGACGGCGATGCGCGGGTTCGGCGTCACGTCGGTGTCGTTCGCGGTGGAGACGCACATGAACCGGATCGCGAACGAGCTCGGGGTCGACCCGATCGAGATCCGCCTGAAGAACGCCAACCGCATCGGCGACACGTCGCCGAACGGCGTCGCGTACACCGACCCTTCGACCGTCGACACGCTCCAGGCGATCGCGGAGGCGATCGGTCACGAGTTGCCTGCCGACTACCGGACGATGACGAACGAGCCCCGGGCCGGCGAGCTGCTCCCCGAGCACCTCGTGGCCCAGGTCGGAAGCACGGAGGGTCACTGATGGCCAAGCACACCGGCCGCGGGATCGCGGCGATCGAGTACCCGACCGGGATGAACCAGAACGGCGACCCCTCACAGTGCTGGATCAAGGTGAAGCCCGACGGGCGCATCGACGTCTTCGCCGGCACGGCCGACATCGGCAACGGCTCGAAGACGATCCAGTCGCAGATCGTCGCCGAGACCATCGGCGTCCCGTACGACTGGATCACGTACGACAACTCGAACACCGACTCGTCGCCCGTCTGCACCGGGACGTTCGCGTCGCGGGCGACGTTCGTCGCCGGGAAGGCGGCGGAGAAGGCGGCGCTCCAGGTGAAGCAGAAGATCCTCGAGATCGCCGGCAAGGAGATGGAGATCGACCCGGCCGACCTCGAGATCATCGATGGCGAGGTGATCGCGAAGGGCGCTCCTCAGACGAAGCTCGGTGTCGGAGACGTGGCCGCCGCGGCGACGTGGGGCCACGGCGAGCTCATCACCGGTACGGGCGCCCAGCTCAAGCCGTACGCGGCGATCATCGATGCCGAGACGGGCGAGGTCGACCTCCCGCCCCACTCCGCTATCTCGTACGCCGCGTGCTCGGCGGAGGTCGAGGTCGACGACGAAACGGGCGAGGTGCGCGTGACGCGCCTCCAGCAGTGTTACGACGTCGGCCGCGCGCTCAACCCGTCGCAGGTCGAAGGGCAGATCGAGGGCGGCGCCATGATGGGCCTCGGGCTCGGCGTCCTCGAGAACTGCTACCCGTACTATCCCTCGGTCGAGCACCGCGGCGGCGCATTCGGCTCGTACCTGGCGCCGGGCATGGAGGACATGCCGCAGATCGACACGATCATGATCGAGAACCCCTCCACCGACGGGCCGTACGGCGCGAAGGGCATCGGGGAGATGGCGAACAACCCGCAGCCGCCGGCGATCGCCGCTGCGGTGTACGACGCGGTCGGCGTCTGGATCACGGAGCTGCCGATCACACCCGAGCGCGTGCTGCGCGCGCTCGAGGCGAAGGCCGAGCCGAAGCGCGAGGGGAAGAAGGTCGTGTTCGACGAGGAGCTCTCCGTGAACGCAGTCTCCTCGGGCGGGATGCAGTTCGAGGTCCCGGCCTGACCTCACCCTTCCGAACGTGGAACGGCGTGGATCGCCACACCCTCTTCCCGGGGGTGGCGATCCACGCGATCGGCGGCGAGCAGGTGATGCTCTGCCACGTGACCTACGAGCCGGGCACGACCGTGCGGCGCCACTCGCATCCGACGGCCGAGCAGGTCATGTGGATCGTCGAGGGCGACGTGACGATGACGGTCGGCGACGAGACGAAGACGCTGGGGGCGGGCGACGTCGTCGTCGTGAACCGCGGTGTCGAGCACGAGCTCTACTCGGAGGGTGGGATGACGTTCGTCGAGGCGCTCGCGCCAGTGCTCCGCGACCACGTGCCCGACCGCGAGCGCGACCTCGTGCTCGGCGACCAGGGCGACTCCCTGCACGCAGAGCGCTGACCTAACGGTCGCGCGCGGCGCGGCAGCGCTCGTGTCGGTCTGGTGTCACCGGTTGTGAGGGCCCGACAGCCAGGAGCCCGGGTCGGGGCCTACGTGTTTACGTTCGGCTAGTGAACGTGCCCCGCTAGGCTCCGGGCGCTTGGTACTGGATTTGCTCGGCCTTGCGCAGGGCATCCATCGTTTCGTCGACGGTCAGAAGGACTGTCGTCTCCAGTGAGCGGAGCGCACCGCCACCGCTTATCGCGAGCGAGACTGCGGCCATGGACACGTTGTCGGGTGCCTCCCAGAGGTTGTAGCCGTCGTGTGTGCCGAAGGCGTACCAGAACCCGTGCAGCTTCCCGCCGACCGACTCGATGTACGACTGAGCGGCCTTTCGGCGGTCCTCCGGATGGCGAATCAGCCTGGCCCACGTCTCCGGCGTGTAGCTGAACCTGGATAGGTAGAGCGGCATCGTCCCTCCTCTCATTTCGCCGACACGTGCGAATTGCCGTTACGCGTCGGAGTATCACCCGCGCGCGACAGAAGCCCACTCCACGATCTGCTCGGCGGTGATCGGAAGTGACGTGATGCGCACGCCGTAGGGCTCGAGCGCATCCTCGATCGCCGCGCTGAGGATCGCCGGCGTCAGCATCCGCCCGCCCTCTCCGGCGCCCTTGATGCCGTAGGGCGTGTATGGGGACGGCGTCTCCTGGTGCGCGATGGTCATCGTCGGAACGTCCATCGACGAGGGCAGGTGGTAGTACTCGAAGTTCTGGTTCCGGACGCGGCCTTCCGCGTCGTAGTTGTACTCCTCGTACAGCGCGGTTCCGAGGCCCTGGATCGTGCCGCCGATGATCTGGCCGTTGAGCGTCTTCGGGTTGACGACCGTGCCAGCGTCGTGGACGGCGGCGTAATGGAGGAACGAGAGCTTGCCCGTCTCCACGTCGACCTCGACCACGCCGATGTGCCACGCGTGGCCGACGAACGGGTAGAAGATGCCGAGGTCGGAGCGGTCGTCGGACGGGTTCGTCGTGAGCGGGTGGTCGTAGGTCGACTGGGCGGCGAGCCCGCTGTCGACGTCTGCGGGGAGGTCGAGCCGGAACATGTAGGCGGTGAGCGCGATCTCGGCCAACGAGAGCTTCTGCTCCGGCGAGCCGATGACACTCACCCCGCCGTCCACGAACTCGAGATCGTCGGCGCTCACCTCCAGCTTGTGTGAGGCGATCACCTTGATCTTCTCCTTCACCTCGGCGGCGGCGCCCGCGACCGCACCGGAGACCATGACCGTGAAGCGGGAGCCGCCTGGGCCCGTGCCGGGAAGCGCGTGCTGCGAGTCGGCATAGGTGACGACGACGCTCGCGGGATCGACGTCGAACTCCTCCGCGACGACCTGCGACACGACGGTCTCCGGGCTGTTGCCCCAGAGGCACTGCGAGTGCAGAGTGACGACGATCTGTCCGGTCGGGTCGATCTGGAGGCTCGCGCTCTCAGGGCTCGACGTCGGGGTGAACTCCGGCTGGTCGAACCAGAACCAGAACTCGGTCGAGCTGAAGACGCTCCGCTCGTTCGACGCGACGACGCCGATGCCGACGTGGCGCCCCTCGGCGCGCGCCCTGTCGCGCTCGGCCACCCAGTGCTCGTAGTCGCCGAGCTCGAGGATCTTCTCGAGGACGCCCTGGTAGTTGCCGCTGTCGTAGATGTTCCCGGTCGGCGTGCGGTACGGGAACTGGTCGGCCGCGATCAGGTTCCGGCGGCGGATCTCGACGCGGTCCATGCCCAGGTCGCGCGCGGCCATGTCCACGAGCCGCTCGAGCATCCAGTTGCTGCACTCCGCACCGAAGCCGCGGTAGGCGCCCTGCTGGTTCTTGTTCGTGAGCACGGCGTGGAGGGAGTACTGCACGTCCTGGATCCGGTACGGCCCGACGATCTGCGAGAGCCCGTTCCCGTGCGTCCCGGTGCCGAACTGCAGGTAGGCGCCGTAGTCGTCGACGCAGTCGATCCTGAGCGCGCGGAAGGCGCCGTCCTCGTCGAAGGCGAGCTCGGCGTCGTACCAGCGGTCGGAGCCCGCGTGGTCGTTGTTGACGATGTGCGTGACCCGGTCCTCGACGTACTTCACGGGGCGCCCCGCGAGCATGGCGAGGAAGCCTGCAAAGGTCGGCACCTTGTGCATGAAGAACTTCGAGCCGAAGCTGCCGCCCGCGGCGACGGGAACCACCTTCAGCTTGGTCGCGGGAATCTTCAGGGAGGCGGCGATCAGCCAGTGGAAGTACGTGAAGTTCATCGAGTTGGCGTGGATCGTCACGACGCCCGTGCCCGGGTCGTACTCGCCGATCGCGCCGTTCGTGTCCATCGGCATCCCGGTCGAGCGCGGCCAGCGGAGCTTCGCCTGCACTGTGCGCGGCGCCTCGGCGAACGCCTTGTCGACCTCGCCGAACGTGAAGGTGCGCTCGTAGGCGACGTTCGTCCCGAGCTTCTCGTGGACGAGCGGCGCGTCCTCGGCCTGCGCGTCGAAGGGATCGATGACGGCAGGCAGCGGCTCGTACTCGACCTCGATCAGGTCGCACGCGTCCTCCGCGATGTAGCGGTCCTCGGCGATCACGGCTGCGACGGCCTCGCCGAAGTGGCGCACCTTCTCGATCGCGATCAGGTCCTGGATGATCGGGCCCGCCCCGAACGAGGGGAGCGGCGCCGCGTGCGCGGTGACGTCGGCGCCCGTCACGACCCGGACGACGCCGGGGAGCCCCTCGGCCTTCGACGTGTCGATCGAGACGATGCGCGCGTGGGCGTGCGGGCTGCGGACGATCGCCGCGTGCGCCATACCGGGCAGGCTGATGTCGTCGATGTAGCGGCCTTCGCCGCGGAGGAACCGCGGATCCTCGACCCGGTTCAGGCTCTTGCCGAGCCAGCGGCGCCGGCCCGCCTCCTTCAGCGCAGTCTCGGTCGCGATGCGCGCCGCGGCGGGAAGCTGCTCGATGGTCATGACTTCGCCGCCACGGACTGGATCGCGTCGACGATCTGCTGGTAGCCCGTGCAGCGGCAGATGACGCCGCTGATCGCCTCGCGGATCGCCCGCTCGTCGGTCTGGCCCGGGTTCTCCCGGAGGAACTCCTGGGCCGTCAGCAGCATCGCCGGTGTGCAGAAGCCGCACTGGAGGGCGTGGTGCTCCGTGAACGCCTGCTGCAGGTCGTTCAGCTCGCCTCCCGGCCCGGCCAGCGACTCGACGGTCTCGACCGAGCGGCCCTGCGCCTGGACCGCGAATATGAGGCACGAGCGCACGGCCTCGCCGTCGAGGAGGACGTTGCAGTTGCCGCAGAAGCCGTGCTCGCAGGAGAGGTGCGTGCCCTTCAGGCCGAGGTCGTCGCGGAGGAAGTCGGCGAGCGTCTTCCGCGGCTCGACCTCGTGCTCGTACGAGCGGCCGTTGACCTGAATCCGGAGCGGCAGGCTGGCGGTCACGCGTTCTCCCTGCGTCGGGCGTCTTGGGCCGCGTCGCGCAGCGCCCGTCGCGCGAGGACGGGAGCGACACGGCGCCTGTGCGCGGCGGAGACTTCGATGTCGTCCTCCGGCTCGATCCCGGCGAGGAGGCCGTCGAGCGCTCCTTCGTCCTCGAGCGCGCTCGAGGCGTCGACGTGGAACGGCGTCGGCGCGACGCGGAGGAGGACGAGGTCGGCCGCGCCGTCGAGCGAGACGACCGCCGCGGCCGCGACCTGGCAGTAATCGCGGTAGCGGGCGCTGACCTCATGGAAAGCCGCGCCCGATCGTGCCGGCGGAGAGGGAAAGCGCACGCGGACGATCAGGTCGCCCGGTTCGAGTGCGGTCTCGTTCGGGCCACGGAAGAAGGAACGTGCCGGAATCGTCCGCTCCGCGTTCAGCGACCGGACGTCGATCGCCGCGTCGAGCGCGACGGCGGCGGCGGTCAGCTCGGCCCACGGGGCCGCGAAGGCGAGCGAGCCGCCGACGGTGCCGCAGCGGCGCGTCTCCTTGTAGCCGACGAACCTGGCTGCCTCGCGCAGCAGGGGCCACGACGCCCCCACGAGCTCGTCCTCGAGCAGGCGCTGCTGGCGCACGAGCGCGCCGACGTGGAGCTCGCCGTCGCGCTCCTCGAGGGCGTCCAGCCCGGCGACGCCGTTCAGGTCGACCAGTGCGCTCGGCTTCACCTCGCGGAACTTCATGAGCTGGACGAGGCTCTGGCCGCCCGCGAGCGCGTACGTGCCGTTTCCGCCTGCGAGCAGCTGCAACGCTTCCTCGACGGTGGCGGGCGCGTGGTACTCGAAGGGCGGCGGCTTCATCCGCCGGCCTTGTCCAGAAAGAGCGTCGCCTCGAGCGCGTCGCCCGTCTGCGGCACCGAGTCGCCGAGCTTCTTGATCTCGCCGAAGACGGAGCGATCGAGTGTGGTCACATCCGGCCAGTCGAGCTCGACGAGGTTGCCGGCCGGATCGCGCAGGTACATCTGCACGCTTCCGTCCGGCAGCTCGTACATGTCCTCGAAGAACGACTCGCGCTCGAGGATCCCGAGCTCCTTCGCGCGGAGGTACGCCTGCTCGAAGTCGTCGACGTTGATCCCGATGTGGTGGAAGCGCGGCGCGTCGCTGTCGCGCTCGAAGAGGTGCAGCTGCAGGTCGCCGAGCCGGAGGTACTGGACCGGGAACGCGAAGTTGTAGGTCGGGATCGTCTCCATCCCGAGCACCTCGACGTAGAAGCGAGTGGACTCCTCGAGGTTCCGGGCGTGAATGCTGACGTGGTTGAAGCCGGTCGCGCGCATTCGCTCCGAGCCTATAACGGCGAGGCGAGTGGGCGTCAGCTCACGATCTGCACCGGGCTCACGTCAACGCCGCTCGAAAGCTCCGCGCTGAGCTCGCGCAGACGGCGTCTCGCGTCGAGGTCGTAGGCCTGCGGGTGCGCTGAGCCCTCACGCAGCCGGTCGAAGTACCTGCCGGTCACTCCGTCAAGCTCGTGGTCGGCGACGAGCCGAATCGTCGCCTCGACTCCCGACTCGAGCGAATCGACTGGGTTCACGCCCGCCTCGAGAACCATCTTCGTCGGCATGTACGTCCCTGGATGAAGGCAGTTCGCCGTCACGCCCTGGTCGCGGAGCTCGTCGGCGAGATCGAACGTGAGCATCACGAGCGCGGTCTTGCTCTGGCAGTACGCCTGGACACCGCTGTAGCCGCGCTCGAGCATCACGTCGTCGAAGTCGATCTCGGCCTGACCCGCAGAGGCGACGTTGACGATCCGCGCGGGTGCGGAGCGGACGAGGAGTGGCTCGAGCAGCCGCGTGAGGAGGAACGGCGCCAGGTACATGACCGCGAAGCGGAGCTCGTAGCCGTCCTCGCCGAGCTCCCGCTCGGTGGCGCTCCGGCCACCGGTGCCGATGCCCGCGTTGTTCACGAGAACGTCGAGCCGGTCATGCTCAGCGAGGATCCGCTCGGCCAGGCCGCGCACCTGCGCCAGCGAGCTGAGATCGGCCAGGTAGAACGCGAGGCGGTCGCTGCCGGTCGCCTGGCGGCTCTCGCGGAGTGCAGCCTCCCCTTTGGCGGCGTCGCGGCCGTGCAGGAGGACGGTCGCGCCACGGGCGGCGAGCTCGCGCCCCAGCGCAAGCCCGAGCCCGTCCGTCGAGCCCGTGACGAGCACGACCTGCTGGTCGATCGGTGTCATAGGCCCTGAGTCTGCCTTCGCTACGCAGCCTCGGCTTCGACCTCGGCCTCGAGCGGCTCCACCTCGGCCAGGGTCTCATCCGCGGGCACGGCCCGCGGGCGGAAGCGAATGGACGTCAGGATCGCGCCCAGCGCCGCAACGATCACCGAGACGACGATCGCGGCCTGGAAGCCGTCGAGCAGCGCCTGCTGCGAACCGTCGGCTCCGACGTTCGCGTTGTTGACAGCGGTCGCGACGGCGAGCACGAGGGCGCCACCGAACTGGAACGACGTGCTCACGAGGCCGCTGGCCAGTCCTTGCTCCTCGGCCACGACGCCGTTCGTCGCGGCGATGTTGAGTGGCCCGTACGCCAGCGCGAATCCGAAGCCGGCGAAGACGAAGGTCGGGAGCATGGCCGCGACATACCCCGAGTCGAGCCCGATCGGCAGGAAGAGCGCGTAACCGATGGCCGTCGAAGCGAGGCCTGCCGTGATCAGCCGCCTGACGCCGAAGCGCATGACCAGCGGCGCGATCCGGGGCGCGAGCACGGCGACGAGGAACCCGCCGGGGAAGATGGCGAGCCCGGTCTCGAGTGGCGACCAGCCCCGCAGTTGCTGCAGGTAGAGGGTGGCGATGAACTGGAACCCGAACCAGCCGCCGACGAGTGCCATCGCCCCGAGATTCGCCTGCACGAGCGGGGCGGAGCGGAGGATGCCGAGCCGCACGAGCGGTGCGGCGGTCCTTCGCTCGATCGCCACGAAGACCGCCAGGATCGCAGCGGCACCCGCAAAGGACGCAAGTGTGCGAGCCGAGGCCCACCCGACAGCGGGCGCCTCGACGACCGTGTACACGAGCAGCAGCATGGCCGCCGTCAACGTCACCGCACCGGCCACGTCGAACGAGCGCGACAGGCGTGCCGTGCGTGGGTCGGAAGGCACGAGCCGGATCCCGGCGAGCAGCGTGGCGAGCGCCACGGGCACCGGCAGGAAGAACACCCAGCGCCAACCGATCTCGGTCATGAGACCGCCGAAGACGAGTCCCAGCGAGAAGCCGGTCGCCCCGGTCGCCGTGTAGATCGAGATCGCCTTGTTGCGCGCTGGGCCTTCCGCAAAGCTGGTCGTGATGATCGAGAGACCGGCGGGCGCCGTGAACCCCGCGCTGACGCCCTTGATGAAGCGGGTTGCTATGAGGAGCGACCCGTCGTCGACGAGGCCACCGAGGGCCGAGGCGACGACGAAGACGCCGAGGGAGATCAGAAACATGCGTCGCCGCCCGAACAGATCGGCTGCCCGACCGCCCAGCAGCAGGAAGCCGCCGTAGCCCAGCACGTAGGCGCTCACGACCCATTGCAGCGAGCTCGTCGAGAGGCCGAGGTCCTCGCGGATCGAGGGCAGGGCGACGCCGACCATCGAGACGTCCATGGCATCGAGGAAGATCGCGCCGCAGAGCACGAGCAGCATGCCCCACGCCCGCTTGCTCAGCCGCTCGGCAGCGTTGTCCGGTGAAACCGTGTGTGTCGTCATCGGACGATCGTGGCTGCTGCGGGTAACCGGGTACCAGAGCGTGTTTATCCAGGTATCAGCGCTACCCGGCTCAGCTCGGCGCGCGTCAGCAATACTGGATCGATGGCCATCCTCGACGCCGTCAGCGAGCCCGAACTCGTTAGCGTCGTGGCCCCGAGCACGGGCAACGGCGATGAGCTGCGCCGTCGCGAGCTGGCCGCGTTCCTCCGCAGCCGCCGGGAGCGCATCAGGCCCGAGCAGGTCGGCCTGCGGCCCACCAGGCGGCGCCGTACGCCAGGACTACGGCGCGAGGAGGTGGCTGACCTCGCAGGCGTTGGCCTCACCTGGTACACGTGGCTCGAGCAGGGGCGCGACATCAACGCGTCCCCCCAGGTGCTCGACGCCATCGCGAGAACATTGCAGTTCGACTCGCATGAGCACTCGCACCTGCTCACGCTCGCCGGCGCAACGACCACGACGATCGTCGACGAATGCCTATCGCTTTGTCCGACGGTTCAGCCGCTGCTCGACCAACTGGAGCCGTACGGGGCGTGCGTCATCACGTCCCGCTTCGACCTGCTCGCGTACAACCGCATCTACGCGAGCTTCTTCGACGACCTCGACACGATTCCGATCGAAGACCGCAACATCCTCTGGCTCGCCTTCACGCACCCGCAGTGGCGCAAGGTGATCGTCGACTGGGACGAGGTCATGGCGCGCACGGTCGGCGAGTACCGGGCCGCGATGGCCGAGCACCTCGACGAGCCCGCCTGGAAGACGCTCGTGACTCGACTCCACCGCGCGTCGCCCGAGTTCACTGACTTCTGGGAGCGGCACGACGTCCAGGGGGTCGAGAGCCGCACGAAGCGTGCCCTGCATCCGGTCGTCGGGCTCCTACGGCTGAACTACACGAACCTCTGGCTCGGGCAGCGCCTCGGTACACGCATCGTCACGTTCACCCCTGCGGACGAACGGACGCGCGAGCGGCTGGAGACACTCCACCGGTCGCTCGTGTAGGACGCCCCCGAGCGCGACCTCGCGCTCGGCGAGCAGGGCGACTCGCTGCACGCCGAGCACTGATCCCCGCCGGCAGGCCGATCGTCAGCTCGTCGGTGCGCAGACGGCGGTCGCGACGGGACGCCAGCTGTTCGCGTACGCACCGACCTCGACAGCCTCGACCGTCCAACCGACAGGCTTGTCGCCTTGAACGATCGGCAGCGACAGCAGCACCGAGACCGGGGGCTGCGGATCGACCTTCCCGATGTTGAACCCGCCTCCGAGCGCGACCTCCCCTGCCGGACACATGACGTTCACCGACTTGACCGCGGTGCTGTCGAGCGTGCCGAGTTGGAAGACTCTGTGCGCCTTCGTGGACGCGGGATCGCCCTTCTCGCCCTTCTCGCCCTTGTCGCCCTTGTCTCCCTTCGGCCCGGCAGGGATCTGCCCCGGCTTGAAGTCGACGGCGAGCAACGACCCGTCCAGCACGTGCCCGGTGCGCACCGCGTTGGGAGCAAGCTTCCGGGGCGTCACGGCGTTTCTCTTCAGTTGCGCCGTTCCGACGCTGTTGCGCGGAACGGCCAGGTTCTCAGCGACGGCGCCGAGCGGCGTCGTCGCGAGCACGACGAGAACGAGCGCGGTCGTCGAGATGACGAGCGACAGCTTCTGGGACATGCTCTCCTCCTTCGGGCTGCTTGACCGCGAGCAGCGTACAAACCGCTCGCCGAGCTACCCGCTCGCCAGCTCGAGCAGCTTCGTCACCGTCGTCCAGTTACGCGCGGTCGCGGTGACTCCCAGTCCCTTCCCGGCCATGAGCGCGGCCAGCTTCGACCGGGCCTGGCCGCCGGGATGCCACGCGTACAGCTCGCGGCCGATGTGCACGACCCGCTCCTTCCCCGCGGCAGCCGCCTCGAGCTTGCGCAGCACCTCGGCGCTCGGCGCCGACTCGAGGAACGTCACCTGGTAGTGCTTCGGGTTCGTCGCGACCTTCTCCAGCGGATTGCGCTCGACGACCCGGACGAGCTCCGCACGCGTGCGCACGAGGACCGCGACGTCGAGATCGAAGCGATCCGCGAGCACTCGCGCGACGTCGCTCTGCACCCGCTTCGCCGACTTCCTGCTCGAGAGCACGACGTTGCCGCTCTGGACGTACGTGGCGACGTCCTCGTAGCCCACCTCCTCGAGCGCCTCGCGAAGCGCCGGCATGGCGATGCGATTTCGGCGTACGAGGTTCACGCCCCGAAGGAGGACGATCAGCTGCGCCACGCCGGACGCCTCAGCCGGCGCTGATGTACTCGTTCAGGAACTGGATCTGGAAGCTCTGCTGCTTCGACTGGAACTTGACGAGGTCTCCGATGGAGACGATCCCGACGACGCGCCCCCCGTCGACCACGGGTACGTGCCGGATCCGGCGGTCGGTCATGAGCGCCATGCACTCGTCGATCGTCGTCTCGGGCGTCACCACGATCAGCGGCGAGGACGCGATCTCTCCGACCGGTGCCTGCTCGGTCCGTCCCTCGAGCGTCACGCGCCGCAGGTAGTCGCGCTCCGTGACGATTCCGGTCACCTCGCCCGCCTCGGTCACGAGCAGCGATCCGACGTTCTTCTCGACCATCAGCTGCACGGCCTCGAGCACCGTCGCGTCCGCGGCAATCTCGAGCACATCACCGCCCTTCTCGGCGAGGATCTCGGCGAGGCGACTCATCGGCTATCTCCTTCTCGGCGCAGAGGACGCCGAGAGCGTATCGCGTCTCTTGTGACGGACAGCCACGTCGCTAGCGTGTCGGGGTGAGCGGCTCCTCCCGCCTCCTCGCGCCTCCACGGATCCGCACGCTCGAGGAGGACCGGGAGCGGCGCGCGACGTGGCTCGAGCTCTTCTTCGACCTCGTGTTCGTCGTCGCCGTCGCGCAGCTGTCGAACGCGCTTTCCGCGGACATGACCCTCGAGGGCTTCGCGATCTTCTGCGGGCTCTTCGTTCCGGTGTGGTGGGCGTGGGTCGGGTACACGTTCTACGCCGACCGCTTCGACACGGACGACGTCGTCCACCGTGTGCTGATGCTCGCCGGCATGTTCGCCGTCGCCGCGCTCGCGTCCACCGTTCCGGACGCGGCGACGGGAGACACGGCGCCGTTCGCGCTCGCGTACGTCGCGGTGCGCGGCTTCGTTATCGCCCTGAACGCCCGCGCGTGGCTCCACGTCCCCGCGGCGCGACCCCTGCTGAACGTGTACATCCCTGCCTTCACCTTCGCCGCCGCGCTCATGCTCGCGTCGATCGCGGTCGAGCCTCCGCTCCGCTACTGGGTCTGGGCCGTCGCGCTCGCCGTCGACGTCGGAACGCCACTCGCCAGCCGTGCACGGATCGAGGCCGTCCCGGTGCACCCCTCGCACATCCCGGAGCGGGTGGGCCTGTTCACACTCATCGTGCTCGGCGAGACGGTCCTCGCCGTCGTCGTCGGGACCGAGTCCGTCGCATGGAACCTCGAGAGCGGGCTCGTCGCGGCGCTCGGCTTCGTCCTCGCCGCTTCTTTCTGGTGGCTCTATTTCGACTACCTGGACGGCGAGATGCTGCTCGGACGCTCGGTGTGGTCGGGGCAGTCCTACCTGTACGCGCACCTCCCGCTCATGGCGGGGGTGATCGCTCTCGGGGTCGGAACGAAGTACGCGATCAAAGACACTTCCGGATCGGAGCTGACGGACTCGACGCGGTGGGTCCTCTGCGGCGGGATCGCCATGGCGTTCGGCGCCCTCGCGCTGATCCACCTCGCAGCGGCACGCTCGCGCAACGACGTGGACGTGTGGCTTCGACTAGGCGTCGCGGGAGGTGCGCTCGCGATCGAAGTCCTCGGGGGAGGCCTCGAGCAACTGCCGGTGATGCTGCTCCTCGCCGCACTCGTGGTCTGCTGCGTCTCGGTGGAGCTCGCGCTGCACGAACGGCACCGCGCCGACGCTCCGACCTTCGAGCCGGTCTAGGAGCCTTCACCTCGCAGGGCCGGCTTGATGTCGACGACAGGCGTGCCGTCGATCGCCTCGAGCGGGGCCACGTGCAGCTCGAGGCCGTCGATCCCGAGCACCGTGACCCGATGCAGCCCGAGCGGGTTCGGCCGGTCCGACGAGCGCGTCGCGAAGACGCCGGTGAGCGGTCGCGACTCGTCGTCGCGCGGATGCACTTGCAGGATCTCCCGATCCGCTCGATGAAGCCAGGTCACGAGAAAGAGCTCGTCGCCGACGCCGATCCACTGGAGCGCGTCCGCGAAGGACGGCTCCAGGTGAATCGAGGCGTCGGGCGCACCCTCGTTGCCCTGACGAGGCGCATCCTCGCGATTGCGGAGCGAGGAACGCACGACCCCGACCGGCACGAGGCCGAGGGCGTCGGTCATCCGTTGCTCAGCTGGGCCACGCGCATCTGGTTGCCCGACGGGTCGCGGAACCCGGCATCGACGCCGTAGGCCTGCTCCGTCGGCTCCTGCAGGAACTCGACACCGCTGCTCGTGAGCTCCTCGAACGTCCCCTGGACGTCGTCGGTGGAGAAGAAGAGACCTCCGGTCGCGCCCTTTGCGACGAGCGCCTCGATCTGCGCCTTCGTCTCCTCGTCGAACACGGGCGGGCCTGGCACCGCGAGCAGCGAGATGGAGACATCCGGCTGCCCGGCGACCCCGACCGTGACCCAGCGGAAGTTCCCCATCTCCGGCACGGTGACGTCGTCGCGAAGCTCCAGGCCGAGCTTCTCGGTGTAGAAGGCCAACGCCTCGTCCTGGTCGTGCACCCAGACCCCGACGGTCGTGAGCTGCTTCAACATGGTGTCCTCCTTCGTCGTTTGAACGTCGAAGGCCACGCTAGCCACCACCTAAGCGGGTGTCTTCTCGAAACGTGCTGTTTGCGGGCGCGTCCAGGCGAGGATGACGCACGTCGGCACGCGAGCCCGCAACGCCGCAGGGGGATGCGCCGCGCGGTACTGCGTCGGCGTCATCCCGAACATGCGCCCGAAGCTCGTGGTAAACGAGCCGACGCTGCGCAGTCCGACGGTGAGGCAGATGTCTGCGACCGAGCGATCGGTCGTGCGCAGGAGCGCTGCCGCGCGCTCGAGGCGGCGGTTGAGAAGGTACTGATGGGGCGATTCGCCAAACTCGCGGCGGAACTCGCGGCTGAAGTGCGCCGGCGAGAGCCGCGCCGCCCGGGCGAGCGCCTTCACGTCGAGCGGCTCGCGGTAGCGCGCGTCGGCGAGGTCCTTCGCGCGGAGGAGGTGGCGGGTCGGGTGCGCTGACGGCATGGCGATGAGTATGGCGCGCGCCGGCTGGGCGGTTTGCGGCCCGACTCCTGTGGAGACCTACTGGATAGCGAACCGAAAGGAGCGGACTATGCGAGTGCTCGTGGTAGGCGCGACCGGAGCGGTCGGGAGCCGTCTCGTTCCGATGCTCGCGCAGCAGGGTCATCACGTGATCGGCACCTCCCGCTCCCCGCAGAAGGCCGAGCGACTGCGCTCGATCGGCGCCGAGCCGGCGACGCTCGACGCGCTCGATCCGCAGGCCGTCAGGGAGGCGGTCCTGGCCATGCGGCCCGAGGCGATCGTCCACCAGGCGACCGCGCTCGCCGGCATGACGGACGCCAAGCACTTCGACCGGAGCTTCGCCGAGACGAACCGGCTGCGCACCGAGGGCACGGATGCGCTCCTCGCGGCGGCCGGCGAGGCGGAGGTCGGACGCTTCGTCGCGCAGAGCTTCGCCGGGTGGCCCTATGCCCGGGAGGGCGGCCCCGTCAAGTCGGAGGAGGACCCGCTCGATCCGCAGCCCGTGCCGGCGATGAGCGAGACGCTGGCGGCGATTCGGCACCTCGAGGAACGCGTCGTGAACGCCGGAGGGATCGCTCTTCGGTACGGGGGCCTGTACGGCTCGCCCGACGACGCGGTGGTCGAGCTCGTGCGCAAGCGGCGATTCCCGCTCGTCGGCGACGGCGCGGGAATCTCGTCGTTCGTCCATCTCGACGACGCCGCCACGGCCACCGTGCTCGCACTCGAGCGCGGCGAACCGGGCGTCTACAACGTCGTGGACGACGATCCCGCGCCCGTGCGCGAGTGGCTCCCCGTGCTCGCCGAGACGATCGGCGCGAAGCCTCCGCGACACGTTCCGCGCTGGCTCGCACAGATCCTCGCCGGCGAGGCGGGCCTGGTGCTCATGACCGAGGCACGTGGCGCATCGAACGCGAAGGCGAAGCGCGAGCTCGGCTGGACCCTTCGCTACCCGAGCTGGCGGGAGGGATTCCGTGCCGCCTACGCGCGGGAGGAGGCGCGAGCCGCCTGAGTCGTCCGCTAGGGTCAGGGCGTGCCCGAGCTGAACGCCATCGGGATCGTCTCGTCGGACACGGAGCGCTCGATCGCCTTCTACCGGCTCCTCGGGGTGGACTTCCCCGAGGGGGGCGAAGGTCACATCGAGGCCACCCTGCCGAGCGGAGTCCGCCTCATGCTCGACGCCGAGGAGGTCATCCGGAGCTTCCGGCCGGACTGGACCCGGGAGATCGGGAACCAGCTCGCGCTCGCGTTCGAGTGTGCGAGCCCCGCCCAGGTCGACGAGCTGTACGAGGCGGTGAAGGCCGCCGGCTTCGACGCCGAGAAGGAGCCGTGGGACGCGTTCTGGGGCCAGCGCTACGCGCAGCTCCGCGACCCCGACGGCGTTCCGGTCGACCTGTTCGCCGTGCTCTGACCGGCCGCTAGATGTAGCCGGCGCGCGTCGCCTGGGCGGCGGCTGCTGCGCGGGACGACTGCGCGAGCTTCCGCAGGATGTTCGCGACGTGCCGGTGCACGGTGTGCTCGCTGAGGACGAGCGAGGACGCGATCTCGCGGTTCGAGAGACCGGCGGCCACGAGACGGAGGACCTCGGCCTCGCGACCGGTGAGCGGCGAGTCGCCGTTCGACGCGACCGGGACCGTGTTGTCGAGGAACCCGGCGAGCGCGCGGTGGACCTCCCGCTGATCGTCGAGGTGAGGAAGGTGGGAATCGCCGCTCAGTGCGATGAAGCGGGCGTTCGGAAGCAGGGACGCGAGCTCGCGCCCGCGGGCGATCGGCACGGTGCGGTCGCCGCGGCGATGCAGCACGAGGGCCGGCATGGTCACGCGCGGGAGGAAGGGACGCGCATTGCCGTACAGCTCGAGCTCGAGGAACGCCGCGGCCACGTCGGCATCGGCGGAGTGCCGCTTGTAGCGGCTCAGGGCTGCGATCTCGTCGCCGCTCGCATGCGGGACGATGAGGCCCGCGAGCATCTGCGCCGCGAGCGGCCAGTTGAGGCGGACGAAGTCGATCAGCGACCTCCGCGTCGCCTCGGGGAGATCGTCGCGGGAGACATAGCTTCCGAAGAACACGATCTTCTCGACCCGCTCCGGGCTGCGGGCCGCGAGGCTCGCCGTCACGGCAGACGCGCACGAGCACGCAAAGACCGTCGCGGGCGCGCCGCCGCACGCATCGAGCACGGACTCGAGCACGCTCGTCTCCCGTTCGATCGTCGGAGGCTCTGCGAGGCGGCGTTCGGACAGGCCGGCCCCCAGCCTGTCGTACCGCACGACGAGATGGTTGTGCGCGAGCTCCGCGTAGAAGCTGCGCGCCCGCGGGTCGTCCCACTCCTCCTCGAGATGCGACACCCACTTGGCTCCGAACACGAGAGGCGGCCCCTCGCCGAGCGTTGCGTACGCTATCCGCCGGCCGTCGAGCTCGCAGAAGCGGATGTCCTGCTCCATCACCCGGAGTCTTGCTGGCCCGAACGGGCCATGTCAACAAGATGGCCCGTGGCGGGGAAGTCCCGGGCCATGCCCCGCGTTTACGCTCGACACATGCAGTCGCGCTACGTGAAAGGGCTGACGATCAGGTCGCTACGCAACGGCGACACCGAGACGGTGGCGGCTCTGTTCGCGCGCCTCGGGGACCGCTCGCGCGAGCGGCGCTTCTGCGGCGCCAAGCCGCGTCTCAGCGTCCCGGAGCTGACTCGCCTCGCGCGCGTCGACCGCGACCATCACGTCCTCGTCGGGTACGTCGACGGCGACGCGGAGCCTGCCGGGATCGCACGGCTCGTGCGCTCCGGGGCGTCGGCGGAGATCGCCTTCGCGGTGGCGGACGCGCATCAGGGCCGCGGGGTCGGCTCCGTACTCGCGGACGAGCTCGCTGCAGACGCGCGCGCCGCCGGCATCACGCAGCTCGTCGCGACGGTATGCGGCGACAACCCTCGGATCGTGGCCCTGCTCGGGCGCCTCGGGAGCTCCCTCGACGTCTCCTGGCGCGGCCGCGAGCGCGAGTTCGTCGTCGGGCTCGAGACCTAGACGCCCAGGCACACTTGCGCGATGAAGGCGTCCCTCGCGGAGATCGCGCGTGACGATCTCTCCGCACTGCTCGAGAGCGGCGGGCCGCTCGTTCTTGTGGACGCACTCGGGCCCATCTCCTACGGTGCCGCCCATCTCCCAGGGGCGATCAACATCCCGCCCGAGCGCGTCGACGCTCTCGCCGGACGGCGGATCCCGAGCCTCGACGACCTCGTCGTCGTGTACTGCGCGAACCCGAGCTGCGAGAGCTCCGTCGAGGTCGCCGAGCGACTGGTCGCGCTCGGGTACCGCAACGTCCTCCACTACGCGGGCGGCAAGGAGGACTGGGCGAGTGCGGGACTCCCCCTCGAGGGCGCTCGCGTCAGCCGGGCCTCTTGAGGACCTCGAGCCTCGCACGGCACACGTTTCCGGCGACGAGGTTCTCCTTCCTCAGGTGGAGCTCGATGGCAGCCTCGAGCGTTCGAATCGCTTCGTCGCGCTTACCGACGAGCTCGAGCACCGCGCTCATGTCGGCAAGAGCGTCAGCCTGGGCGGTGAGGAAGTCGCTCGCCGCCGCAAAGGCCGCCGCTTCCCGCACGAGTGCTTCGCCCGCAGCGAACTCCCCTCGCTGAGCTAGGACTTTCGCGCGCTCCGCGCTCCAGTGGGTCTGGTCCCAGACATCGTTTGGGCGAAGGTACCCCGCGACCTCCTCCAGGTACTGCTCCGCATCTTCGAGGTCTCCCCGCGAGTAGCTCAGCTGCGCCAGCCGTATGGCGATTGCGGCGTAGTGCCCGCTTCGACCCATCGTCCGGAGCGCGTCGCCGACACGCAGGACCTCCTCTGCCTCGGCCGGATCGTCCATCAGCATCAGCGTGCTGGCGCCGTAGAACAGGACGAAGCTGATGATCTCGCCATGATCGTCCATCGCCCTGCGAGCTTCGGCGAGTAGCTCCCGTGCCGGCTCGATGTGTCCCTGCGCGGCTTCGAACCACGCGAGCGCTCCGGCGACCCGTGCCTCGAGCTCCGAATCACCGGCGACCTCGCGAAGAAGCCGCCTGCAGCGATCTCTTCCCTCGGCAGCTGGGCAGGGCCCGAACAGGAGCGTGACGAGAAGCCACTCGACGACCTCGACCTGTTCGAAACGGTCGCCTGCTCGACGAGCGTGCTCGAGAGCTCGCTCCGCGGCTTCCGCACTCGCTTCGGCAGCGCGGGCAAGGTAGTGCCCCTGCGCAGCGAGTCGGCACGCGCGGGCGAGGCCCAACTCGTCTCCCAAGACCTCGAAGGCATCGATCGCTTGCCGAGCGGTCTGAAGGATCTCCCGCGGGGTCACGTCGGTCTCGGTGAAGAGGCGCAGGAGTCCTCGCTGGACGAGCGCATGGCTGGCCAGGCGGCGGTCGCCGGTCGTCGCCGCCGCTTCGATCGCCTCCGTGAGCACGCGGTCCGCCCAGCTCAGCTCAGACAGCTCGGACATGCCCTGCACGACACGCACGTTGGGCACGAGCTCGACGCGAAGCGGATCGTCCGCACGGAGGAGAGCCACAGCCCGCGAGACCAGATTAACTCCGGCTGGTGCATCACCCCTGACGAGCGCGCGACGGCCGGCGGTTCCGAGACGCTCCGCGGCGGCGCGACCCACTGCATGCACGTGGTCGTCCACGCCGCCGAGCGCAGCACGGTACTCGAAGGCCTGCTCGTAGTGGTAGCCGATGATCTCGTCGAGCTCGAGTGCGCGCTCGCCGACGTTCTCGAGCCAGCGCGCGTGGCGTTCATGAAGCGCGGCGCGCGCCTCCTTCGGAGTGGACCCGTACGCTGCATCTCGGATCAGCAGGTGTCGGAAGGCGAACGCCCGCTCGCCGGAGAACACGGGCCGGTCGGGGCGCACGAGCTCCTTGTGGACGAGCGCCGCCAACGACTCGCTCACGGTGGACGCCTGTGCACCGAGAAGCTCGGCGACGGAAGACTCGTGAAAGACCTTGCCCTCGACCGCCGCCGCCTCGATCGCGCCGCGCTCGTCGTCGGAGAGACGGTCGAGCCGCTCGGCCAGGAGCGCCTGGATCGTCGGCGGTACTTCCAGCACACCACCCTCGATGCGATCATCCTCGAGCAGAAGGGCGAGCATCTCCTCGACGAAGAGCGGGTTGCCGCCCGCCCCCTCGACAATCTGCTGTCGGGTTGGCTCGTCGAGCTCGATGGAACTGCTGAGGTTCTCGACCAACTGCACGCTTTCGGCTTCGGACAGGGGCTCGAGGAGGACCGAGGTCGCGTTCAGCCTCCCGCCACCCCACTGCGGCCGGACCTCGTGAAGCTCGGGCCGTGCGACGCATACGAGGACCAACGGTGCCTCGTGCGTCCACTCGGCGACATGGTCGACCAGGTCGAGAAACGTCGCCTCGCCCCAGTGGATGTCGTCGAAGACGAGGACCAGCGGGCGACGGCGTGCCAACGCCTCGAAAAACGTGCGCACCGCCGTGAAGCTCTCGTCCGGGGTGCTCACATGGCCGGACAGGCCGATCACCTCCCCGAGCCGCATGGCGACCGCGTCCGCCTCCTCTACCTCGCCGAGCAGAGTCGCGAGCTTGGCCAGGCTCGCGGATGCGGAGTCGGCATCGTCGAGGTCCGCGACGTCGCGGATCGCCTCGAGCACCGGCCAATACGTGATCCCCTCGCCGTATGGCAGACAGCGACCGCGGGCGACGACGGCTTCCGCCGCAACGTCGTCGACGAACTCCCGAACGAGGCGCGATTTCCCGACGCCCGGGGTACCGAGAAT
>JBKOYF010000044.1:0-8246 GCA_046725305.1 Actinomycetota bacterium
GCCGTGTCGTCGTCGACGCGGAAGAGGTTGGGCTCGCGGCGGGAGAGAAGCAGCTCCTCGAAGGAGCGACGCTCGTTGTCGAGCGTGGAGAGAAGGTCGGCCTCGTCGGCCCGAACGGGGCCGGGAAGACGACTCTGCTCGCGGCGATCCTCGACGGCCATCCGCTCGAGCACGGAAGCATCCGGCTCGGGCACGGCGTCATTCCGGGGTACTTCTCGCAGCACGCCCTCGAGCTTCCGGCTACCGGCTCGGTCCTCGATGCGACGGCCGCGGCGACCGGTCTCCCTCGGCCGAGGGCGCAGACACTCCTCGGACGCTTCCTCTTCTCCGGTTGGGAGACTCACGAGCGCTCCGTGACGGCGCTCTCCGGAGGAGAGCGGCGACGGCTGGCACTCGCGCTCCTGGTCGCATCGGGCGCGAACTTCCTCGTGCTGGACGAGCCGACGAATCACCTGGACGTCGAGGCCCGCGAGGCGCTCGAAGCCGCGCTCGAAGCGTTCCCCGGGACGATCCTGCTCGTGTCGCACGATCGTGCGCTCCTCGACGCGGTGCCCAACCGCATCGTCGCCTTCGAAGAGGGGACGCTGCGCTCGTACGACGGCGGCTGGGCGGATCTGGAGCGCCAGCGCGGAACGGCTCCCGCCGCGGACGAGGAACCGCCCGAGCCCGCAAGGCCGTCGAGGGCACCGAAGCCACGGCCTGCGAAGCAAACACCGACCGAGCTCGAGCTCCTCGAAGGGCAGATCGCGGTGATCGAGGCGCGGATCGCCGAGCTCGAGGGCACGCTCGCCGACGACTGGACGAACATGGACGTCCTCGGTGCGCACCGCGCCGCCCGGGACGAGCTCGTCACGCTCCTCGAGCGGTGGGAGGCGGCGTTCGACGACGCCCATGCCACGTGACGCCAGGACGGCCTCGCGACGTAGAGAGGGCGTGCATGCGGTGACGATCGGCGCTCCTCGCTCGCTCGACGCGGCCGAGACGTCGTTCGCGGCGGTCGCCGAGGAGCTCCTCGACGACGTGTACGGCTACCTCCTGTACTTCACGAAGAACTGGGCCGTCGCGGAGGACCTGACGAGCGAGACCTTCGAGGCGGCCCTGCGGACGTGGAGGAAGTTCGATCCGAGCCGCGGAACGGCCCGTGCCTGGCTGCTCGCGATCGCGCGCTCGACCGCCCTCGACTGGTTCCGTGCCGACACGAGACGGCGACGCCGCGAGGAACGGGCGGGCGCAGCCGATCTCGCCCGCGGGGAGACGCCGTCGTTCGGCGAGGAAATGGGCCTCTCGCCTGCTCTCGAGGAGGCGCTGCAGGCCCTTTCGGCCGGCGAGCGCGAGGTCGTGTACCTGCGTATCGTCCTCGACCTCGAGGGTGAGATGACCGCACGGCTGCTCGGGCTCACGCCGACCGCCGTCTCCACGCGACTGAGCCGGGCCCTGACGAAGCTCGAAGAGAGGATGAGAGACCATGACGTCGTCGTCTGACCTGATCCACGAGCTGCGAGCCAGGCGGCCGTCCGCTCCGACCGCGCTTCGAGCGCGAGTGCGGGAGATCGCCGCGCAGGAGCCGGCTCCTTCGTCCTGGACGAGCCTGCGGCTGCACGTTCCGCTGCGACGCAGCCTCTTGATCGCGGTCCCCGCCGCGGCCGCGCTCGCGCTCGCGACCGCCGGAGTCCTCGGGCTCGCGCGCTCCGACAACCCGACGGCGCTGCGTGAGCGGGCGGACACGGCAACCCTCGAGTCCGCCGCGAAACCCGCGGGCCGCGACGTGGGCAGCGTCGATGCGCAGCTTGGCGCACCGACGCGAGAGTCCGCGACGTCGCGCGCACAGCGGGTCAGCGCGACGATGACGCTCGAGGTGCGGAACTCCGACGCGGTCTCGCGCGCGGCGCAGGGCGCGCTCGACCTGACGCGGTCGCTCGGCGGCTACGTCGTCTCGTCGTCGGTCGCGACCGGGGAGGAAGGGAGCGCGTCGCTCACCGTCCGCGTCCCCGTCGCCAGGGTCCAGGAGGCGATCGCAGGGCTCTCGGCACTCGGCCGCATCGTTTCGCAGCAGGTGACGATCGACGACCTGCAGGCGACGCTCGACGAGCTGCAGAAGCGCGAGGCGAGTGACCGCGGGCAGATCGCGCGGATCAGAGCACGGCTCGAGTCGGAGTCGCTCGACCCCGAGACCGAGGCGGTGCTGCGCGCGAAGCTGCAGACGCTTCGCGCCGAGCTCGTCCAGCTGCGCACCGGTATCGACTCCACGAACGCGGAGGCGCGCATGTCGACGATCCAGGTCGCGGTCGTGACGCAGGACGCGTCGGGCGCAGTTCCGCCGACGTCCCGCATCGACCGCACGATCGACGAAGCTCTCAACGTCCTCGCCTGGGAGGGCATCGTCCTCCTCGGACTGCTCATCGTCCTCGCCCCGTTCGCGCTCGTCGGCGTCGCCGCATGGCTCGCCCGCAGGCTCTACCGGCGGCACGAGGAGGAGAGACTGCTCGCGACCTAGGGACTAACGGGTCGCTTCGCCGATGGTCGCGATGAGTGCTTCCGCGACAACTTTGAGCGGGCGGCCGGAGATCTGGCTCGCCTTGCGGAGCCGTGCGAAGGCCTCGTCCTCGGAGAGGCCTTCGCGCTGCATGAGGATCCCCTTCGCCCGCTCGATCGCCTTACGAGCGGCGAGCGCCTCCGCGAGCGAGTCGGCCTCCTCGCGGACAACGCGGAGCTCCTCGTGCCGTGCCGTGGCGGTGGCAATGGCAGGGAGGAGATCCGTCTCCCGGAACGGCTTCACGAGGTAGCCGAACACACCCGCCTCGACCGCGCGCGACACGAGCTCGCGCTCGCCGTACGCGGTCACCATGACGATCGGGAGCGGCCGTTCCTCGAGCATGCGGCGCGCCGCCTCGATCCCGTCGAGGCGCGGCATCTTCACGTCGAGGAGGGCGACGTCGGGCTCCGTCTGGCGCGCGAGCTCCACCGCCTCCTCGCCGTCGCGCGCCTCGGCACAGACCTCGAAGCCCGCGGCCTCGAGCAGTCCTCTGAGGTCGAGGCGAATGAGCGTCTCGTCCTCGGCGATGAGAACCCTCACGCTTCCATCCTGTCAGTCGGCGGCGTCGCGTCTCACCCCGAACGAGGAAGGGGAGCCCGTCGGGCTCCCCTTCCTCGTTCCCAGCGACGGGCCAGTTATCGCCGCCGGTATGTCTCGAGCGGGTTGTTCCCCCTTCCAGCAAAACGACACGCCCCCGCGCGAGCCTTTACGACTTGCTTACGAGCCGGGGTACCCCTACACGGGGAAGACGACGCGAGCCCGCGTCCCCGTGCCGGATTCGAGGTCGAAGACTCCCTGCAGCTCGTCGTGCACGAGCGCACGCACGATGGACAACCCGGTGCCGCTCCCGTCGCCGTCGATGCCCGCTCCGTCGTCGGAGATCGTGAGGACGACCTCGCCGTTCCGCCGTTCGAGCGCGACGGTCACGTGGTCCCCGCCGTGCTCGAGCGCGTTCTGGA
Organism: Actinomycetota bacterium; assembly: GCA_046725305.1. Classification (GTDB taxonomy): domain Bacteria; phylum Actinomycetota; class Thermoleophilia; order Gaiellales; family Gaiellaceae; genus GMQP-bins7. Next base: position 3,493 of record JBKOYF010000044.1, read on the forward strand.
AGAGCTCCGTGAAGACGAGCGCGAGCGCGGTCGCACGCTGACCCGCGAGCGACACGGACTCAAGCTCGGACGTGACGTCCTTGCCCGCGACGAGCCCCTGGACGAGCATTGCCCGCAGCCGGTCGACGAGCTCGCCGAGGTCGACGTCGTCCTCGCGATGCTCGGTGAGGACCTCGTGCACGGCGGCTATCGCCAGGATGCGGTTGACGGAGTCCTGCAGCGACTTGCGCGCATCGACATGCTCCGCCCGCGCCTGCAGGCGAAGGAGCGATGCGACCGACTGCAGGTTGTTCTTCACGCGGTGATGGATCTCCTGAGCGAGCACGCCTCGCATGACCGCACGTCCGTGCTCGAGCGCAACCGCCGCGTGGTGGGCGATCGCCTCCAGCAGGGCTTCGTCGTCCGGCGAGAACGGCGTGTCCCGATCGCAAACCAGCTCGCCGATCTGCCGCCGCTTCCAGCGGAGCGGCAGCCGGACCGCGTACGCACCCGGGCGGCCCTCGGGCCAGGCGATCTTCCCGTCCTCGAGGACGAGCGCGGCACCGGTCGCGTGCAGCGACTCCATCGTCGTCGTCACGATCGCCTCGAGCGACTCCTCGAGGTAGAGCGACTCCGAGACCGCCTCGGAGATCCGTGCGAGCGCCTCGAGCTCTGCGACGCGCCGCTGGGCGCGCTCGTACAGCCGCGCGTGCGCGATCGTCTGCGCCACCTGCGACGCGATCGCGACGAGGAGCTCGATCTCCGCGTCCGTGAACGCACGCGGCGCACGTGTACGGACGTTGAGGGCGCCCTCGAGCGTGTCCCGGGCGTGGATGGGCACGGCGAGGATCGACTCGTACTCGTCCTCGGGCAGGTTGGGGAACTGCTTGAAGCGCGGATCGAGATGGGCCTGCTCGGCGATCATGACCGGCGCTCTCGTGACCGCGGCCACGCCGGTGATCCCCTCGCCCGGCCGCATGCGCGGAGTGCGCGTCATCTCGTCGACCCGGCTTCCGTGCGTCGCGCGCAGCACGAGCTCGTCCGTCCGCTCGTCGTAGAGGTAGACGAAGCAGGCGTCGGTGTCGAGTGCGTCCGCGACCTTGCTCGCGACGAGCTCGAGCACCTCCTGCAGGTCGAGCGACGAGTTGACGGTGGCGATCGTCTCGGTGAGGAGCCGGAGGTGACGTGCCGTCGCATCCACGACCGTCATTGTCATAGGATCGCCGGAGCCGTGAGCTTCGACGACTGGATCGCTGCGCTGCACGTGCTGAGCGCTTTCGCGTACGTCGCGGGGATGGTCCTGTTCTGGGTCCTCATCGTCGCGGTGCGCCGTACCGACACGCCGGAAGGGACGACGCGGATGGGCCCGGTCGTCAAGGTGGGCATCATCGCCACCGGCATCGGTGCCGGCGGCACGATCGTCTTCGGGCTCTGGCTCGCGTTCTCGTACGGCGGATACGACATCTGGGACGGCTGGATCATCGCCGCGATCGTGCTCTGGGCCATCGCGGGCGCAATTGGCGGCCGGACGGGCAGGGAGTACACGGCGGGAATGGACAAGGCCAAGGAGCTCGAGGCCGCGGGCCAGAACGGTCCGAGCCCCGAACTGCTCGCGATCAACCGTACGCAACGAGGCGTCGTCCTGCACGCTGCCGCCAGCGTCGCGATCCTGCTCCTCCTCATCGACATGATCTGGAAGCCGGGCGCGTGACGGGACTCCTCGCAGCGGTCCGGCCCGACAGCTGGAACTTCCCGCTGTTCGTGCACGTCCTCGGTGCGATGGTCCTCGTCGGGGGGCTGCTGACGGGCGCGAGCATTCTCGCGTTCTCGCGGGGCGACGTGCGCAGCCTTCGACTCGGGTACTGGACCCTGCTGGCCGTCGCACTCCCCGGCTACGTCCTCATGCGCATCGGCGCGCAGTGGATCTACACGAAGGAGGGCTGGGACGATCTTCCGAGCGGCGTGGACGAGCCGACCTGGCTCCCTATCGGATACGTGTCCGCGGACGGCGGCGGGATCGTGTTCCTGATCACCCTCGTCCTCGGCGGCATCGGCATCAGGCGCCTCAACGACGGCAGAGGCGCGGGCTTGCTCAAGGCGACGCTGATCCTGTCGCTCATCCTGCTCGCGGCGTACGTCATCACCGTCTGGGCGATGTCCGGCAAGCCTGGCTAAAACGCCGTCGGTGCACGGCATGTGAGGCCGGAGGCCGGCTCTGCCGGCCGAGAGGCCACGTGCGGACGAGTGCACGCAGCGGCAAGGGAAGGGGGGCTCGCGGGGGAAACCGTAGGTGTCCCCCGCGCCATAACGACCACGGGCTCCACACCAGGGAGCCCGCGATCGGCCGTCAGATACAGAGCTCGCCGCTCGCCTTGCGGCGTACCCTGCAGCGCGCATCATCCGACTTTCGCCGGCTGACTGCAAGGGGAATCGTCACAACGCGGCGAGGTATTTCTCCTTTTCCCACTCGGTCACCTGGACGCGGTATTCGTCCCATTCACGCCGCTTGAGCTCGACGTAGCGCGGGAAGATGTGGTCCCCGAGCGTCCGTCGCATGAGGTCGGAAGCCGCGAGCTCGTCGATCGCCTCGCCGAGCGACTCCGGCAGGGACACGATCCCCTGCTCGCCACGCTCCGCGGCCGTCAGGCGGTAGAGGTTCCGCTCCATCGGGTCTGGAAGCTCGTACCCCTTCTCGATGCCCTCGAGGCCCGCGTGGAGGAGCGCCGCGAAGGCGAGGTAGGGGTTGCAAGCGGGATCCGGACAGCGGATCTCGGCGCGCGTCGCCTGCTCCGATCCCGGCTTGTACAGCGGGATGCGGATGAGCGCCGACCGGTTCCGCTGGGACCAGGCGACGTACACGGGGGCCTCGTACCCGGGAACGAGCCGCTTGTACGAGTTCACCCACTGCGCGAGCACCGCCGACATCTCCCGCGCGTGCACGAGCAGACCAGCGATGAAGCCCTTCGCGACCTTCGAGAGATGGTGCTCGTCCCGCCGATCGAAGAACTGGTTCCGTCCGCCTCGGAAGAGCGACATGTGCGTGTGCATCCCCGAGCCGTTCTCGCCGAAGAGCGGCTTCGGCATGAACGTCGCGTAGTAGCCGTGCCACGCCGCGACCTCCTTGACGATCAGTCGGTAGGTGACCGTGTAGTCCGCCATCGCGAGAGCGTCGGCGTAGCGCATGTCGATCTCGTGCTGCGACGGGCCTACCTCGTGGTGGTGGTACTCGATGGGGATGCCGACGGCCTCGAGGGCGTGGATCGTGTCGTTGCGGACCTCGGTTGCTGCGTCCTGCGCCGTCATCGCGAAGTAGCCGCCCTCGTCGATCGTCTCCGTGCCGCGGTCGTCCTCGAAGAGGAAGTACTCGAGCTCGGGACCGACGTTGAACGCGTCGAAGCCCATGTCGCGCATGCGGTCGAGCGCGCGGCGGAGGGCGTAGCGCGGGTCGCCCTCGTACGGCGAGCCGTCGGGCGTGACCACGTCGCAGATCATCCGCGCCACGTTGGCGCCGATCGGGTGGCCGTGGTCGTCTAGCGGGCGCGGCATGAGCTGGAAGCTCGTCGGGTCCGGGATCGCGACCATGTCGGACTCCTCGATGGCGTTGAACCCGGTGATCGAAGAGCCGTCGAAGCCCATCCCGTCGTCGAGCGCCCCGGCCATCTCGGCGGGCGTGATCGCGAACGACTTCAGATGGCCCTCGAGGTCCGTGAACCAGAAGAGGACGTGCTCGACTCCCTCGTCCTTGATCCGCTTCAGCACGGCGCGCCGCGCGGCCACGCTCGACGTCGCGCGGTCCCGGCTCTTCACCATCGTGGCCCTCGCCTGCGTCCTCGGTCGTGCCATGGAACCTCCCTTTCCCTCTCCGGAAACACGAAAGCCCCGGACGGCAGAGCCGCCCGAGGCCACGTCGCGTCTGACAGACCGCGCGACTCTAGCAGGGTCCAGCGGCGTTTCGCCTGAGGCGCCGCCGTCGTACGCTTCGCCCATGGCGACGTGCCCGAGCTGCGGGCAGGAGAACCCCGCGGGGGCTCGTTTCTGCAACGCGTGCGCTGCTCCGCTGGCAACCGAGGCCGGCTCGCCGCGGGAGGAGCGGAAGGTCGTCACCGTCCTCTTCTGCGACCTCGTGGGCTCCACCGCGCGTGCCGAGCGCATGGATCCCGAGGACGTGCGCGCCGCGCTCTCCCGCTACCACGCGCACGTGCGGGGCGAGCTGGAGCGGTGGGGCGGCACGGTGGAGAAGTTCATCGGCGACGCTGTCATGGCGCTCTTCGGAGCGCCCGTCGCGCGCGAGGACGACCCCGAGCGGGCCCTGCGAGCGGCCTTCGCCGTCCGCGAGTGGGCTCGCGAGGAGTCGGACGTCCAGGTGCGTATCGGGATCACGACCGGCGAGGCCGTCGTCGCGCGCGACGCCCGACCCGAGCTCGGAGAGGGCATGGCGGCCGGCGACGTCGTCAACACTGCCGCGCGCCTCCAATCGGCCGCCCCCGTAAACGGGATCCTCGTCGACGAGACGACGTTCCGCGCGACGGAGCGGGTGATCGAGTACGCGCGAGCCGAGCCGGTCGTGGCGAAGGGCAAGGGGGAGCCGGTCCCCGTCCGGGAGGCGGTCCAGCCACGATCGCGGTTCGGCGTCGACGTCCGTCAGATCGGCGCGACGCCGCTCGTCGGCAGGGAGCGCGAGCGCGCGGTGCTGACGGACGCGCTCGAGCGCGTCAAGGAGGAGCGTTCACCGCAGCTCCTGACGCTGGTGGGAGTCCCGGGCATCGGGAAGAGCC
>JBKOYF010000119.1:0-11144 GCA_046725305.1 Actinomycetota bacterium
CGCTCGAGGAGCTGGCCGCGAGGATCGTCGAGCGCCAGGAAGTCGACGAAGCCGATGTCCTGGAGCACCTCCGCAGCGCTGTTCCGTGCGAAGGGGTCGTCGTGGCCGAGGACCGAGAGAAGCGACGGGACCGCGTCGGCACCCATGCCGCGCAGGGCGTCCTTCGCCGCCGTCCGCACCCACCAGCGCTCGTCGGCGAGCAGGCGCGTGATCGTCGGAGCGGCTTCCGCGCCGAGAACGTGCCCCGCCGCCCGAGCCGCATGCACCCTCACGAACCATTCGCTGTCGTCGAGGCGCGCGAGCAGCGCAGCGCCCACTCCGGTCCCCGAATGCGTCCCGAGCGTCTCCACCGCGGCAGCGCGGACGTTCGGGTCGGGATCCCAGGTCAGCTCGATCAGCGTCGCCTCCCCGAGGTCGGGATAAGGACGCAAGAGCGTGGCGGCCCAGAAGCGCACCATCGGGTTCCAATCCCGCAGGAGCGTGACCAGCCTCGGGCCGGGCGCGGGAGCGAGCCGCTCGAGCTCCGCCGCGATCCGCGAACGCGGGCCGTAGCCCCGTCTCAGCGCGTCGAGTAGGAGATCGATGGCCCAGTCGTCGCCGACCTCGCCGAGCGTGCGGATCGCCGCCGTGGCGATCCGCTGGTCCTGGTCGTCGAGCACGGGTCTGATCAACCGCGGCACGGCCGCGTGATGCGCTTGCTCGAGACGCTGGAGCGCCCCGACACGGCGCCACCTCCCCCAACTCGGTCCTGGGCCGTCCGCCTGCGCGCCGCACGAGCCGGTCCGCCTCGCGGCGGCCCAGAGACTCGCGCGCGGGCGCGTTCCGGATCCGCTCGTAGCGTAGCCGGCCGAGCACGACCGCGAGTGAGAGCACGATCCAGGCGGGCACGGAGACGACGAGCACGACGATTGCGACGTCGAGAACGAGGTCGTTCACTCTCCCGTCGTCGTCGTCCGAGCGACAACCGGCCTCCCTCGATCGAGTGGTCAGCCCCGGTGGCGCCCGCGTCGCCACAATCCCCGGAGATGCGGATGAGAGGACTTGAACCTCCACGCCCTTACGGGCACACGGACCTGAACCGTGCGCGTCTACCAATTCCGCCACATCCGCGCGGCCGACCGATTCTAGCTTCGGGTCGTCTCAGTCCTCGATGACGCGACTCGTCTCCGTCCTCGTCGCGACCCTGGCGGCCCTGCTCGTGTCGGGAGGCTCTGCCACGTCCCTGCCGGCAGGCGGCACGCGTACGGAAGTGGTCGCCCTCCTCGCCTCGCCGCCACTCGCACGCGCCCCTGCCGCCGGCTCGGAGATCGCGTCCGAGCAGCGGTCGTTCCGTAGCGAGCTCGAGGCGGGCGTGCCCGACGCCGAGATCGGCTGGCGTTATCGCCTCGTCGCGAACGGGTTCTCGCTCACGCTCCCCGAGAGCGAGCTGCCACGCCTCCGTGCACTACCGAGCGTACGCACGGTGCTCCCTGCCGGGACCTATGCCCCTCAGTCGGAGTCGTCACCGCAGCAGATCGGCGCGCCTGCCCTGTGGGGCCCGACGCTCGACACCGCGGGCCAGGGAGTCAAGATCGGGATCATCGACTCGGGCGTCGATCCGAACCATCCGTTCTTCGACCCGACGGGCTACACGATGCCGCCCGGCTTCCCGAAGGGACAGCTGCGATTCACGACGGCGAAGGTCATCGTCGCGCGTGTCTTCGCTCCGAAGAGCGCGAGCGCGCCGAGCGCGCGGCTCGCGTTCAGCGAGGACGACTCCAGCCACGGGACACACGTGGCGGGAATAGCCGCCGGCAACGCCGATACTCCGGCGGCGGGTCGCCGCATCTCGGGCGTCGCGCCGCGCGCATACATCGGGAACTACAAGGTCTTCGTCGAGACCGACTCGGGATCGAGCCCGAATGCGAACTCTCCGGCGATCGTGGGGGCGATCGAGGCAGCGGTCGCAGACGGGATGGACGTCATCAACTTCTCGGGCGGGGAGCCGGAGATCGAGCCGCGCCGCGACATCGTCGCGCTCGCACTCGACGCCGCTGCCGCTGCGGGCGTCGTCCCGGTCATCGCAGCGGGGAACGACTACAACGACTTCGGTGCCGGCTCCGTCTCGTCGCCCGCGAACTCCACCCGCGCGATCGCGGTCGGCGCCGCCGACATCGGTGGCAGCCCGACGACGCGGACGCATGCCGACTTCTCGTCAGTCGGACCGACGGCGATCTCGCTCCGGCTGAAGCCAGACGTCGCGGCGCCGGGAGTCGACGTGCTGTCGTCGGTGTCGGGAGGAGGTTGGGCCGAGCTCTCCGGCACGAGCATGGCGGCGCCGCACGTCGCCGGCGCAGCGGCACTCCTCCGCCAGCGCCATCCGGCGTGGACCGTGGAGCAGATCAAGTCCGCGCTCGTGCAATCGGGCGTCGACGAGACCGACGAGCGCGATCGTCTCGCTGGCCCCCGCTTCCAGGGCGGCGGCGTCGTCGCGCTCGGGAAGGCGGATCAACCGCTCCTCTTCGCCGACCCGACCGCCCTCTCGTTCGGACTCCTCGCCCGCGGCCACGAGGCGACGAGCACGGTCGGCCTCGACGACGCGGGCGGCGGCGCAGGTACGTGGCAGGTCATGCGTGTCCTGCGCAGCTCGCCGACAGGCGTACGCGTCGCCCTCCCGCAGACGGTCTCGGTGCCGGGCGAGCTGCCCGTGGCCGCTGTGGCGACGAGGGGCGCAAGGGCCGGCGACCTGGACGGATACGTGGAGCTGCACCGCGGCGCCGACGTGCGACGGATCCCGCTCTGGGGCCGGGTGACGGCCGCTGCCCTCGCCCGCCATCGGACGGTCGTGCTCCGCGCCCCGGGCGTGTACGGGAGCACCACGGCGGGGCAGCCGTCCTACGTCTCCCGCTACCGGTACCCGGAGACGCCGCGGGGGATCGGCGTGACCACGACGCTCCGGGGTCCCGAGCGCGTCTTCAGTCTGCGCCTGACGAAGCGTGTCGCGAACTTCGGCGTCGTGATCACGCGTCGCGGCCGCGGGAGCCACGTCGAGACCCGGGTGGTCGCCGGGCTCGACGAGAACCGGCTGACCGGATATGCCGGGCTCCCCGTGAACTACAACCCGTACACGGACCAGTTCCGGGAGGGCGTCCCCGCGGCAGGCGCTCTCTCGCCCGTGCCCGGCGAGTACGCCGTCGTCTTCGACAGCGCCGGGAGGGCCGGCGCCGGCACGTTCACGTTTCGCTACTGGGTGAACGACGTCACCCGGCCTGTCCTGCGCCTACGCGCGCGGACGGTGTCGACGGGCAGCGCCGTCCTCGTGGCCGCGACCGATGCCGGCGCGGGCGTGTACCCGGAGTCGATCGTGGCGACCGTGGACGGCGACCTCACGCGCGCTCGGTTCCACCACGGCGTCGTCTCGATCTCGACCGGCGGCCTCGCCCCGGGCAGCCATCGCCTCCGCCTCCGCGTGTCGGACTACCAGGAGGCGAAGAACACGGAGAACGTCGGCCCGATCCTCCCGAACACCAGCACGCTCTCCGTGAGCTTCAGGGTCCGCTAGGTCTTTCTATCGCGCTCTTCGATGGTCGGCAGCGCGTCGAGGTCGCGCTGGACGGAGCGGACGAACTCCTCGCTCTCGTCGTCTGGTGTGACCACCCGCAGCTGGCGCTTGCGCCTCTGCCGCTCGCGATCCCGCCGCGCCACGGCACCGAAGCGCCGCTCCAGGCGGGGCTTCTCGACCGCGACGGCGAGTGCAGCCGCGAGGACGAGCAACACGAGCCACGGCCAGCTCACGGTCGGATTCTAGCGGCGTTCCCTGCCCCGCTCGTCAAGCGGACGAACGAAACACCTGCATCGGGAGTGCCGAGAGCGGAACGCCGCCGCCCGCGGTGACGAGCCACGTGTCCTGCATGTAGAGGCAGTCCTCGCCGTTCGACGCGATCGCGTGTGGGTGCATCGAGAAGACCATGTTCTCCGAGAGCTGGGTCTCGACGCCCTCACCCACCTTCGGGAACTCGATCATCGTCATGCCGATGGAGTGCCCCGTGACGTGGCCGAGGTGGTAGTCGCGGTCGGTGAACCCGGCCGACACGGCGCGGTGCACGTCGTGGCAGCTCACCCCCGGGCGCATGGCGCTGCGGGCAGCGTCGAAATACTCGAGGTACGCGTCGAGCATGCGCTCGGTGTCCTCCGACAGCGTCGCGTCGGGAGATGCGATCGCGCGTGAGACCTCGACCCAGTGCATTCCCGGTCCCGCGACCTCGAGCGAGGGCAGGAGGAACTCGCCCAGAACCTCATCGCGGCGCGCGATCTTGAACTCCGGTCGCGCGAACGTGTCGGTGCCCGTGAGCACCATGTTCATGGTCAGGCGTCCGCAGCCCTCGGCGACGAACCACTCCTCAGCCGCGGCCATGACCTCGGCGGCGGTCTTCCCCGGCGCGTAGGCGTCGAAGAAGACCTCGAAGCCGCGCTCGTTGATCCGCACGGAGTCGCGTACCGACTCGAGCTCGGCCTCGCTCTTCACCGCGCGGGCGAGGTCGAACTCGACATCGAAGGGCACGAGCTCGAGCCCCTCGAGTGCACGGTAGTCCCGCACCGCCATCACGTAGTCGAGGCCGAAGACGCCGATGCGCTGCCAGCGGGCGTCGCGTGCCCTCGAGGCGATGACCTCCCCAGGGCGGTCGTGGAAGAGCTGCTCGAGCTCCGCCGTCCCGTGCTCGCCGACGTAGCGCGCCTCGGAGGGAAAGACCACGAACGCGTCACCGTCTGCCGGGACGACGACGTATGCGTAGCGGTGGACGATCTGGAAGCCCGACATGTACGTCACGGCACCCTCGAACCCCGAGTACTCGCTGCCGGACACGATGAGAGCGTCGAGGTCGTGCGCCGCCATTGCGGCGCGGACGTTCGCGTGCCGCCGCTCGAGCTCCGGGCTCAGCGTCGGTGCCATGAGGCCTCCAGTCCTTTGATGAGCTGCGTAATCGCGTCGTTCAATGGGGTCGGCACCGCATGCTCGCGCCCGAACCGCCCGATGCCGCCGTTCAGGTAGTCGATCTCCGTGGCGCGGCGAGCCTCGACGTCCTGGAGCATGCTCGCCTTGTGGTCGTACGCGACGTCGGGCCGCGCGGCGTGGTCGATGAGCTCCTCCGGATCCGCATCGAGGGTGATGCCCTGAGCCGATGCGACGGCCTTGCCCTCATCGACGAGCGCCGTAACGACAGCGCGCAAATCGGGCCGCTCGCACACGCGTCCGTGGGTGAGACCGGTCAGCGCGCCCACGGGGTTCGTCGCCGCATTGAAGATCACCTTCCGCCACTGCGCAGGTCGCGCGTCGGCCACGGCGCTCGTCGGCATCCCGCCGCGTGTGCAGGCGTCCGCGAGCCGCGCGATCTCCCCCGGCGACGCGGGCCGCGGCTCGAACGGCCCGAGCGTCGTGTCGCCCTTCACGTCCCACTGCACGACGCCGGGCTCGAGCAGCTTTCCCGCCGGAAATGTCGTTCCGCGGATAACGCGAGCGACGTGCCGGGCGACGACCTCCTCGTTGCCGACGCCGTTCTGCACCGTGGCGACGGCGCCGTTCGCGAAGGCATGCGCGGAGGCCGCGATCGCGCCGTCGGTATGCATGGCCTTCGTCGCGACGATCCCGAAGTCGCAGGCGGGCAGCGTCGACGCGTCCGTCGTCGCGGTCAGACGGCCGACCGCCTCCCCCGCTCCGGTGAGCCGCAGGCCGTGCGCGTTGATCGCGTCGACATGCGGCTGGGAAACGTCGTATGCCCAGACGTCGACGTCCTCGAGTTGCGCGAGGTTGGCCGCGAACAGCGATCCCACCGCGCCGCACCCGATGACGGCGATCCTCATTTCGCCTCCGCCGCACGGACTTTGCGCAGCGAGGGCAGCGAGAACTCGCGTCCCCCGGTGAGCCCGCTGGGTCGGACGACGAGGACGAGCGCCATGACGGCGCTCACGACGACGATGCGCGACCCCGAGGGGAGGTCGATCGTCCTCCCGAGCACGGTCATCCCGTCCTCCATCTCCCCGAGCAGCGAGTCGAGCCCGCTCACGAACAGCGCGCCCACCACCGCCCCCCACAGGCTCGTCGCGCCACCGATGACGAGCATCGCGAGTGTGATGAAGGTGAGGTCGAGGTAGACCGCGTCGACGTTGATCGGAATGAAGTGGATGTAGAGCCCGCCCGCGAAGCCGGCGAGGAAGCCGGAGAGCGCGAAGGACGCGAGCCGCTGGCGGTAGATCGACACGCCGACGGCGCGGGCCGCGGCCGGATCCTCGCGCGTCGCCCGGAGCTGTCGCCCGAGGCGGCTGCGCTGGTAGGCGAACGCAGCGCCAACGACGAGGAGTGCCCCGACCGTCGCCTGGAGCGGGTCTGTCGTCTCCGGCACCGACGAGAACGTGTTCAGGCCCGGCCCGATCGTCTCGTAGTAGCGCAGGATGTTGTTCGTGATCCCGAGCACGGCGAAGGTGGCGATCCCCGCCGCCAGTCCGGACAGGCGCATGAGCGGGAGTCCGGCGACCAGTGCGAAGACCCCGCCGACGGCGGCGGCGATGAGGAGCGAGGGGACGTTCCCGACCGTCGTCGAGCTCAGGAAGTCGAACAGGTACGGCATGGTCGCGGGCTTCTCCTCCTCGGGAACCGAGAGGACGCCTGCCGCCCACACGCCGACCGCGAAGAAGCTGATGTGGCCGAACGAGAGCACGCCGGAGTTGCCGACGAAGACGTAGATGGCCACGACCGTCGACACGGAGATGAGCGCCGTCACGAAGTAGATCTCGTTCGTCTGCGACACGGCCGCTCCCAGAAGCCCGGTCGCCACGACGAGCGCCGCCGGCGCAAGCAACTGGACTGCTGCGCGCCGCGCTCTCACACCCGCTCCACGAGCCCGCGCCGGCGGGTGAAGAGGCCGTCCGGGCGTACGAGCAGGACGAGGATCACGAGGCCGAAAAGGAACGACGGGAGGTACTGGCTCTGGCTCGACGGCAGCGCGCCGCCGAGAATCCCCGACGCGTAGCCGATGAGGAACCCGCCCAGGGTCGCCGAGAGCAGGCGCGTCATGCCTCCGACGACGACGCCGGCGAGCACGATGATCGTCTCCTGGAGTGCGAAGGTCGGCGTCACGGTCGGGTACTGGACGGTGAGCAGCACCGCGACGATCGCCGCGAGCACTCCCGCGATGAGAACCGCGACCGCGCTGACGAGGTTGGCGCGGACGCCGAGGAGCCGGGCGGTCGGGAAGACCATCGCCGCGGCCCGCATGTGCAGGCCGATCGAGGTCCGGTCGAGCAGGAGGACGAGGAGCGCGAGACACACAGCTGCGACCACGATGGCGACGATCGTGATCTTCCGGATCTCGACGCCTCCGACGGAGACGGGCCGGTTGAGCTCGACGAGCGACGTCGCCGTCTTCCCGAGTGGCCCGAACCAGAGGAGCGCGATCGATTGCAGGAGGAACGCGACCGCGAACGTCGCGATGAGCATGACGGCCGCGGACTGGGTCCGGAGCGGCCTGAAGACGACACGCTCCATCGCGAGCGACAGGGCGAGCACGACCGCGAAGCAGAGTGCGATGCCGACGCCGATCGGCCAGTCGCGCTCGGACGCGTACGCGAGCGCGAACGCGCCGGCCATGATCAGCTGTCCGTACGCGAAGTTCACGAGGCGCATGACGCCGAAGACGAGCCCGATGCCGACGCCCATCAGCGCGAACACGGCGCCGAGGCCGACGGCGTCGATCTGTACTTGCCCATCGAGCGCATCGCCGACGAAGTCCGTCAACCCGCTTGCGAGAACACCCGTCACGAGAGGTACGCGGCGACCATACGAGCCGTGTCGTCCGCGTCGTCGGGGCTGAGCGTGAGCCGGAGCTCGCCGCTCGCCAGCACGTGGGTGCGGTCGGCGAGCGCCACCGTCCGCTGGGCGCGTTGCTCGACGAGCAGGATGCCGAGGCCGCGCTCGCGGATCGCCTCGAGCGTGGAGAACACGAGGTCGACCGTCGTGGGAGCGAGACCGAGCGACGGCTCGTCGAGGAGGAGGATCGCCGGCCTCGCGACGAGCGCACGCGCGATCGCGAGCTGCTGCTGCTGCCCGCCCGACAGCGCCCCCGCGGGCCGGTCGCGAAACTGCTCGACGATCGGGAAGAGCGCGCCGACGTCCGCGAGGTCGCTGTCGACGCCGTTCGAGCTCGTCCGCGCGGCGAGGCCGAGACGCAGGTTCTCGTCGACCGTGAGCTCCGCGAAGAGCCGCCTCCCTTCCGGGACGAGCGCGATGCCGCGGCGCGCGATGGCCTCGGGCGTTCGTCCCCGCAGCGACTCCCCTGCGTACCGGATCTCGCCCGACCGCGCGGGGACGAGCCCCATGACGGCGTGCAGGGTCGTCGACTTCCCCGCCCCATTCGGGCCGATCAGCCCGACGATCTCGCCGGGCGCGACGGTCAGGGAGAGCCCGCGCACGGCAGGGACGCCACCGTACGCGACCTCGACGCCGCGCAGCTCGAGGGCGCTCACGGCGACTCCTCGTGGACGGCGCTCTCGCCGAGGTACGCGGCGGCAACGTCGATATTCCCACGGATCTCGGCCGGTGACCCCTCGGCGAGCGTCCGTCCCTGGTCGAGCACCTGGATGCGGTCGCAGACGCCCATGATCAGCGCCATGTTGTGGTCGATCAGCAGGACGCCCGCGTCATGGTGGTCTCGCACCGAGCGGACGACGTCGGCGAACGACGGGACCTCGTTCTCCGGAAGCCCGGCGGCGGGCTCGTCCATGAGGACGAAGCGAGGCTCGGTCGCGAGCGCGCGCGCGACGCCGAGGCGCCGCTCGTCCCCGTGCGGCAGCGAGCCCGCAGGCGCGCCGGCGTAGGCCGTCAGCTGGAGCGACTCGAGGAGTGCCGTCGTCCGTCGCCGAGCCTCCCGTGGGCTCGCCCCGGCGCCGAGCGCGGCGACCTCCACGTTCTCGCGAACGGAGAGGCCGCGGAAGGAGCGGCTGTGCTGGAAGGTCCTGGACAAACCCGCCCGACCGCGCCGGTGCGGGCGCCATCGGGTGACGTCGCGGCCCTCGAGCTCCACGGACCCTGCATCCGGGAAGTCGAAGCCGGAGAGGACGTTGACGAGCGTCGACTTGCCCGCGCCGTTCGGCCCGATCAGACCGACGACCTCGTGCCGGTGCAGCTCCAGGGTCACCTCGCGGAGCGCCTGCACGCCGGCGAACGCACGCGAGACGCCGGCGGCCCGGAGCGAGGCCCCGGACCGCGGCGTCTGCGGTTCCTGCGACGCGAGCAAGCCCTAGATCTTCGGAACGACCTTCGCCTTGATCGTCGCGACGACCCTCGGGGTGTTGTTCTGCACGGCGATGACGCGGTACGTGCGCCCGTACACCGTGTGCAGGGTCTTCGAGAAGCTCACGAGCCCCGAAAGCGTCGGGACGTTCTTGAACTTCTGCATCTGTGCCGCGAGCGCAGCTCCCTTCGCGTTGCCGTTCGTCTTCTTGAGCGCGAGCACGATGCCGTCGATCGCGGCCGGGCCGGTGACGAACGCGCCCGTGTTTCCCGCCTTTGCGATGGCCGAGGCGTTCCTCTTCGCGAGTGCGCGCACGGCCCCGACCGGGTCGTCACCGAAAGCCGACGCGAAGGTCACGTAGTAGTAGTTCGAGATCTTCGGATCCGCCGTGTACCAGTAATTGCCGTCACCCGCCCACGAGTTCAAGATGGGCGTGTCGTTCCCGAGCGTCCGGAGGCCGTTCATGATCGGCACCTGCGCACCGAACGGCGGCGCCGTGGAGGTGACGATCACGTCGGCGTCCTTCGCGTTCAGCCGTGTGACGGTGTTTTGCCACGACGCCGGCGAGCCTCCAGCCGACTGGTACGTCTCCTCCGTCACGACCTTGCCGCCGAGCTGCTGCCAGCGTGCCTTGAATGCCTGGACGACATTGCGGAAGTAGACGATGACAGTGTCGGTCGCGAGCGATGCCGATCGCCAGCCCTTCTTCCATGCGAACTCGGCCATCGCCGAGCCCTCATCCTGAGCGACGTTCCCGAACGAGAAGGCGAGCTTGCCCTTGGCGCCGAAGCGCTTCGGGCCCATCTGATCCGTGCCGATGCATGCCGCGACGGTCAGCTTCCCGGCGTTGATGGACTCCTGCACGACCGGTGCCGCGTAGTCCACGTCGCACGTCGTCATGATCACGTCCGCGCCCTGGCCGAGCAGCTTGCGGGCGCACGCCTTCGCGATCGCTGGCTTGTTGCCCTGCGTGTTGCACGTGATCAGCTTGAGCTTGGTCGCGCTCGTCTTGTTCACCTGCGCGATGCGCTGCTGCGCAGTGACGAGCGCAGGCCCGTCGTACGCGGCCATGTTCCCCACGCCGTCGTAGGCCCATCCGATCGTCACCGTCTTCTGCGGCGCCGCCGAGCCACCGCCGACGGCTGCGACGGCGACGACCGCGACTGCTGCGAGCGCGAGCGCCGCCTTTCCTGCCTTCGTCATCTCTCTCCTCCTGTCGATGCCGGTAGTGCCTGCCACGATGCTTCCTTTCCTCTGACGAGCACGTAGAGCAGTCGGTGGAGCGGAACGGGCACGTCGCGCCGCTCCGCCTCGCGGACGAGCGAGCCGGTGATCAGCTCGATCTCGGTCTCGCGGTGTGCCTCGACGTCCTCGAGCATCGAGGGATAGTGCGCAGATCCGCGCCGCGTGGCGAGGACGTTCATCTCCCACGGGTCGTCGTGGAGCTCGATGCCCGCGGCGGCGGCGACCGCCTTTCCCTCGTCGACGAGGCCGTGGACGAGGTGGCCGAGGTCGCCCGGCTCGTCCTCCCGCGCGAAGTGGAAGTCGTGCGGGAGGCCGGTCAAGGCGGCCGTGGGGTTCACGGCGGCGTTGAAAACGAGCTTCGACCACTGCGCCGGACGGAGGTCCGGCAGCGCTTCCGCGCGCAGGCCGGAGGCGATCAGCGTCTCGGCGATGTCCTGCACGACCTCGAACGGCGTGTCCTCGTACGGCCCGAGCCAGGTCTCCGTGTCGAGGATGTACTCGACGTGGGAGTCGGAGTGACGGGTTCCGCTCATGAACGTGACCGCCGAGATGACGCGGCGCTCGGGAAAGGCGGCTTCGGCGCCGAGGCCATTCTGGACGGTCATCACCACTGCCTCCGGCCACAGCCCTTCGAGC
>JBKOYF010000136.1:0-10051 GCA_046725305.1 Actinomycetota bacterium
CTCGAGCCCGTACACGCGCGCGATCCCGTCGCCGATCTGCAGGACCGTGCCCACCTCGGCCAGGTCGGTCTCGACGTCGTAGCTCTCGATCCGCTCCTTCAGTATCGAGGTGATTTCTTCGGGGCGTAGCTTCATGCGGGCTCCTTAATGGGCTGTTGCCAGTTCGTGTTTCAGGCGCTCGAGCCGTCCGCGGACGCTTCCGTCGGCGCGGTGCGACCCGATCTGCAGGACGATGCCGCCGATCAGGCTCGGGTCGACGCTCCTCGTGGCCTCGACGGAGCGGCCGGACGCCTTCTCGATCGTCTGCACGATCGACTGTGCCTCCTCGTCGGAGAGCTCGTACGAGGTCGTGAGCTCGACGGCGAGTCGGTTCTGGGCCTGCGCGACGAGCGCGTCCAGCTCCACTCTGATCTCCTCGAGCTCCCCGGCCCGCCCCTTCTCGGCGACGAGCCTCACGAAGTTGCGCACGAGCTCGTCGGCGCCTGCAGAGAGCTGCTCGAGCACGGCCGCCTTGCCGTCCGGCTCGATCTGCGGGTTCCGGAGGAACGCCCGGAGCTCGGGGACCTCGTTCATCGCCGACGCGAGCGCGGTGAGGTCGGCCGAGACCGCGTCGATCTGGTCCGCCTCCTGCGCAGCCTCGAAGAGCGCGCGGGCATACATGCGCTGCGCGACGCCCACGCTTACGCCGTGTCCTTCTCGAGCGAGGAGAAGTCGAGCTGGGCGATCGCCTCGTCGATGAGCCGACGCTGGTCCTCGGCGTCGAGCACCTTCCCCGTGACGCGCGCCGTCGCCTCGAGCGTGAGGTCCGCGACCTCGGAGCGGATGAGGTCGAGCGAGCGCTTCGTCTCGGCGTCGATCTGTCGCTTCGTCTCCTCGAGCCGCCGCGCGCGCTCGGCTTCCGACTCCTGCTTGACGCGCTCGATCTGAGCGTCTCCCACCTTGCGCGCGTCCGCGAGGATGTCCGCCGCCTCGCCCTTCGCCTCCGCGATCAGCCGGCGATGCTGCTCGAGGAGCTCGCGCGCCTCCT
This sequence comes from Actinomycetota bacterium, assembly GCA_046725305.1. Classification (GTDB taxonomy): domain Bacteria; phylum Actinomycetota; class Thermoleophilia; order Gaiellales; family Gaiellaceae; genus GMQP-bins7. Next base: position 1,028 of record JBKOYF010000136.1, read on the forward strand.
CGCGGGCCCTGTCGGCCTCGTCGACGGCGGCGCGAATCCGCTCGCGGCGCGCGTCGATGGTCTCCTGGATCGGACCGAAGGCGAATCGGCGCAGGACGAAGAACGTGATGCCGAACGCGATGAGCGTCCAGATCATGAGGCCGGGGACGACCTCGATCAGGCCGGAGGCGAGTACCGACTGCATGCTCAGACCAGGACGTACGCGAGCAGTCCGCCGATGAGGCCGTAGAACACGACGGCCTCGGTGAGCGCGAAGCCGAGCCACTGGATGCCGGTGAGCTCGCCGCGGAGCTCCGGCTGCCGGGCGACGGCCTGGATCATCGAGCCGAAGATGTTGCCGATGCCGATGCCGGCGCCGAGCGACCCGAGCCCGATTCCGAGCGCGAGGGCGATCGCCTTGCCGGCGTCGGCGCCGTCTTCGGCGGCGGCGAGGAAGAGGAACGACGAAAGCATTGCGAGGACCCTCCTTAGTGCTCGGGCTCGATGGCCGAGCCGATGTAGATGGCAGACAGGGCGGCGAAGATATACGCCTGGATCGAGACCACGATGACGACCTCGAAGAGATAGAAGAGCGCCGCGGCGGGCACGGCGATGACCGCGAGGAAGACGTTCTCGAGCACGATGATGAGCCCGACGAAGGTCAGGATCAGCATGTGTCCCGCGAGCATGTTCGCGTACAGACGGACCGAGAGGCTGATCAGTCGCATGAACTGACCGAGGATCTCGAGCGGGACGATCAAGGGAAGCATCCCCTTCGGGACATCGGGAATCCAGCTCTTGAAGTACTTCCACGCCCCGTTCGCGCGGATCCCCTCGACGTGCGTGAAGACGAACGTCATGAGCGCGAGGGCCAACGTGACGGACAGCGTCGACGTCGCCGCGAAGATCGCGAGCGTCGGAAGCTCGACACCGAAGATGGTGACCTTCTCGTCCGAGAGCGGGAGCGGGATGAAGCCGAGCATGTTCACCGTCCAGATGAACACCATGAGGGTCGCGACGTACGGGAACCAGCGGCCGATCGCCTTGGTCGGCAACCCTTGCTCCGCGACCTGGACCTGCGCGATCTCGTAGATGGTCTCGCCGAGGGCCTGGCGGCGCGTCGGGTCGCGACCGAACTTCACGCGCATGAAGAAGATCCCGATGAGACAGGAGCAGAGCGCGCCGAGCAGCAGGTACGCGACAGCCTTGTTGATGGACATGTCGAGAGGCCCGATGTGGATCGGGATCCAATCGTGCAGCTCCCACTCATCCGAGATGAACGCGCCCTTGTTCTCTTCGGTCGTCCCATCCTGCGCGAGGGCCACCGACGGCAGCAGGAGCGCAGCACCGACGACGAGAGGCAGCACGAGTCGTTTCACGCACTCGCCTCCCCGCCGAAATACGTCGCGAGCCCGACTCCGAGCTCGACCGTGAACGCGATCGCGTAGAGGATCGCCGCGGCGAGGCCGACGGTCTCGTTCGACACCGTGACGATCACGAGCACGATGCCGACGAGCAGCGCTCGAGAGGTTGTTCCGATTCCCCGCACTCCTGCGGCGGCGAGGTTATCGGGGCTGCCGGGAAGCCGCGCCAGTACCAGCGCGAAGATCTCGGCGGCGACCCAGAGCACGGCGGCGAGCGCCCAGCCCGAGAGCGGCCACCCGGCGACGGCGAAGATCGGCAGCCCGAGCGCGATGACGGTCGCCCCGGCGATGGTGGGGGCGATCCTGCTCGGAAGGGGCCGCGGCGTCGAGAAGATGCCCGCACTCACGCTTGTCGACTCCGGCCGTAGACCTGGTAGACGACGGCGACGCCGAGCGGAATCCCGAGCAGCGCACCGACGAGAAGCCCGATTCCGGCGGAGCCGAGGGCCCAGCCGATCAGGGCGCCCAGGATCATCGCCGCGGCCAGGCTGCCCAGGAGGAGCCCCGAGGCGGTGGCGAGCGAGTGAGGCGAGGGGGCCGCGTCCGGCGTCATGCCGGCGGAGCATATCACCGAGCTTGTAACAGGCTGTTGGCGCTCAATAAAGCCAAAACAGCGTTCGTTCGTGACATCGATACGATGCTCCGATGGAGCGGCTCGTGCTCGTCCACGGAAGCGTCGTCGGAGGTCGAGGGACATGGGCGGCCCAGCGCCCGCTCGCGGATCGCTTCGAGGTCGTGGTCCTCGACCGCCCGGGTTTTCCTCCGAATCCCCCGGTCGCCCGCGTCGACTTCGAGAGCGACTCCGCTCTCATCGCGCAGCAGCTGAGGCCGGGAGATCACCTCGTCGGCCATTCGTACGGCGGGGTCATCGCCCTGCTCGTGGCCGCGGCGCGACCAGCGCTCCTCGCGTCGCTGACGGTCGTCGAGCCGCCGGCGACGAGCGTCGCGGCCGGCCTTCCTGCCGTCGACGCGTTCGCCGAAGCGGGCCGCGAGCTCTACGCCTCGGGCGCGACGAGCGACCCGGAGGCCCTTTTGCGGAGATTCCTCGCAGCCGTCGGCTCCGAGTTCGATCCCCCATCCCCGCTCCCGCCCGACCTCGCGCAGGGGGCACGGCTGCTCGCGGGCGAGCGCGGTCCGTGGGAAGCGGAGATTCCGCTGGACGACCTCGCCGCGACGGCGTTTCCCAAGCTCGTCGTCTCGGGAGCGCACCATCCGGCCTTCGATGCGATCTGCGACGAGCTCGAGCGCACGCTCGAGGCGGAGCGCGTCGTGCTCCCGGGGTACGGCCACGTGGTGCAGCGTCACCCGGCGTTCAACGACGTCCTCGCGGACTTCGTCGAGCGGGCTGCTCGAGACGGCTCGACGGATCGAGGTCGCCGCTAGGCGGAGATCCGCTCGCGAGCCTCGTCCTCATCGCGCTCGCGACGCCGCACCCGAGGATTTGCGAGCTTCACGATCTCGAGCAGGTACACGACGTAGACGGAGAACGCGACCGCGAAGAGGCCGATCGCGAGGACCGCGACCGTCTCCCACAGATGCCAGCTCCCCCCCTCGCGAAACGGGACGAAGCGCGTGGCGAGCGCCGCACCTGCGAGACTCGCGCACCAGAGCCACATCGTCGCCGCCGCCCGTCGTTGCGAGAAACCGATGTTGAGGAAGCGGTGGTGGAGGTGGCTGCGGTCGGCCGTATAGATCGGGCGGTTGTGCTTCAGACGTCGGGCGACGACGAACGAGGTGTCCATGATGGGCACCGCGAGAACGAGCAACGGAAGCACGAGGACGACCGTCGACGCGGTCTTCAGAAGACCCTGGATCGAGACCGCGGCGAGAATGAATCCGAGGCACAACGCGCCCGAGTCGCCCATGAAGATCCGCGCGGGAAAGAAGTTGTGCCGCAGGAAGCCGAGGCAGGCCCCGGCGACGATCGCCGAGAGGATCGCCGGGTCCGGCTTGCCGAGCGAGAGCGCGAGGGTGGCATACGTGACGCCGGCGATGCCGCACACGCCCGCGGCGAGGCCGTCGAGCCCGTCGAGGAAGTTGACCATGTTCATGACGGCGACGATGAACACCATCGAGAGCGGCACGCCGAGCCACGCGGGGACGTCGAGCACGCCCAGGAACGGGAACGTGACGTGATCGATCCACACGCCGAAGGCGCACGGAATCGCCGCCGCGACGAACTGCCCGACGAGCTTCACGGTCGGCGAGAGGCCGCGGAAGTCGTCCACCGCGCCCACGACGGTCGCGACCGCGGCGCCGAGCAGCACCCCGCGGCTCTCACCCGAGAGATCGAGGAACGCGAGCGCCGGGACGAGGACCCCGAGGAAGATCGCGAGCCCTCCCAGCCGCGGGATCGGTCGGCGGTTGATCCGCCGGGCGTCCGGGCGATCGACGGCGCCGAGCATGCGGGCCATGCCTCCGACGGCGGGCGTCAGGAGCACGACGATGACGAACGCGAGGACCGCTCCGTAGAGGACCTCCGGCGTCGCGCGCAGCTCGTCGAACACGTCGCTGGTTACTTCGTCCCGTAGAGCCGGTCGCCTGCGTCGCCGAGGCCCGGGAGGATGTAGCCCTTGTCGTTGAGGCCCCGGTCGACCGACGCGACGACGATGCGGACGTCGGGATGCTCCCGGTGGACGCGCTCGATGCCCTCGGGTGCGGCGATCAGCGCGATGAGGCGGACGGACGTCGCCCCTGCGCGCTTCACCGTCTCGACGGCGGCGGCCGTCGAGTTCCCGGTCGCGAGCATGGGATCGATGAGGATCACGTCGCGGTCGGCGATGTCGCCCGGCAGCTTCACGTAGTACTCCACCGGCTCCAGCGTCTCCTCGTCGCGGAAGAGGCCTATGAAGCCGACCCGGGCGCCGGGCACGAGCGAGAGGACGGCGTCGAGCATCCCCATCCCCGCCCGCAGGATGGGACAGACCGCGACCTTCTTCCCGGAGATCCGCCGGGCGGACGTGCGCTCGAGAGGCGTCTCGATCTCGACCTCCTCGTCGGCGAGGTCCTTGGTCGCCTCGTACGTGAGGAGGAGCGTCAGCTCGTTCACGAGCTGGCGGAACATCTGCGTCGTGGTCGTGACGTCGCGCAGGAGACCGAGCTTGTGCTGGACGAGCGGGTGCGTGACCTCGGTCACGAGGCCCTGTGTGGCTTCGACGTGCGCGGTCGTGTTCGTATCCACGTGCTCCTCCTAACCTCCGAAGGCGGGGAAGGCGGGAAGGCCCGGATAGAGCGGGCGTCGCTCGAGAAGCGCGGCGCTCCGTCCCACGAGTGCTCCCGGGTCTGCTGCCTCCTCGAGCGCCGCGCACATGATCGCGCCGACCTCGCGGAAGTCGTCCGCGTCGAGGCCGCGCATGGTCATGGCCGGCGTGCCGACGCGGAAGCCCGATGCGACCGTCGGCGGCCGCTCGTCGAAGGGCACGGTGTTGCGGTTGACCGTGATGCCGACCTCGGCGAGCCGCTCCTCCGCGTCCTTGCCGGTCCACGCCGTCGCGCGGAGGTCGACGAGCAGGAGATGGGTGTCCGTGCCGCCCGTCAGCACGTCGAGCCCTCCCGCCTGGAGCGCCTCCCCGAGAGCGTCGGCGTTTGCGCGGACCGCTCGTTGGTACTCGCGGAACGGCTCCGAGGCGGCGATCTTGAAGCACGCGGCCTTCGCCGCGATCACGTGGTTGAGCGGCCCTCCCTGCATTCCGGGGAAGACGGCGCGGTCGAGCGCCTGGGCATGCTCCTCGCGACACAGCACGAAGCCGGAGCGCGGCCCGGCGAGCGTCTTGTGTGTCGTCGACGTCACGAAGTCGCAGTGCTCGACGGGATTCGGATGTAGCCCGGCCGCCACGAGGCCTGCGAAGTGGGCCATGTCGCAGAGCAGGAGGGCACCGACCTCGTCCGCGATCTCGCGGAACCGCCACGCCTCGACCGTCCGCGGATACGCCGAGCCGCCGCACACGATCAGCTTCGGCCGGTGCTCCTTCGCGAGCCGGAGCACGTCGTCGTAGTCCACGACATTCGCCTCGCGTGAGACCCCGTAGTGGACGATCTCGTAGAGGCGTCCCGAGAAGTTCACCCTCAGGCCATGGGTCAGATGCCCGCCGTGCGACAGCTCGAGGGAGAGAATCGTGTCATTCGGCTGCAGCGCCGCGAAGTAGACGGCCATGTTCGTCTGGGCACCCGCGTGCGGCTGCACGTTCGCGTGCTCCGCGCCGAACAGCTCCTTCGCCCGGTCGATCGCGAGCTGCTCGATCTCGTCCACGATCTCGCAGCCGCCGTAGTAGCGCCGGCCCGGGTACCCCTCCGAGTACTTGTTCGTGGGGACGCTCCCGACCGCCTCGAGCATCGACGGCCACGTGAAGTTCTCGGACGCGATGAGCTCGATCTCCCCGCGCTGCCGCTCGAGCTCCTGCCCGAGGAGCGCAGCGACCTCGGGATCGACCTCGGCGAGCCCAGCGGTGCGAAGGTCGTCGAGCGTCAGCCGCGCGGTCGCCATCCGGCCGGATGCTACTCCGAGATGGGTGATGCCAAGAGATCGCCAGCTCCGGGGCGCGACCGACGCCAGGCGGCTTCGCGGCCTGTGTCCGGGCGGAAGCGGCCCGGACGCGCCAGATCGCGCATCCGGACGCGCGAGATCGTGGCATCCCCCATCTAATGCTCGAGCGATGCGGGCGAGAGCCTCCGGGCCGGGCATCGCCCCCTCGCGGAGGACCAACGGCTCGGGCCCGGTCAGGTCGACCACGGTCGATGGGTTGCCGGGGAGGTTGCCCCCGTCCAGCGCGCCGGCGACGCGCGCGAGGATCTCCGCAGGGACGTCGGTGAGGCGCCGTGGATCGGCGCCGTCGTGGAGGTTCGCGCTCGTCGCCGCGACGACGCCCACCCGCCGGAGCACGTCCGCTGCGGGGCCGGCCACGGCGGGCACGCGAACGCCGATCGTGTCGGGCCGCTCTCCGGTCAGCCAGGGGAAGCGGCGCTCGGGGTTCGGGACGACGAGCGTCAACGGCCCGGGAAGGACGGCGTCGAGAACGCGCTGCTCGAGCTCGGGAACGACCTCGAGCAGCGCGTCGACGCTCGCTGCGACGACGGCGATCGGCTGGCCGGGCGCGCGCTTCTTGAGCTCCGAGAGCGCCGCGACCGACTCACGACGATCGGGCCTGCAGCCAAGGCCGTACACGGTGTCGGTCGGGATGACGACGAGCGCCCCTGCCTCGACGGCGTGGACGACCTCCTCGACCGAGCTCACGACCCGCGTGCCCCCTCGACGACGCGCTCCCGCCCCCCCAGGTCGCGCTTCGTCGAGACGTCGACGTAGCCGAGGTCGCGCAGCAGCTCCTCGACACGATCGGCGTCGCCGTCGGCGACCTCCACCACGAGGGCGCCTCCACTCGTCCGGAGAACGGCGAGCGCGCCACGGGCGACCGCCTCGGTCGCACCCGAGCCCACGAGCGCATCCCTCGGCTCCCAGTCGCGCACCTCCGGTGCGAGCGTCCCGATCTCCTCCGGAAGGACGTACGGCGGATTCGAGACCACGAGGTCCCACGGGCCGTCCGGCAGTCCGCCGAACAGATCCCACTCGTGGAGCTCGACGGTGAGACCGCTTCGCAACGCGTTCGACGCGGCGACCTCGAGCGCGCCGGGCGACACGTCGATGCCCGTCACGCGCGCGCGGGGGTGCTCGTCGGCGACGGCGAGCGCGATCGCGCCGCTACCCGTTCCCACGTCCAGGACACGCGGCTCGGACAGGTTCCCGATGTGCGCGAGGCAGCGCTCGACGACCACCTCCGTCTCCGGGCGCGGGACGAGGACGCGGGAGTCGACGTTCAGCGTGAGCCGGCGGAATCCCCACTCGCCCAGAACGTACGCGAGCGGCTCGCGTCGCTCCCGCCGCGCCACGACCGCTTCGAGCGCTTCGAGACGGTCGTCCGAGAGGCTCTGCTCTCCTTCGAGTGCGAGCTCCGACCGCCGGACGCCGAGCACGTGTGCGACGAGGATCTCGGCGTCGACACGCGGCAAGTCGCAGCCCGCCGCCTCGAGCCGATCCGTGACAGAGGCGAGCGCGGCGCCGACGGTCACGCGGACGCGGCCGCGAGCGCCTGGCGCTGGTCCTCTGCGCGAAGCGCCTCGGTGAGCTCGCCGAGCTCGCCGTCCAGCACCTGGTCGAGGCGGTGCAGCGTGAGCTTGATCCGGTGATCGGTGACGCGGTTCTCCGGGAAGTTGTAGGTGCGGATCTTCTCGGCCCGCTCCCCCGTGCCGACCTGGGAGCGGCGCGAGGCGTCGAGCTCCGCCCGTTGCCTCTCGCGCTCGAGCTCGTGGAGCCTCGCGCGGAGCACGCGCAGCGCCTTCTGCTTGTTCTGCAGCTGCGATTTCTCGTCCTGCATCGCGACGACGAGGCCGGTCGGAAGGTGCGTGACGCGCACGGCGGAGTCGGTCGTGTTCACGCTCTGGCCACCTGGCCCGGTCGAGCGCATGACGTCGATCTTCAGGTCGTTGTCGTGGATCTCGACTTCCACCTCCTCCGCCTCGGGCATGACCGCCACGGTCGCCGTCGACGTGTGGATGCGCCCCTGCGACTCGGTCTCGGGGACGCGCTGCACGCGGTGCGTCCCGCCCTCGTACTTGAAGATGGAGAACGCGCCCTGACCCTTGACGGCGAACACCGCCTCCTTGACGCCGCCGCCCTCGCTCTCGCTCGTCGACAGCGTCTCGGTCTTCAGGCCCAGCCTCTCGGCGTAGCGCGAGAGCATCCGCCGCAGGTCGCCGGCCCAGAGCGCCGCCTCGTCACCCCCCACGCCCTGTCGGACCTCGACGATCACGTCCTTCTCGTCGGCCGGGTCACGTTCGACGAGAGCGAGCGTGAGCTCGCCCTCGAGCCGCTCGACCTCCTCTTCGAGCTCCGACGCCATGGTCGCCAGCTCCGGATCTCCGCGCGCTGCGTCGAGATCGTCCCGTGCCTGTCGCCACTCGTCGGCGAGACGCTTTGGCCCCTCGAGCTCCTTCAGACGACGCCCGGCATCGGCGGCCTGGCGGTGGTCGTTGTAGACCGCAGGGTCGGCCATGCGCTCCTGCGCCTCCGCGTAGGAGCGGTCGAGCTCGTCGACGAGCCGGTCGATCACCATCGCCTGAGGGTAGCGAGGGGCTACGAGAGCGACGCTTCGAGCGAGATCTCGGGCACGGCCGCGAGCGCCTGCGAGACGGGGCAATTCTCCTTCGCCGTCTGCGCAGCATGCAGGAATGCCGGCTCGTCGATACCGGGGACGACCGCCTTCACGACGAGCGCGCTCTTCGTGATCCCCGTGCCCGGGACGAACGTCACCGTCGCGTCGACGTCGAGCCGCTCGGGCGGAGTGCCCGCCTGCGCGAGCCCGTTCGAGAGGGCCATCGAGAAGCACGAGGCGTGCGCCGCTGCGATCAGCTCCTCCGGGCTCGTTCTTCCCCCGGAGTCCTCGGTGCGCGATTCCCACGTGACGTCGAGCGGGCCGAAGGCACCGCTGCCCACGCTCGTGACTCGACCGGCACCTTCCATGAGCGAGCCCGTCCAGGTGACGTGTGCGGTGCGGTCGGCCATCAGGATCCTCCTTCGTCGAGTGTCGCCTCGACCGTAACGGTCGCGGTGGCCCTGATGAGCGCCGAGAAG
>JBKOYF010000133.1:0-4429 GCA_046725305.1 Actinomycetota bacterium
GCTCGGCGTCGGCTTCGAAGAGGGCCCCTTACGCCAGAGCGAGCGTGCCGCGAGCTACGACGAAGCGGTCGAGCGTGCGCTCGAGTCCGGCGCCGCGGAGCGCGACGAGGACGGCGCCGTACGGCTCTCGCGGGGCGGCACGACGCTCCTCCGGCGTGACGGCACCGCCACCTATCAGCTGGCATCGGTCGTCGACGACCTCACGCTCGGCGTCACGCATGTGATACGCGGCAACGACCACCGGCCGAACCTCGCGCTGCAGCAACAGATCGCCCGCGCCGTCGGGGGCGAGCTGCCGCAGGTGATCCACCACGGGCTCGTCCTCGGGCCAGACGGGAAGAAGCTCTCGAAGCGCCACGGTCACTCCTCGGTCGCGGCGCTCCGCGACGACGGGATTCCGGCCGCGGCCGTCCGTGCATACCTCGACGAGCTCGACCTTCCCGAGCACGACGTGCAGCTCGACTTGGCGCGGCTCCACCGGCTGGCGGTCGACGCCATCGCGGCGATGTCCGACGAGGAGCTCGCCGCGCTCTCGGACGCCCCCGTCGAGGTCGCTCCGGCGCTGCGCGGGGCACGGAGCCTCGTGGAGGCCCGCGAGTACGCACGGCTGGTTCTCGCTCCGGAGGTCGCCCGCCTCGGAGACGACGCCGCGCCGACCCTCGCGCGGTTCGTCGAGCTGCGCACGGGGTCCCCGGAGCGGATGTCGCCCGACGACGCACGCGCGATCGTCCGCGAGCTCAAGGCGGCAGGGGGCGACCTACGGTTGCTCCGCCGCGCGTTGACGGGAGCCGAGCGCGGGCCCGAGCTCGCGGCGGTGCTCGCCGCCATCCCGCGCGACGAGGCCGTCTCGCGTGCGTCCGGCGCGATCGGCTCCTGACTACGATCGCTGCGTGCGCCTCTACGACACGCTGACGCGCTCGCTCGTCGAGCTGCCGCCGCCGCCAGGGCCGATCCGCATGTACGTCTGCGGCTCGACCGTCTACCAGCGCGTCCACGTCGGGAACTCGCGCCCGTTCGTGCTCGGCATGTGGCTGCGGAGCTGGCTCCGGGAGACCGGGTACGACGTGACGCTCGTCCACAACGTCACGGACGTCGACGACAAGGTCTACGCGGAGGCGGCGAGGCAGGGGATTCCGAGCCGCGAGCTGTCCGAGCTGGCGACCGCATGGTTCTTCGAGGACACGGACGACCTCGGACTCGGGCGGCCGGATCTCGAGCCGCGGGCGACGGAGACGATCCCCGAGATCGTCGCGTTCATCGAGGAGCTCGTCGAGCGCGGACATGCCTACGAGGCTGGTGGAGACGTCTACTTCAGCGTCCCGAACGCCCCCGAGTACGGCCGCCTCTCGGGAGCTCGACTGGAGGAGATGGTCTCGCAGGAGACGAGCCAGCGCAAGCGGGACCCGCGCGACTTCGCGCTATGGAAGTCGCAGAAGCCGGAGGAGGACGCGGCGTGGGACTCGCCGTGGGGCCCGGGTCGGCCGGGCTGGCACATCGAGTGCTCGGCGATGGCGGAGAAGTTTCTCGGACACGAGTTCGAGATCCACGGCGGCGGCCTGGACCTCCGTTTCCCGCACCACGAGAACGAGCTCGCGCAGTCGACCGCGCTGGGGCACCGCTTCGCGCACGTCTGGATGCACAACGGGATGCTGGAGCTCGACGCCGAGAAGATGTCGAAGTCCCTCGGCAACGTCGTGACCCTCCGGAACGTGCTCGACACGTGGGGTCCCGAGGCGCTTCTCGTCTACCACCTCACCGGGCACTGGAGCAAGCCGATCGACTTCGCAGACGAGGCGCTGGAGTCGGCCACGGCTCGCGCCGACGGCTTTCGCGAGGTCTTCCGAGGCCGGAGCGACCCCGCCCCCGAAGGGTCCTGGGAGCGTTTCGCCGCCGCGCTCGAGGACGACTTCAACACCCCCGCGGCGCTCGCCGTGATGCACGAGTGGCGCGACCACGAGCTCCTGCTGCGTGCGCTCCGTGTCTTCGGCCTGCAGTCGCTCGCGCAGGAGGACGAGGCCCCGGCCGAGATCGTGGAGCTCGCCGAGCGGCGGACGAGAGCACGCGCGGAGCGGGACTTCGAGGAGGCCGACCGACTCCGCACAGAGCTCGCGGCCGCGGGCTGGGAGGTGCGGGACGAGGCCGACTCGTTCCGACTCGTTCGCGTCCGGTGATGCGCGACCTCGTCTACGGAAGGAATGCAGCACGTGAGCTCTACCGCGGCCCGCGGCAAGTCATCGAGACGTGGGTGACTGAGCGCGCTGAGAAGCAGATCCCGTGGCTGGACGCCGGTCCGCGTCCGCATCTGAAGCCCGAGCGGGTGCTCTCGGAGGCGGCGGGTACACGCGATCACCAGGGCGTCGTCGCATGGTGCGAGCCGTTTCGCTACGCCGACGCATACGAGCTCGCGAAGCACGACGCGCCGCTCCTCGTGTGTCTCGACCAGGTCACGGATCCACACAATCTCGGCGCGGTCGTCCGCAGCTCCGAGGGCGCGGGCGCGACGGCCGTGATTCTGCCTGCACACGGCTCGGTGCGCGTGACGCCCGCGGTCTGCCGCGCCTCGGCGGGCGCGGTCGAGCACCTCCCGGTCGCGGTCGTTCCGAACCTCGCCCGCTTCCTCGCCGATGTGAAGCGGAACGACCTGTGGGCCTATGCGGCCGACTCCGAGGGCTCGGTGCCGATGTGGGAGACCGACTTCTCCGGCGGAGTTGCGCTCGTGCTCGGCGCCGAGGGAAAGGGCGTGCGGCCGCTCGTCCGACGCACGTGCGACGCGACCGTCGCGATCCCGCTCGCCGGGAAAGTGGGCTCGCTCAACGTGTCGGTCGCCGCAGCAGTCCTGCTCTACGAGGCGCGGCGGCAAAGGGGTGGTCTCGGTGGCTGACCCGACCCTCTACCTCTTCGACGGCTACAACCTGCTCCACGCGGGCTCGTTCTCGGACCGCGACGAGCTCGTCAGCGCGCTCGCCAGCTTCGTCGCCGGGCGCGGCGCCCGCGGCGTGATCGTCTTCGACGGAGTGGGCGAGGAGCGCGACCTCGGGCCGCTCCAGGTCCGGTTCACCGCGCACGCCGACGACCTCCTCGAGCGGCTCGCGGCCGAGAACCGCGCCTCCGAGCTCGTCTGCATCGTCTCGTCGGACCAGGCCGTGCGTCGAACGTCGGGTCAGGAGGTGCGCAAGCTCGCGTCGCGCGCGTTCCTCGCCGAGCTCGAGCCCGTTCGGCACGTCGACCACGAGCAGCGGGGCGCCGGCGGGCGCGTCGGCGATCGGCTCGACCCGGACACCCGAGCGGCGCTCGAGCGGTTGCGCCGCGGCCAGTAGCCGCGGGACCGACGCGGGGGAGACATCCCGGCGCCGGCATGCGAACATATGTTCTTAGCATCCTGCAATTCTCGCAAAGCCTTGTAACGCTCGGCGAATGGTGCTAGGTTCTCCCTCAACCTCAAGGTGAGAGTTGTCGCGGATGGTCTCCGGCCGCGCCGCTCGAGCCCTCCATCGACGCCGTCCACACGGGGGTACCGGCATGGCAGCTCGCACCGCGACCGCACCGAAGCCAGCCCACAAGATCCAACGGGAGCTCGAGGACCTCCAGCTCGTCCTCAAGGCGCGAAACGGCAGTCAACAGGCGCTCGACGACCTCATGCGCCGGTACACGGGATTCGTCCGCCTCAAGGCGAGCTCGTACTTCCTCGCCGGCGGAGACAGCGACGACCTCGTCCAGGAGGGAATGATCGGCCTCTACAAGGCGGTGCGGGACTTCCGGGCCGACAAGGAGACGTCGTTCCGCAGCTTCGCCGAGCTCTGCGTGACGCGGCAGATCATCACCGCGATCAAGACGGCCACCCGCTTCAAGCACTCGCCGCTCAACACCTACGTCTCGTTCAGCCATACGCCAGCGGGCCAGGAGTCGGACGGGGACTGCACGCTCGGCGACGCGCTGCCTGGGCCGAGCGTCAACGATCCGTCGGTCTGCGTGATCTCCACCGAGGAGCTGCAGAGCCTCGTGTTCACGCTCGGCAGCGGGCTCTCCTCGCTCGAGTCGCAGGCGCTCACGCTCTACCTCGAGGGCAACTCGTACGAGGAGATGGCAGAGGGCCTCGGCTGCGACACGAAGACGATCGACAACGCGCTCCAGCGGGTCAAGCGGAAGATCCTCGCGCACCAGAAGGAGCGCGAGGTGCTTGCCTAGAGCGCCGCTCTCTTCGCTGTAAGGGACGCTCTCCGAAGGCTACGCACCATCGCCGGAGGCCGGCTTTGCCGGCCGGGAGGTCAGGCGCGGATGGGTCGTGCACGCGTCAAGGAGGGGGTTGGTGGGGGAACCATGGGTTCCCCCACCAACAAAGCCGGAGGCGGGACTCGAACCCGCGACGGCCGCTTTACACGAGCGGTGCTCTACCAGCTGAGCTACTCCGGCCCGAGGTCAGAGGGTACGC
>JBKOYF010000093.1:0-7475 GCA_046725305.1 Actinomycetota bacterium
CCGCAGGACTCTAGCAGGCGCCGACGTCAGCTCTCGTCGGCAGGCTTCGTCGCGACGAACACGACGAACTCGTCGTCGCCCGTCGGAGGACGCTCCCCGTAGCCTGCGCGCAGCTCGACATCGACGAAGCCGGCCCCTTCGAGCATCAGGACGAGCTCGTGCGCGAAGTACAGCGTCATCGCGAGCGTGTGCTCCTCCTCGGCGACCAGCTCATCGTCCTTCCACAGGCCTGCTCGCATCTGGATCGCCACCCGTCGCGCAGCGGGTCGACCTCGAGGACGCGCGAGCACAGCTCGATCTCGGACCCGTCCGACGTCGCGCGGCGATCGCCTTCGTCGCGGTACGGCTGCGGGAGCTTCATGCGCTCGTCCTTCGGCCAGAAGCGCCACAGGAACGACTGCGCATACGGCGTCTCGTTGTCGACGACGAGGGTTCCGCCGGGCTCGAGATGCCCGTAGAGCCGCCGCAGGCCCTCGACGTCGTGCTCGCAAGTCCCCCCGAGCCCGAAGCCGCCGCAGACGAAGATGGTCCGGTAACGACGCGGAAGGTCGAGCTCGTGCATCGCCTGCGCGTGGAGATTCGGCGGATCGAGCCCCTCGCGCGCGGCGCGCTCGCGAGCGAGGGAGAGCATGTCGGGTGAGATGTCCGACCCGTCGACGTCGAGCCCCGCGTGCAGATACGGCACCAGGAGCCTGCCCGTCCCGCACGCCGCGTCGAGGGCGGGCTCACCGCCTTCGACGAAGCGGCGGAAGTAGTCGATCTCCGGCCCGTCGAGGTTGAACTCGGCCCACCACCGTTCGACGAGACCGTGGTGCCAGGTCTCGGCCGCTGCTTCGGTCAAGCCGACGCGCCCGTGTAGTGCCGCAGGCCGAATCGCCAGAACCAGCGGGTCACGGCGAACGCGAAGACGGTGAACACCGCCGCGAACAGGAGCGTCTTCCAGTCGAGCCGGGAGGTCACCGCCTCGGCTGGCACCGTAACCGCGAAGGCGATCGGCACGAGGAAGGTGATCCCGAAGCGGAGCCAGTCAGGGTAGATGCCGATCGGCCAGCGGCCCGTCTGGAAAATTCCTTCGAACAGCTCGGGCAGGAACCACATACGCACCACCCAGAACGAGCCGGTGGCGAGGACGAGCCAGAAGCAATAGAGGAGGATCGCGCCAAACAGCAGGGCGACCGCGAACGCGAGCGTGTCGAGCACGCCGACGTTGCCTCCGAGCTGCACGAGCGCGACGGCGATGATCGCGGCGCCCGTGATGACGTCCACCGCCTGCCAGAGCTGCACCTCGCGAACCGAGACGAGCATCTGGGCGTCGACCGGCTTCGTCAGTGCATAGTCGAGCTTCCCCTCGCGGACTTCGTCGGTCAGCCGCATCATGTTCGGCTGGATCACGGAGTGGATCACGCCGGCCATCACGGCCTGGACGCCGAGGACTGCGAGGAGCTCGGAATGCGTCCAACCGTTCAGCTCGGTCGTGTGCGAGAAGACGAGCTGGAAGACGATCAAGCCGACCGCGATCGCGAGGAGCGACTGCAGCACCTGCAGGGCGAAGTTGACCCGGTACTGCAGGTCCTTCATCACGCCGATCCGCAGGTGGAGGAGGGCGACGCGCAGCGTGGTCACGTCAGTTGCCCACAGCCGTGTAGCGGCGCACGGCGCGGCGCCACACGAGCGAGAACAGCCCGATGCCGACGAGGATCCAGAAGGTCTGCATCGCGAGCCCGCCGAGCAGCTCCTCATTCGAGAGATCGCCGACGAGCGCCTCGATCGGGAAGTAGAACGTCCAGCGGAACGGCAGGAGCCACGCGAGCGTCTGGACCCAGTCGGGCATGAGTGTCAACGGCACGAGCCGCCCGGAGAGCAGGAGCTCGAGGAGGATGTACAGCGAGAAGAGCGCGCCCACCCGCGTCGTCCAGAAGCAGACGAGTCCGAGCGCCGTCTGGTTGAAGGTCCGGATGAGGTACGCGCCCCAGATCGCGACCGCGAACACCACAACCTCCGCCGGGCGGACGTCGAAGCTCGGCTTGAAGATCAGTGAGAGGATGACCGCGATCGGCAGGTAGTAGACGAGCCACGGAATCTTCCCGCCCGCGAACCCCGCGACGTCGTAGTGGATGGGATGCATCGGGCGGAGGAGCTGACCGGAGAGCTGGCCCTCGCGGATGCGCCACTCCCAGCCGTACGGCGTGAACACGATGTTCATCGTCCGCACGAGCGTCCACACGATGTAGTAGGCGGCAAAGTCGCCGGCGCTGAGCCCGTTGACGGCGCCGCCGGACTGATCCGCGATCGTCGACCAGACGACGAGGTAGATGACCGGCTCGGCCACCATCCCGAGGATGTACATGTACGTCGCGGCCCGGTACTGGAACTGCGTCTGGATCTCGGTCCGCATCGTCGTGAGGTAGAAGTCGACGAGCGAGCGAAGGCGGCCGACCTTCGGCAGCTCCCGGGCGGCGGGTGTAACGCTCATTCGACCGCTTCGCGCGCGAAGACGAGCTCGATGACATCCTCGATCGGCGGGTCCTCGACGTTCAGGTCGAGCACCTGCTGCTCGGCGAGCAGCCGCGCCGTCACGCGAGCCGTCTCGGCCTTGGCGACCCGGAGCGTCACGAGATCACCGTCCCGGTGGATCACCTCACCGTACGACGACAGGTCCCCGGCGCCGTTCTCGAGCGCGACCGCGATCGTCTTCCACGCCGCCACGGTGTGGGCCAGCGCCGCCAGGTCGCCGTCGAAGAGGATCTTCCCGTGGTGGATGACGATGACACGCTCGCAGAGCGCCTCGACGTCGGCCATGTAGTGGCTCGTCAGCATCACCGTCGCCTCGTGCCGCTTCCGGTACTCGGCGACGAACTCGCGGATGCGCTTCTGCATGGTCACGTCGAGCCCGATCGTCGGCTCGTCGAGGAAGAGCACCTGCGGCCGATGGAGGAGCGAGCCGACGATCTCGACCTTCATGCGCTCGCCGAGCGACAGCTGGCGGACGGGCTTGCGCAGGAGATCCCCGACGTCGAGCAGCTCGATGAGCTCGTCTCGAAGCGCGAGGAAGTCGGGGCGGGGGATCTGGTAGATCGAGCGGTTGAGCTCGAACGAGTCGAGCGCCGGGAGATCCCACTGCAGCTGGTTCCGGTTGCCCATGACGAGCGAGATCCGGCGCAGGAAGTCGCGCTCGCGCTTCGACGGGACGTGGCCGAGCACGCGAGCGTCACCCCCGGTGACGTAGAGCAACCCCGAGAGCATCTTCAGCGTCGTCGTCTTGCCGGCGCCGTTCGGGCCGAGGAAGCCGACGATCTCACCGGGCGCGATCTCGAACGAGATGCCGTCGACGGCTCGGACCTCGCGCATCCTCCGACGGACCAGGCTCTTCGTGGCAGCCTTGAGCCCCTCGTTCCGCTCGGGGACCTCGAAGACCTTCCGCAGAGCGTCGACATGGACCGCCGACTCCATTACCCGCTCCTCTTCAGCTTGCCATGCCGCTTCGCGTACAGCTCGCCGCGCCGGAAGATCCAGAGGCCGAGCGGGATCGACACGATGCCGATGAGCACGAGCGGCCCGATGTCGTCACCGAGCTCTGTGAGACCGTCGCCGTCGATGATCGCAGCGCGAATCCCCTCGAGCGCGTACGTCGCGGGCGAGAACTTCGCGAGGAACTGCATCCAGTCGGGGAGCACGCTGACGGGGTAGTAGACGCCGGAGACCACCAGCAGCGTTCCCTGCGCGATGAAGCCGAGCTGGGTGCCCTTCTCCGGTGAGATGAGCGGAAGGACCGACGTCATGATCCCGATGCCGATGAACGAGATCGAGGCGATGGCGAGGATGACCAGCGCCGCGGCGAAGTTCGCATCGGGCATCGAGAGGCTGAAGAAGCGCGCGCAGACGCCGAACAGGAAGACGGCGCGGACGATCCCGTAGAGAATCGCGAACACGCCCTGCCCCGCGAGATGCATGGCGCGCGAGAGCGGCGCCATGTACGTGTACGCGATCGTGCCCTCCCAGCGCTCCCACGCGACGGTCTCCTTGAGGAAGCCGAACAGCACGCCGAGGTAGGCCCACCCGACCGCTCCGATGAGCAGGTACGTCATGTACTGGTTCACGTCGAACTCGACGCCGCTCGACTCGACGCCCTTGGCGATGAAGACGATCGTCAGCGTGTTGGCGACGGTCCAGATGAACCAGGCGACGTCCCACCAGATGTAGCGCTTCGTCAGGTAGGCGTTCCGCTCGACGACGCCGCCGGCGCCGACGAGCTCCGCCCGCATCGTTCCCCACAGAGCTCTCACGCGAACACCTCCCGATCGTCGTCGTCGTCTCCCTCGGCCTCGAACTCGCGGCCGGTCGCGGCGAAGAAGGCCTCCTCGAGCGTGTCGGCGCCGTAGCGGCGCTTGAGGTCGTCGGCCGGCTCGAGCGCGAGCAGCCGCCCCCGATCGAGGATGCCGACTCGCTCGGCAAGCGTCTCCGCCTCCGCGAGGTCGTGCGTACAGAGCAGGATCGTCGAGTCGTGGGTCGTCCGGATCTCGCGGATGAACTCCTGCACCTCGAGCTTCGAGCGCGGGTCGAGGCCTGTCGTCGGCTCGTCCAGGAGGAGGACGACCGGTGACGTGAGCAGGGCCCGTGCGAGCGCGACCTTCTGCTGCATGCCCCGGGACAGCGCCTCCATCGGCTCGCCGCGTCGGTCGGGCGGGAATCCGACGCGCTCGAGGATCTCCGGGATCTTGTCCTTCGTCTCCCTCGACGTCATGCCGTAGAAGCGCGACGCGTAGCCGAGGTTCTCGGACGACGACATCTTCTTGAAGAACGACGCCTCCACCGAGACCCGGTTGACGAGCCGCCGGACAGCCCGCTCGTCCGAGACGACGTCGTGCCCGAAGATCTGCGCGGATCCACCGTCCGGGAGGAGGAGCGTCGAGAGCAGGCGGACGAGCGTCGACTTCCCCGAGCCGTTCTGGCCGAGAATCGCGAGGGTCTCGCCTTTCTCCATCGTGAACGTGACCCCGTCGAGGGCGACGCGCGTGCGCCTCTCACCGCGCTTGCGAGAGTCCTTGCGCCGGAACTCCTTGCGCAACTCGTGCACCTCGACGGCCGCGTCCTTCTGAACGGGCACGTCCTCCGTGACTTCCTCTATGTCGATCATGTGATGCTCCTTCGAAGAACTGCGTAGCGAGAAACGTGCAAGCCAGTGCCCGGCCCTATCGGTGGGCCCCGGCAACCGGTGTCTCAGATACGCGCGAAGAGCATCACAGCTCGGCCACATTAGCGGCCGACCCCGACGGGGTCAAACTGCGCAACTCTACGGCGCCGAGACGGGCAGAGCGAAGCCGCGCGGGCCTTCCTGGCCCTCCGGGATCGGCGACACGTACTCGAAGCCGTCGGTGCGGGCGCTCGAAGAGTCGCTCGATCACCGGGCGCGTCGCCTCGACCGCCGAGAGCACGACCCCACCTCGACGGTTGCAGGCATGGCGTGAGTCTAGGCCGCGTTCGGCGCGGCTCGCGACGACCGCGCCTCGACGAGGAGCGCTCCCACGACGATGGCGGTGAGCGCGGCGAGCTCAGACGTCGCCGACAATTCCGTGCCGAGGGGTATGGTCGCGAGCGCGAGGAGAGCCGCGACGAGGCGTGCCCGGCTCACGCCGAGCCCGAGCGTCATCCTGAAGCCGACCGTGCACGCGGTGAAGAGAGCGACTCCGACGGCGAGCTCCGTGCCGATCCAGCTCGCGAGTGTGTCGTACGGATCGCCGATCGCCTTCTTCAGCCCGGCCGCGACCAGTACGACACCGAGCACGAGCCCGTAGTGCCAGTAGCCGAACGCGAGGAGCGCGAGCCGTGCCCTTCTCGGCGGCGATGCAGCCTTCATGGCGCGTTCGACGCCGTCCTCGTCGCGGAAGTAGAGCCACCAGAGCGCGGCGCTCAGGCCGAGCGAGAGAAGCGCCGCGAGCACGAGCCGAAAATCGATGGTCACGCCCGAAGCCCCCGCGCCGACCACGACGATCGATTCGCCAAGCGCGACGATGATCACGAGCCCGTGGCGCTCGACGAAGTGCTCCGCTGCCACGACGAAGCCCTCCGTGCTCGTGAACCACGGGGTGACCCAGAGCAGGATCGCGGCGGCCGTCCAGAGCACGTCCTGCGTGCGTCCTCCCACACTCCCGCCCACGAGCACGAGCCCCGCGGCCGTGAGGTTGTAGGGGACGATGCGGAGGATCGCGGCGACCTCGGAGACGGACGTGCCCTTCGCGTACATCCCCGCGTGCAGGAGCACGACGACGAGGTACCCGAGGCCGAAGGCGACTCCGTTGGCCGCGTACGCGGTCGGGACCGCCAGCGCGATCACGAGGAAGCCGGCCATTCCCCCGAGGAGCAGGAGCCGGAACCGCAGGAGGTCCGTGGCGATGGCGTTCGTCAGCCAGGCGTAGCCGTCGTACATCCACCAGATGACGGCGAGCATGACGAGGACCTGGACGGCGGTCGCCACGCCGCTGCCGGAGACGAGGACGTTCGTGAGCTGCGTGATCGTGAAGACGAAGACGAGATCGAAGAAGAGCTCGAGCGTCGAGACGCGCGCACTCCGGTCGATGAGCTCGGACACCGGCGCATCATCGCGGAGGCTCGTCAGTAGACCAGGCAGCGCCCGCGAAGCGGGCGCCTTTAGGGATCTTCGCGCGACCGGAATTCGACGCTAGTCGGATTCCGGTCTGCGCAAAGCTCAGCGGAGGGTGAACGTGACGCTGACCGTCGCCGTGGTCTCCTGCTCGCCGGGGACGATCGGTGTCGCAGAGTCCGCCGCGGCCGCGGCCTCGCGATAGAGCGGTGAGGGCCGTGCGCCGGCCTCGACGATCGCCGTGATCGGCCCGAGCGACCGGCCCGCCGCCTTCGCGAGCGCCTCGGCACGGAGGCGTGCCCCGTCGACGGCCTTCGCGAGTGCAGCCCGATAGAGGGCCTCGGCGTTGCTCGAGCTCAGCCCCGGGCCGGAGATCGTGTTCGCGCCTGCGTCAGCGGCCGCATCGATCAGGCCAGGCGCATCCCCGACGTCGGACACTGCGGAGACGCTGTTCGACGCCGTGTAGCCGTCGACCTGGCCGTTCTCGTCGCTCGACGGGTACACACTGACCCACTGCGTCGCGATCTCGCGCGCGCCGGCGGCGCGGAGCGCGTTGACGACACCACGCATGGCGTCGGCATTCGCCGCGACCGCGGCCTTTGCCGTCGGTCGCCTCGTCTCGACGCCGAACGACATCTCGGACTCGTTCGGGACCGCCTCGACCGAGCCGACCCCGCTGACCGTGATGGAGTCGGCGGCAGGCGCGACATCCTCCGCGCCCGCGAGATCGGGAAGACCGACGGCGCCGGCCAATGCGACGGCGCCGATCCCTGCTGCAACGAGGAGAAGCAGGCGTTTCATGGAGAACCTCCGCGGGTCGGTGACGTCCTGAATACGCCGCCGCCCAGCGGTGCGTCACATGCCTAGTTCGTGAACG
>JBKOYF010000030.1:0-4888 GCA_046725305.1 Actinomycetota bacterium
TCTGCCGGGACGTCCGCCTTCCCGAGCTCGTCGCCGAGGATCTCGGCCGCCTTGTCGGCCTGCGCCTCGCGATCGGCCTGCCGGTCCGCGACCATCGCCTTGATCTCGGCGTACTTGCGTGGGTGGAGCGTCTGGAACGCGAGGTCCTCGAGCTCCCACTTGAGAGCGTGGATCCCGAGCCTATGCGCGAGCGGCGCGTACACCTCGAGTGTCTCGCGCGCCTTCTGCGCCTGCTTCTGCTTTCCGAGGTACTCGATCGTGCGCATGTTGTGGAGGCGGTCGGCGAGCTTGATGAGGATGACGCGGACGTCCTGCGCCATCGCGACGATCATCTTCCGGTAGTTCTCCGCCTCGGCCTGCTCGCGGCTCTGGAAGCTGATGCGGGTCAGCTTCGTGACGCCTTCGACGAGCTGAACGACCTCCGGACCGAACTCAGTCCGCAGCTCCTCGAGGTCGGACTCCGTGTCCTCGATCACGTCGTGGAGCAGGGCGGCCGCGATCGTCTGCTCGTCGAGGTGCAGCTCCGCACAGATGCGCGCGACCCCGAGCGGATGGTGGATGAACTCCTCGCCCGACCGGCGCGTCTGGCCCGCGTGCGCTCGCTCGGCGGCCTCGAACGCGCGGCGCAAGAGGTCCTTGTCGACGTCCGGGTTGTAGGACTCGACCTCGGCGATCAGCTCTTCGACGAGGTCTTCGCGATGCCGCTTGGCGTCGAGGACACTCATGAGTTCAGTGTACTGAGCGGGGTTTCCGGCCCCCTCGGCCCGGGAAGGGTTCGGGAGCGGACGCGCGAACTCCGACATTCCATGAGCAGTCTTCGACGCTGGCTACGCAGACGCAACGCACGACGGCTCGCACTTGCGATGCGGGACGTCCTGGTCCCGTCGCGACCTGGCTTGGGCTGATGCTCGCTCCTTGCGCACGACCGGGGATGCGCTAGCGCGACATCCCGGTCGCGCAAAATCCCTGAAGGCGGGCGCGTTCGCGCCCGCAGCACGTGCGAACCCCTCTGGCTCGCTAGGCTGCGCGTGGCAGCCCCGCCTCGAGCAGCATCGCCCTGAACGACTCCGACTCGAGCAGCTCTCGCCGGCGCGCTTCGCCCCCGTCGAGCGCGAGCTCGCCGAAGATGCGGCGCGCCTCGGGCGTCCACGCCGCTTCGCCACGACGCCACAGCTCGGCGAGCCACCCGCGGAGCTCCTCGTATCCATCCGCCGTGTCGAAGATCCGTCTGACGACGAGCTGGGGAGCGACCGTGCCGTTCCAGTGGTTCTCCTCGAGGCGAAACGCGACGTCGAAGAGGCCCGCCGCGC
The DNA here is from genome assembly GCA_046725305.1 of Actinomycetota bacterium. Taxonomy (GTDB): domain Bacteria; phylum Actinomycetota; class Thermoleophilia; order Gaiellales; family Gaiellaceae; genus GMQP-bins7. Next base: position 1,311 of record JBKOYF010000030.1, read on the forward strand.
GCAGCCGGTCGAGATGCGCACCCTGGCCGAACGCGATGGCGCTTCCCGCGTCTCGGCCACGCTGTCGTACGCGGAAGCGCAGATGCTTCCCTTCGCCGACGGTCGCCGGCGCCACGGCCTGCGTCGCGGGTACGAGGAGCGTCACGTTGGGGTTGCCGAGGCCGAACGGGGCGAGGCGTCCGAGCTCCTCCGCGAGCTCGAGCGTGAGGTCCTGCGCCGAGACGACCGCATCGACCCTCACGAGCTCCACCAGATCCTCCGGTTCGAGGCAGGCGTCAGCGTGCGCCGCGAAGTCGTCGGCGAAGGCCTCGATCCGCGATTCGTCGATCGAGAGCCCGGCCGCCGCGCGATGCCCCCCGAACCGTTCGAGGTGCTCCGCGCAGGCCGCGAGCGCACCGTGGAGGTCGAACTGCGAGATCGACCGCCCCGATCCCTTCCAGCCTTCGTTCGACCTCGTGATCAGCACGATCGGTCTGCGGAACCGGTCGACGAGACGGGAGGCGACGATGCCGATCACGCCCTCGTGCCAATCCTCGCGCCACAGGACGTAGCCACGCTGCCTCCGGCGAGGCTCGGGCATCGTCTCGACCGCCTCCATCGCCTCTCGGAGGATGCGCTCCTCGACCGCCTGTCGGTCGCGGTTGAGCTCCTCGAGCTCCGCCGCGAGCCGGCGGGCCTCGTCGTCGTCCTCGGTGAGCACGAGCTCGAGCGCGACATCGGGCCGGCCGAGTCGCCCGGCTGCGTTGATGCGCGGTGCGAGCCGGAAGGCGACGGCACCTGCGTCCACCGCCGCCGGATCGACACGTGAGCTACGCATGAGCGCCTGCAAGCCCGGCCGCGAGGTGGCGGCGAGTGCGCGCAGGCCGGCGGCTGCGAGCCCGCGGTTCTCGTCCAGGAGCGGGACGACGTCGGCGATCGTCGCGAGCGCGACGAGGTCGAGATTTCGCCGTACGACGGGGTGCTCCGCGCCCAGGAGCGCCTCGGCCAGCTTGTGGGCGACCCCGGTCCCGCAGAGCTCGGGGAACGGGTAGCTCGACGGTCGGGTGGCGACGACCGGGCAGTCCGGCAGCGTGTCTCCCGGCCGATGGTGGTCGGTGACGACGACGTCGAGCCCGCGGCGTCTCGCGTCCGCGATCTCCTCCACGGCGGTGATTCCGCAGTCCACGGTGAGCACGAGGCCGACCCCGTCGTCAGCGAGGCGCGACAGCGTGTCGGTCGACAGGCCATATCCCTCCTCGAACCTGCTCGGCAGGTGCCAGCCGACGTCGGCTCCGAGCTCCCGCAGGACGAGCGTCGCGAGCGCAGTCGCGCAGATGCCGTCGACGTCGTAGTCACCGTGGACGCAGATTCGTTTGCCTTCTTCGACTGCTTTGCGAATCCGCTCGACCGCGACGGCCATGTCACCGAGGAGCATCGGGTCGTGCCCCGGGAGCTCCGCATCGAGGAACCGCCTCGCCGCGTCCGGATCGGCGAGCCCCCGCCGCGCGAGCACAGCGGCGGTGACCTCGCTTACGCTCAGCTCGCGCGCGAGCGCAAGCGATTCGCGCGGATCGAGGGGGGCGACCGTCCAGGAGCTCGTCACTCGCAGTGACGGTACGGAGGCCGTCGGACGCCGTATGTGAGGCTACTGCTCGGTGCGCCGGCGCCGAACGGAGTCCGTGACGACCTTCACCCAGAGCAGGACGATGCCGACCGTTGCGCCCACCGCGACCACCGCGATCGGCGCGAAGTAGGCCATCTGCTCGAGCGAGAACTTCGTGACGGCGGCTCCGACGAGCCAGATGACGAGCACGAGGACGGCCATCACGGCCCAGAGTCGGCGATCTCGCACGTCGGAAAGCCTAGATACCCTGCGCTTCGTGCTCACCGCGAACTACCGCTCGGGAGACGACTTCGTCGTCGAGTTCCTGGGTCATCGGTTCGAGTTCTCCGCGCGTGACTTCGAGGAGCGCGTCATCGCAGCCGCAGTTCGTCTCGAGCTCATCGCCTCGAACGAGGTCGACGAGCAGGAGGCGGCCGATCTCGTCGAGCTGGTCGCGGACGGCCGCATCGTCGATCCCCGGAGCGGCCTCGGCCTCTACCTCGTCCGCCACTGGGAGCGGGTCTCCCTGCAGAACGGCGAGTCGCTCGTCTACTGGCTCCGCAAGCTCGTCTTCCGCGGCGCCTGGCTCGATCACCGGGTGAAGGAAGGCCTCCTCGACGTGTCGTGGATCGACGACACCGGCGACTTCGGCTATGCGGAGCCAAAGGGCGGACGCACGCTCCTCGAGCTCGCGCCCGTTCCGTCCTGGAACGAGCTGCAGTACCGCGGCTGACCATGCTCGAGCCGGATGCGACCTCCCGCGCCGTGACTTCCGAATCGCGCGCTCCCGGCGCGGAGCCCGGCTCGCAGGCCCTCCAGATCCTCACGACCGAGCACTGGAGCCTGCTCGCTGCTCGCAACCTGGTCTACACCGAGGCGATGAGCAGGACCTCGATCTTCGTCGCCGCGCTGTCGGGGGCCGTCGTCGCCCTCGCGCTCGTCGCGCAGGCGGACGATTTCGGACCCGGATTCATCGCGTTCGCACTCGTGCTCCTGCCGGTCGTCTACTTCCTCGGACTCGTGACGATCGTCCGCCTCGGGCAGGTGAACCACGAGAACGCACTCTGGGTGCAGGGGATGAATCGGATCCGGAACGCGTACCTCCAGATGGAGCCTGAGCTCGAGCCATACTTCGTCGCAAGCGCGTACGACGACGAAGCTGGTGTCCTCATGACCTCGTTGGCCGTGCGAGCCCCGCTCCCGCGAATGCAACCGTTCGTCTCGGTTCCCGGCGTCGTCGCAGTCATCGACTCGGTTGTCGCAGGCGCCGCTGCCGGGATCGCGGCATTCGCGCTCGATCTCGGCATCGCCGGCTCGGTGGCCGTCGGGATCCTCTTCTTCCTGCTCTCGGCGGCTTTCTTCGCCACGTGGGTGAAACGAGTGGCCCTTCCGCGCGGGAGAGCGCTCGATCCGCTGTTTCCCTCCCCGCCCGCCGAGGGCTGAGGCTACTCGGTCGGGACGAACCCGAACGGACGCTCCGGGTCGGGTGCCGAGATCTCGATCGAGCGTACAGCGCCGATCGGGACGATCACCTTTGCGGGCTCGTCGTCCTCCTCCCGGTGCGGAGTGAAGGAGAAGAACCCGAAACCGGGCTCGGCGCTCGTGGTCGCGATCATGTAGCGCGATCCGTCGACGAGCTCGAGCCGTACTTCCGCCAGGTCGAGCGCGTTCTCCTGCACGAAGGCGGTGACCATTCGCCCCAGCCGGCCGACGAACTCGTCGAGAGGCCCCGCAGCGCCCGGAGTCCAGACGTGCATCGCCATCTCAGAACAGGCCGTCGTCTCGCACGGACCCGATGTGAGCCCGGCCGAGCTCGGTGATCACGCGACCCCTGGGCGTTCGTTGGAGAAATCCGAGCTGCAGGAGGTAGGGCTCGTACACGTCCTCGATCGTGTCGGGCTCCTCGCCGAGGGTGACAGCCAGGGTCGAGACGCCGACGGGACCACCGCCGAACTTGTCCGCGATGGCGGACAGCAGCTCACGATCGATCTGCTCG
>JBKOYF010000085.1:0-5897 GCA_046725305.1 Actinomycetota bacterium
GCCTTGGCCTGGATGGCCTTCCACAGGCGCTGCAGGAAGAGGAGGTCGCGCTCGATGTCCTCCGCGGAGGCGCCCTCGGCTGCCGTGCGCACGATGATGCCGCCGCCCTTGGGATCGAGCTTGCGCACGATCTCCTTCAGCCGCGTGCGCTCCGCGTCCTCGAGGCGACGCGACACGCCCGAGCCCTCCCCGTTCGGGACGTACACGAGGAAGCGCCCCGGGAGCGAGATCTCGGTCGTGAGCCGCGCACCCTTCGACTTCATCGGGTCCTTGACCGCCTGGACCATGATCGTCTGGCCGCGCTTGATGAGCTCCTGGATCTTGCGGGCACCCTTGCGGCCCTCGAGCTCGGGCCCGACGATCTCGTCGACGTAGAGGAATCCGTTCTTCTCGAGGCCGATCTCGACGAAGGCAGCCTCCATTCCAGGAAGCACGTTGTCGACGACCCCGAGGTAGATATTGCCCGCGATGGAGCGCCGCTCGGGTCGCTCGAGGTAGACCTCGGCCACGCGGTCGTCCTCCAGGATCGCGACGCGCTGTTCGCCGACGTCGACGGAGATCACGAGCTCGCGCTTGGCGGCGGGGAGTGGAGCGCGCTTCGTCGGCGTCCGGCGTCGTCCACCCCCGCGCGCCGGACGGCGTTCTGGCTTGCCGTCGGTCTTCCGCGTCGTCCTCGCCGTGAGCGTCGCCGTCGAGACGTCCGTCGAGGCCTCGGTCGATGCCGACTCGCCACCGACAGTAGGCGGCGTCGTCGCCTTCTTCCTTCCGCGGCCTCCGCGACTTCCGCGGCGGCGCCTCTTCTTGGGGCCGGCCGGCGCTTCCTCCGCCGGCTCCGTCACCTGTGGCTCGAGGGCCTCAGGCGGTGCTTCTACTTCCGTCGCGACGCTCTCTTGCGCCGCCTGTCCTTCCGGTCCTTCCTGCTTCTTGCCGAAGCGAAACCAGCGTAGTGCCAAGGTCGAATTCTCCTCGTGTGGTCGCGCGCGGGTCCCGGAAAGCCACCGGCTCGTCCGGCCTCGCGCTGCGTGGGTTCAAGACATCGGTCGACATGACCTGGAACACAGGCTACCAGCCGCGACTTCCGCGGCCCCGTCCCGGGCAGGTCACGCTGCTGCCGGGCTCAGGCGAGCACGGCGTGCACGAACCCCGCGGAGGCGTTGCGAGAGGCGCGCCCACGCCCACGGCTCGAGCTCCGCGTAGCGCGTCTCCGACTGACCCCGCGTGGACTCGAGGTATTCGAACCACGCGTCGGCCTCCTCGAGCTGAAGCAGCTCCTCGGCCAGCTCGGTGCTCTGCATCGTCCCTCCCATGCGCTCGGTCCGGGCGCATCCTAGGACCCGGTCCGGACGGACCGAGGCGGGGCTCGTCAGGACGAGGGGAGGCGAGCCTGGATGGTCTCGAGCGCCTTCGCGAGCACCCACGTGCCGCCCGCCGCCACCGCCGTGTACGCGACGGGCGCAGGGAGCACCGTCCGCACTGCGCGGGCGATGCGCCGGAAGGCGAATCCCGATGCCACGACGACCGCCGCCTGGGCGGCGAGTAGCGGGCGCTGGTCGGGCTCGGCACCGCCAGAGACCGTGCGGAGCTGGGACGCGAGTCGCATCTGCTCGAGCGTCAAGAGCGGCCGCGAGACGCCGAGCCGGGACCCGGCGAGCCCGATGAGCGCGGAGCGGATGATCGACTGGCGGACGAGGCCGTCCCGCACCGCGTCCGCGAGCGTGGGCACGCGCGACGCGAGCGCTGTCGCGTTCTCCGAAGCCTCCACGATGCGGTCGGCGATCTCGCGCACCGGGAAGCCTTGGCCCGCACGGCACTCGACGATGAACGGCGAGAGGACGAACGGCCGCGTCCACTCCTCCTGTGGCCAGAGCTCGACGACGACGGTGTCGGCACCCCGTGTCGTCGCTTCCCGGACGAGCTCAACGTCGGCCGCCGTCGGGTCGCCCGCGATCACGTGGACGAGGACCTCGAGGTTCGACGGGAGCGGCTTGCCCCCCACGGTCACCGCTCCCGGGTCGGCTCCCGCGCCGAGCTCCTTCGCGAGCTGCTCCGCGAGGACGCCGGTGACGACGACCGGGCCTGCGTCCGGCGCGCGCTCGGAGCGCAACGCCGAGCCGAGGCTTCGCGCCTCGGCGGCCACCGCGAGGATGCCGGCGCGCCTCACGGGCCGGGCCGGCCGAGCTCGCCTCGAGCGTGGATGCTCTGCAGCACGCCGATCAGGATGAGGTTCGAGACCATCGACGATCCGCCGACAGTCACGAACGGCAACGGGATGCCGGTCACGGGAGCGACGCCCATCGTCATCCCGACGTTGACGAACACCTGGAACAGGAAGGCGACGACGAGTGCGCCTGCGACCACGACGCCGTACAGGTCGCTCGCCCCCGTCACGACGCGCAGCCCGCGCCACACGACGAGGAGGTAAAGGAGCAGGAGAATCGCGCAGCCGACGAACCCATGCTGCTCGGCGAGCGAGGCGAACGCGAAGTCGGTCGCATGCTCCGGGAGGTAATCGAGGCGTGTCTGGCTCGCCCCGATGACGCCTCGGCCGGTGATGCCGCCCGAGCCGACGGCCGTGATCGACTGGCTGAGGTTGTAGGTGATCCCGCCCGGATCGGCGTCCGGGTCGAGTGTCAGGCGGGCGGTCTGGTACGGCTTCAGCACCTGGACGCCCGCCGAGGGAAGGAACCAGAGCACCGACGCGATCGCGAGGACGCCGACGGCTAGGAGCAGGACGAGTTGCCGCCAGCGGACGCCGACGAAGAACAACACGGCGAAGAGCGCCGCCCCGTATACGAGCGCCGTTCCGAGGTCCGGTTGCATGAACACGAGCAGGATCGGCACCGCGCCCAGCCCGATCACGGAGAGGATCGTGCGCCACTTCGTCGTGGGCCCGACGCGCCCGACGACGAACCCGGCGAGCGCCAGCACGAACAGGACCTTCCCGAGCTCGGAGGGCTGGAACTGGATGACGCCCAGGTCGAGCCAGCGCTTCGACCCACGAATCGTCTCGGCGCCGACGAACACGACGAACACGAGCGCGAGCATCGCCCCGTACAGGAGCTTCCAGTGCCGGCGCCAGAGGTCGACCGGCACGATCGCGGTGACGATGAGGCCGACGACGCCCAACGCCGCCGCGAATCCCTGGCGCACGACGTAGTAGTTCTCGTCGCCGGGGACGTCGAAGCGGGTGATTCCCGAGACGACCCAGAGGCCGTAGCCGACGAGGCCCGCCGCGGCGACGAGGAGGATCCAGTCCAGGCCGCGCACGTACGCGAGCACCGTGGCCTCCGAGCGCCCGGAGGCCGGACGGAAGCGGGGGCGCTGCCCGACCTCGATCATCGCGACTCCTCCATCAGTCCACGTTCACCAGGGTCGCCGACGACGGAGACTCCACGCCGAAGTACCGCTCGAAGACCTTGAGCGCGGCGGGCGCGGCCGCGCTCGAGCCGTGACCCCCGTTCTCGATGAGTGCGCAGACGACGAGCCGCGCGGAGTCGGACGGCCCCCACCCGCACCACCACGACTGGTCCTCGAGGTGGTCGCTCGGATACCCGGGGAGGGGGACGACCTTCTCCGCGGTGCCGGTCTTGCCGGAGATCGGAATCGGGTAGTTGGCGAAGACACCTGCCGACGTGCCGCTGCTCGAGTGCGTCGCCGCGAACAGGCCGTCGTCGACGGCCGTCAGCGCCGCGGAGTCCACGCCTGCCGAGCGCGGGGGCGTCGGGGCGAACCGGCGCAGGACAACGCGGGGCGAGCCCTTCGCACCGGGCTGCTCGACATCGGAGACAAGATGCGGGGTGACGAGCTTCCCGCCGTTCGCGAGCACCGCGTAGAACGCCGCCATCTGGAGGGGGGTCACGAGCAGGTCCTTCTGCCCGATCGCGAGCTGGATCGAGTCGCCCGGGTTCCATGCGCGATCCCAGTCGCTCTGGAACGTCTTCTTGCGCCACTCCGGGGTCGGCACGAGCCCATCCGCCTCGCCCCCGATGTCGAGCCCCGTGGCGGCGCCGAAGCCGAGCTTTCGTGCCCACTGCTGCATGCGTACCCGGCCGTCCGAGCCGGCTTCGTAGAAGCGGTTTCCGATCTCGTAGAAGTACGTGTCGCACGACTCGGCAAGCGCCTCTGGGAGCGTCATGGGGCGGTTTACGTACGGGTTCCAGTTCCGGAAGACCTGCTTGTCGAGGCCGTACGTCGCCGACGGCGTGCACTGGATCGAGTCGTACGCGGAGAACATGTGCTCCTGCATGCCCGCGAGCGCCGTCACCGGCTTCCACGTCGAGCCCGGTGGATAGAGCCCGGCGGTCGCGCGGTTGAAGAGCGGGTTGCTCGCGTCGTCGTACAGCGCCGCGAGCTTCTTCGGGTCCGTTCGACCGACGAAGAGCGACGGCTTGAACGTCGGGGCCGACGCCATGGCCAGCACCGACCCGTCGCGCGGGTCGAGCGCGACGATCGCGCCGCCGTCGGCCGCCCACTGATGGTTCTCGTGCGCGAGCCCGATCCCGTACTGGAGCGCCCCCTCCGCGGCGCGTTGCAGTCGCATGTCGAGCGTCAGCCGGAGCGCGTAGCCGGGCCGTGCCTCCGCGCGAAGCTCGAGGGGCGACTGGGGACGGCCGAGCGAGTCGACCCGTATCTGCGCGAGCCCGGCCCTGCCTCGCAGGTAGGCGTCGTAGGCGGCCTCGATCCCGGTCTTCCCGATCCGGTCGCCTGCGCGGTATCCGTCCTTATGCAGACGCGCGAGCTCGTCGGGCGAGATCTCTCCCGTATACCCGAGCGCCTGGGCAGCGAGGGCCCCGTACGGGTACTCGCGGAGGTAGACCTGCGCGACCTCGACTCCGGGGAACTCGGCCTTGTGCTCGTAGAGGTAGTCGACCTGCTCCTCGCCGACGGAGGTCTTCACGATGATCGGCGTCAGCGGATCGAGCCGATGCTCGTCGACCTGCTTGGCAAGCTCCCGGGGCGAGACGTCGAGGACCGCGGCAAGGCGCCGCACGAGGTCGAACCGGCCTTGCTTCGGCATGTCGCCGACCCAGAGCTGTACCGCGGTGCCCGCGACGTTGGAGACGACCACCCTTCCGTAGCGGTCGAGGAGCGGCCCCCGTGGCGCCTCGACGCGGATCAGACGGAGCTGGTTGCTCTGGGCGGCGTTCAGGTACTCGTTTCCGGAGAGCACCTGGAGCGACCAGAGCCGGAAGAAGAGGACCACGAACGCGGCGAGCGCGACGCCTCCGAGGATCGCGACGCGGAGGGCGAGCTGCGGCGTGAGCCGATGCGGCTCGCGCACCCGCGGGTCCGGCGGGAGGAAGCGCCCCGACGGCGCGCGCCGTTCCTGGTACGGCCCCGAGGTCAGTGCTTCCCTCCATGAGTACGATCGTGATTCGCCGGCGAGAACCGAGCAGGCCTAGGACGCAGGGAGCGCCAATACTGGTGAATATTGGCGCGACTGAGGACGACGGCATGCGAAGTGTTCGCAGCCGCGCGAAGTACAGGCGTAGTCATGGAGGGGAGCACTAGGCGAGGACCTCGACCTCGGCCGCCGGCTCCATCCGCAGCTCCTCGCCGACGATCGCGCGCACGAGCCGGTGCACCGGCAGGGCGAGGACGAGATTCATCACGAACGCCGGGAGGAGCGCCGTGACGAGCGCCGTTCGCGCAACGACGTCCTCTCCGAGTTGGTAGTGGAGGACGTACCCGAACGCGCCCGCGAGGACCGTGATCGACCCGACGGCGAGGATTGGCGCGAAGCGTCGGTTGCGGCCCGTCGTCTCCCCGTAGCGCCCGGCCCAGAAGCCGGCGAGGGTCAGGACGAGCGAAGTCACGCCGAGCGTCCCGAGCGTCACCACGTCGACGAGGAGCCCGCCGAGGAACCCGAGGAGCGCTCCGGCGGACGACCCGCGAAG
>JBKOYF010000066.1:0-14425 GCA_046725305.1 Actinomycetota bacterium
CGGCCGAAACGATCGCCGGGTCACGGATGGAAGCGCAGGCGATCGACGACCTTGTCGACCGTCTTGCGCTCGGCGCGGAAGGCGATTCCCACGAGATCGAGCTCGTCAGCGGGGACGGCTGCGACGGCGGCGCGGTTGGCCTCGTCGTGACCCGTCTCGAAGAGCTCGTGCGTGTAGACGGCCAGCTCGACGTCACGATCCATCGCGCGCTCGTAGGCTCGCCTGAGCGCAGCGGCGTCCGCCTCGTAGACGAGCACCGGCTGGACGAACATCGGCAGGTACTCGTTCCCTGAGGCGTCACGGTACGGCTCGCCGACGACTCCAGGCGCTGTCCCCGCGATCCCGCTGGCGAGGAACGCGGTGACGTTCGTCTTCTGCCAGACGGCGAGATCGTCCCGCAGGACGACGGCGAGCTTCGTGTCGAGCAGCATGCCCGCACGCTATCGGCGTGCTGGGGTGCGCTAGTCCTCGGGCTCCAGCAGGATCGTCCAGCGCTCGACGCTCTTGATCCTCAGCATGCCGTTGCGCGCCCAGGGATCCGTTGCGAAGCGGGCGCGGATCTCGTGCTCGGAGGGCGCGTCGACGACGTGGAAGGCCTCTCGGCCGCCGTCGAGCGGACCGCCGAGGAGGATGAAACGGTCGTCGACGAGGGCGTTCATGAAGCGTGCGTGCTCGTCCCACCCGTCCTGCTCACGCATGTCTCGCGACCAGTCCCACGGGCCACCGCGCTCGACCCGAACGATGTGCAGTACCCGCGGCGACGTCACGCGATCCCTTCGTAACTGGATCGGAGGTACATCTGCCGCGCGCCGCCGTCGCGCGCCGAGAGGAGATACTCGCTCCAGGCCAGCCGTTCGTGGCAGACGGCGGCGAGCTCCCAGACGCAGAACGTCGGAATGTGGCTTCCGTCGCGTGACCACGGCTTGAAGGACACATCGCCGTCGCCGGGCTTGGCCCAGACGGTCTCCCAGAGCTCGTTGTCGTTGCGCCACGTGCACACGAGCAGGAAGTAGAAGCTCTCTCCGCAGCGGTGGAGGATGACGAAACCGAGCTCCTCCCCGAGCTCGAGCGCGCCACACTTCGCCGCGTCTCGGAGGTTGCGGCGCGCCAAGGCGCGGATCGCCAACGGAACGGGCGAGTCCTCGGGCGCGATGTCGTACCACTTCAGCACGGTCGCCCCCAGCATGAGGCTCGGCTCCGGCCTGACGAGCTTCTCGGCATGGACATACTCCATCCGAACGTCTCCGACCTGCTCGAGCGCGCTCACGACGCCACCTCGAGCGTCCGCGCGAAGTCCATGATCCAGTTAGTCTCACACGTCTGGCCGTCGTCGTCCGAGTAGGCCTGCTCCCAGCGCGGCGTCGGGGTCGTGATGTGCGACCAGGTGAACCGCACGAGGACCGGACGTCCGCGGAACGTGTCCGTCCCCTCGAAGACCCCGACGTCGCCCGAGAACGAGCCGATCACCGGCGGGTCGAGCAGTCCGGGCCGGCGGCTGTCCGCCCAGTAGATCGACCACAGCCCGGTGTCGGGATCGTAGAAGCGGAAGGACATCCCGACGAACCCGCCGCCGTACTCGGTGCAGTACACGTCCTCGTTTCCGAGCCCACCGGGGAGCGGCCTGGCCGCGACCATCGCCTCGAACTCGTCCCACTCGTCACATCCGTCGAGGCGCCGCGCGAGGCGCCGATTGCGCACGTTCCACCTCCCCATCCAGAAGTCGAAGTCTCGGGAAGTCGCGCGTTCCTTCACCGCCACCGTCACCAGGCACCTCCAGGTCGCTTGTGTATTGCTCCGACGCTACTCGACAAATAGGGCGGATTTGGCCCTCTATGTGTGGTTGACTTCGACCGTGTTGACGCCGACCGCGAGACTCCTCGAGCTGCTCGAGCTCCTCCAAGCCCAACCGCTCATCACGGGCCGCGAGATCGCCGATCGGCTCGAGATCGACCCCCGCACTGTGCGGCGGTACGTCGAGGCTCTGCAGGAGCTCGGCATCCCGGTCGAGGGTCAGCGCGGCGTCGGTGGTGGCTACCGGATCCGCCCCGGCTACCGGCTGCCGCCGCTCATGCTGACGGACGACGAGGCGGTCGCGGTCGCGCTCGGCGTCCAGGCCGCGGGCCGACTCGGGCTGGCCGGCTCGGCGGACGCCGTCGAGGGTGCGCTCCTGAAGATCCACCGTGTTCTTCCCGACGGGCTGCGCCGGCGCGTCGAGGCTCTCGAGGAGACCCTCGACTTCACCTCGCGTGCGACGAGGCCTGCACCGGTGAGGGGGGACACCGTGCTCCTCCTCGCCGACGTGATCCGCCGCCGCCGGCGAGTCCGAGGTACGTACCGAGCGTTCTCGGGGGACGAGACACGGCGGGAGCTGAGCCCGCACGGCCTCGTTGTCCACTCGGGGCGCTGGTACCTCGCCGCGTACGACCATCTGCGCGACGACCTCCGCACGTTCAGGGTCGACCGCATGCGGCGCGTGCGCGCGATCACCGACGCGGCGGTCGACCCGCCGAACGACTTCGACGCCGTCGCCTACGTGAGCACGTCGCTCGCGCGCGTCCCGTGGCGCTGGGAGGTCGAGGTGCTGCTCGAGCTCCCGGTCGGCGAGGCCGCGCGGCGCGTTCCGGCGACGCTGGCGGAGCTCGTCGACGAGGACGGCGCGACCGTCCTGCGGATGCGCGTGGGCTCGCTCGACTGGACCGCGAGCATCTTGGCCGGTCTCGGCTGCGGCTTCTCGGTCCGGAAGCCGGACGAGCTGCGCGCGAGCGTCCGCGCCCTCGGCGAGCGGCTCGCGCGTTCCGCCTAGCTTCGCGCGCCGCGGTCGATCGCGTAGCGGTGGAAGAGGTGCGACCCGTGCCGGCGCAGGCTCACGAGCCGCAGTCTCGTACCCTCGGGGACGAGGTCGGCGCCCTCGACGAGCCTGAGCCTCGAGCCCGGCTCTCCCGCGCCGACGATGAGGGGCGAGGCCGTCAGGAAAAGCTCGTCGACGAGCTCGGCCTCGAGCAGCTCACCGAACGTGTGCGGCCCCGCCTCGGAGAGGATGCGCCGGTGGCCGCGCTCGCGGAGCGCGCCCACGACGAGGCGGGGCTCGATCCGCGTGGACGGCCCGAGCGCGACGACGGTCGACGCGGGCGGGACGCTTGCCCCGAGCCGTTGGGCTCCCGCGTCGCTCGTGAGGACGACGGCGCCCCACTCGAACAGCGGATGGCGGGGATCGATCGCACCGCTGCCGGTGAGCACCGCGACGTCGGGCGCCCGCGACATCCGCAACGTCTCGCGCAACTCGGCGTAGGCGCGCGCGGCCGGTGCGAAGATCCTCTCGGGCTGCCACGTCCCGCTCGGGCTCGCCCGGAGCACGCCGGACCCGATGAGGACGACGTCCGCGAGCGCGCGCAGGAGGCCCATCAGGAAGCGATCCGCGTCGCTGTCGCCTGCCACGAAGTCGTTCGACCTCGGCATGGCGGGGATCGCGACGACACCGTCCAGCGTCGTCACGAAGTTCGCGAAAAGGCAATCCGCCGGGAACCCGACGTCGCCGTCGTGCAGGCGTGAGAGCTCCGCGGGCAGCGGGACCTTCGGGAGCGACTCGTCCTCGTAGAGGCGCTCGAGCGGCTCGAGCGGCCCGCTCACTGCTCTTCCCAGCCGAGCGCCCGCGAGATCGCGGCGGCGTGCTCGAGGAGCAGCGGCAGTGCGGCGTCCACGGCGTCGCCGTCGAAACGCTCGCTCGGCCCCTGGAGCGCCACGATCGCCTCGAGCTCGCCACGGGCAGACAGGATCGGAGCGGCGATGGCCGTCAGTCCCGGCTCGCGCTCGCCGACCGCCTGCGCATAGCCGCGCTCGCGGACGGTCTCGATCTCACCGGCGAGGGCCTGGGGGTCTGTAATCGTTCGCGTCGTGTACGCGCGGAGCGGACCGTCCGGGAGCTCCCGCGCCCCGAATGCGAGCATCACCTTCCCCGCCGAGGTGGCGTGCGCGATGGACGGGCGCCCGAGGCGCGAGACCGGCTGGATCTGGTGGGCGCCGAGGACGAAGTCGACCGTGACCGCATCGTCGTCGCCGGGGACGGAGAGGGTCGCCGTCTCGCCGGTGGCCTCCACGAGCGCGACGAGGCGCGGCCGCGACACCTCACGGACGTCGAGTTGTGCGAGGACGGCGTTCGCGAGGTGGACGAGCCGGATCCCGAGCTTGTACCGACCCGATGTCGGAACGCGCTCGACGAGGCCCGAGGCCGCGAGCGTCCCCAGCTGCCGTGACACCGTGCTCGGGGTCATCCCGGCCCGGCGTGCGATCTCGTTCGTGCCGAGCTCGCCGGCATCTGCAAGGGTGTCGAGCACCGTGATCGCACGCGCGGCTGCGCCAATTCGACGGGTGGAGGGTTGACGAGTGCGCGACATCGCTGTAGGTTCGTTGCGGATTCTGGCACAGCGTTGCATGACGTGCAATTGACCATGCGAGTCGCCTGAATGTCGTTTCTGCTCCCCTGCCCGTTCTGCGGCCCGCGGCCCGTCGACGAGTACGCGTACTTCGGCGAGGTCACGACCCGCCCGGCGGGGACGCCGAGCCTGCGCGAGCTCACCGACTACGTCTACTTCCGCGACAACGTGGCCGGGGCGCAACGCGAGTGGTGGCAGCACCGCATGGGGTGCGGTGAGTGGTTTCTCGCCGAACGCGACACGAGGACGAACGAGGTGCTCGAGGTGACGCTGCCGGACCCGAGGAAGCCGACGTCGTGAGGCTGGAGCCGCGTGCGGGCGAGCGAATCGACCGCTCGAAGGCCGTGTCGTTCGTCTTCGCCGGGTGGAAGGTCGTCGGGTTCGAGGGTGACACGCTCGCGTCGGCGGCTTTCGCGGCCGGGAAGCGCGTCTTCTCGCGCTCCTTCAAGTACCACCGCCCACGCGGCCTGCTCTGCTGCTCAGGCCACTGCCCGAATTGCATGATGACCGTGAACGGCGTGCCGAACGTGCGCACGTGCACGGTGCCGATCCGCGAGGGCGCTGTGGTCGAGGGGCAGAACGTCCGCTGGTCGCTCGACTTCGACCTCATGTCCGCGACGGACAAGATCGGCGGCCCGTTCACGCCCGTCGGGTTCTACTACCGCACGTTCATCCGCCCGCGTGCCGCCTGGCCGCTGTACGAGAAGTTCCTGCGGAACGCCGCCGGCCTCGGCAAGCTCGACCCTCACGCCCGGCACTCCGGGCGCTACGACACCGAGCACCGCAAGGCGCGGGTGCTCGTCGTCGGCGGTGGGGCGGCCGGACGAGCGGCCGCTCTCGACGCCGCGAAGGCCGGGCGGGGCGTCGTGCTCGTCGACGAGGATGCGCGGAGCCGCGAGCTCGAGCTCGAGGGGGTCGAGGTGATCGCGCCTGCCTCCGCCCTCGGCGTCTGGGAGGGCGGTCTCGTCCCGGTCGACGCTGGCACGGTCCTCTACCGCTTCCGTACCGAGCAGCTCGTGGTCGCGACCGGAGCGACCGAGCAGCCGCTCGTGTTCCCCGGCAACGACCTCGTCGGCGTGATGCTCCCCGACGGCGCCCGCCGGCTGATTCGCGACTTCTCGGTGAAGCCCGGCGAGCGGGCCGTCGTCGTGGGCTCCGACGACGAGTCGCTCGCCGTGGCGGACGAGCTCGTCGACGTCGGCATCGAGGTCGCAAAGGTCGTCGACCTGCGCGAAGCGCGTCCGCGCGAGCTCGTCGCGCAGGGAGGGAAGGGGCGCGTCCGCCGGCTCCTCGTCAACGGCGAGACGACGGACTGCGACCTGCTCGTGGCCGCTGGCGGGCGGCAGCCTGCGTACTCGCTCCTCGCGCAGGCGGGTGCGCGGATCGAGTATGACGAGGCGCTCGGCGTCTTCGTCCCGACGGAGCTCCCCACGGGCGTCGACGCGGTCGGAAGCGTCACCGGCGAGGGCCTGCCCAGGGTCGCTCCCGAACCCGCGTACCCGGGCAAGGGGAAGTGCTTCGTGTGCGTCTGCGAGGACGTGACGACGAAGGATCTGAAGCGCGCGGTCAGCGAGGGCTTCGACTCGATCGAGCTCGCGAAGCGCTACACGACGACGACCATGGGCCCCTGCCAGGGCAAGCTCTGTCACCTCTCGAGCATCCGCCTCTACGCGCACGAGAACCGCATGTACGAGACGGCGATCGGGACGACGACGGCGCGTCCGCCGTGGGCACCGGTCGAGCTGGGCCTCCTCGCGGGCCGCGAGCTCACGCCGGCGCGGCGCAGCTCGATGCACTGGAGGCACGAGGAAGCCGGCGCGACGATCCAGTGGGCAGGACCGTGGAAACGGCCGTACGCCTACGGCGACAAGCCCGAGGACGAGGTGCGCGCAGTGCACGAGTCGCTGGGCCTCATCGACGTCTCGACCCTCGGGAAGCTCCTCGTCGAAGGGCCCGAGGCCGTCGCGCTCCTGGAGCGCCTCTATCCGAACCGGTTCGGCGACATGAAGCCCGGCCGCATCCGCTACGGCGTGCTCACCTCCGACGGCGGACGGATCATGGACGACGGCACGATTGCGAGGCTCGCCGACGAGCTCTTCTACGTCACGACGACCTCGACCGGCGCCGACGCCGTCACCGCCTGGTTCGAGTGGTGGAACGCCGTCTGGGGCTACGACGCCCAGATCGTGAACGTCACCGGTGCCCTCGCCGCCGTGAACCTCGCCGGCCCGCAGGCGCGCGACGCGCTGCAGCGGCTGACCGAGGACGACGTGTCCGCGGAGGAGTTCAGGTACCTCGACGCTCGCGAGCTCGACGTCGCGGGGATTCCGACGCTCGCCCTCCGCATCGGATTCGTGGGCGAGCTCGGCTACGAGCTCCACTTCCCGAGCCCGGCGGGCGAGCACCTGTGGGACCGGCTCGTCGCGGAAGGAGCGCGGCCGTTCGGGCTCGAGCCACAGCGCGTGCTGCGTCTCGAGAAGGGCCACGTCATCGTCGGCCAGGACACGGACTCCGAGTCGAACCTCTACTCGTCCGGCATGTCCTGGCTCCCGAAGCTCGACAAGGACGACTTCGTCGGGAAGTTCGCGCTCGAGCACTTCGCGCAGCGCGACGAGAAGGAGCGCCTCGTCGGTTTCACGATGGAGGACGACTTCCTGCCCGCCGAAGGTGCGCAGATCGTCATCGAGGGGTATCCGGCGGGCCGTGTGACGAGCGCGCGGAGGAGCGAGGCGGTCGGTGGGATCATCGGGCTCGCGTGGGTGCCGAACGATCGCTCGGAGCCGGGGACACGCGTCGAGATCCAGGTGGACCGGTTGCGCCGGGGGGCGCGCATCACGCACGGCGCCTTCTTCGACCCGGCCGGAGAGCGGATGCGGTCGTGAGCCTCGTGAACTTCCTCTCGCCGGCGCGCTGCGAGCCCGGGACGCTGGCGTCTCCGCTCCGCCGCGCCCTCGAGCAAGCCGATCCGGCGGTCGTGCGCGACCTCTCGCTCGAGGGCGTCGTCGAGATCCGCGGGAACGTCGACGCCTTCGTGCCGGCCGCGGGAGAGGAGCTCGTCCGCCTCTCGCCGCGCCGTGCCTTCCTGTTCACGGACGAGGATCCGCCCGAGGCCGTCGCCAGGGTGCGGGAGGCGGGCGCGCTCGGGTACGACGCCACCGGAGCGCTCGCCGGGATGGCCATCGCGAACGAGCAGGTGCTGCGGCGGCTCACCGACCTCGACCTCGACCGCATACCCACCGCCGGCCCGTTCGCGCGCGTGAGCGCGCTCCTCCGGCGTGACACTGACGGCTGGGTGCGCGTGTACGTCCAGCAGGAGCTCGGGCACTACGTCGCGGAGGCGGTTGTCGACGCGATCGCCGGTTTGGAGGACGCGTGATCTCGGAGCTGTTCTTTCCGAAGCGGATGTGGCGGCAGCGGCCCGAGCTGAAGCGCCGCTACGACGTCGTCATCGTCGGCGGCGGCTCGCACGGGCTGGCGACCGCGTACTACCTCGCGAAGCGCCACGGCATCCGCGACGTCTGCGTCCTCGAGAAGTCGTACGTCGGCTCGGGAGCGTCCGGGCGCAACACGACGATCATCCGCTCGAACTACCGGACGCCCGAGGGCGCGGCGTTCTACGGGGAAAGCGTGCGGCTGTACGAGCGGCTCTCGGACAAGCTCGACTTCAACCTCATGTTCTCGCAGCACGGGCATCTCACGCTCGCGCACTCGGACCGGGCGATGATCACGATGCAGGAGCGCGCCGAGGTGAACAAGCTCCTCGGCATCAAGTCGACCGTCATCTACCCGGACCGCATCCGCGAGCTCTGCCCGGAGCTCGACCTTTCGCAAAGGCCCGCGTACCCCATCGTGGGTGCGCTCTACCACCCGCCGGGCGGGATCATCCGCCACGACGCGGTCGTGTGGGGATTCACCCGCGCGGCCGACCGCCACGGCGTCGAGATCCACCAGGACACGGAGGTGGTCGGCTTCGAACGCGACGGCGATCGCATCACCGCCGTGCAGACGCCGCGCGGCCGGGTCGAGTGCGGACAGGTCGTCAGCGCCACCGCCGGCTGGTCGTCGCTCGTGGGCAGACTCGTCGGGCTCCGGCTCCCCATCACGACGCACATCCTCCAGGCCTTCGTGACGGAGCCCGTGAAGCCGTTCCTCGACGTCGTCCTCGTGTCCTCCCAGCTCCACGTCTATGTCTCGCAGACCGATCGTGGGGAGTTCCTGATCGGCGCCGAGATCGAGCCGTACACGACATACAAGAGCGCCGGGACGCTCTCGTTCCTCGAGTACTCGGCGGCGCACGCGATCGAGCTCCTGCCACAGCTCGAGCGGACGAAGGTGCTGCGCACGTGGACCGGCCTCTGCGATCTCTCGCCCGACTACAGCCCGATCCTCGGCAAGACCGAGATCGACAACTTCCACGTCTCGACGGGGTGGGGGACGTACGGCTTCAAGGCCGCGCCGATCGTCGGCGTGACGCTGGCCGAGCTCGTGGCGAGCGGGAAGACGCCCGATCTCATCGCGCCCTTCGCGCTCGAGCGGTTCCACACCGACACCCTCGTCTCCGAGCTGGCCGCGGCCGCGGTGAGTCACTAGCCTCCCGGCAGATGGCGACCGTGATGCCTTCGAGCCTCGAGATCGCCCAGGCGGCGACGCTGCGCCCGATCCTCGACGTCGCCGACGAGCTCGGGCTCCGGCCGGAAGAGGTCGAGCCGTACGGGACGTACAAGGCGAAGGTCGACCTCTCGGTCATCGACCGCCTGAGCGACCGTCCGGACGCGAAGCTGGTCAACGTCACGGCGATCACGCCGACGCCGGCCGGCGAGGGCAAGACGACGACGTCGGTCTCGCTCACGCAGGGCCTCGGCGTCCTTGGCCGGAGGCCCGTCCTCTGCCTGCGCGAGGCGTCGCTCGGCCCGGTCTTCGGCGTGAAGGGGGGAGCCGCGGGCGGCGGCTACGCGCAGGTCGTCCCGATGGAGGACCTCAACCTCCACTTCACCGGCGACCTGCACGCGATCACCGCTGCGAACAACCTCCTCGCCGCGATGATCGACGCCCACCTCCACCACGGCAACGCCGCCGGTCTCGACCCGCTCGCGATCTCGTGGAGGCGCTGCATCGACATGAACGACAGGAACCTCCGGAACGTCATCACCGGACTCGGCGGCCGAGCGCACGGCGCTCCGCGTGAGACCGGCTTCGACATCACCGCCGCGAGCGAGATCATGGGCCTCGTCGCCGTCGCGCGCGATCTCGCAGACCTCCGCGAGCGGCTCGGCCGCATCACCGTCGGCCAGACGTACGACGGTGAGCCCGTGACGGCGGAGCAGATCGACGCCGCCGGGGCGATGGCGGTCGTCCTGAAGGACGCGATCAAGCCGAACCTCGTCCAGACGCTCGAGGGCCAGCCGGCATTCGTCCACTGCGGCCCGTTCGCGAACATCGCGCACGGGAACAACTCCCTGGTCGCCGACCGCGTCGCGCTCAAGCTCGGCGAGTACGTCGTGACCGAGTCCGGGTTTGCCTCGGACATGGGGATGGAGAAGTTCTTCGACATCACGTGCCGCATCGGGGAGCTGCGGCCGAGCGCCGTCGTGCTCGTGGCGACCGTGAGGGCGCTCAAGCACCACGGTGGCGACCTCGAGGGAGGAGCCGCCGAGATCGAGGCGGGCGCCGCGAACCTCGCGCGCCACATCGGGATCGTCAACGGCTACGGGCTGCAGGCGGTGGTCGGCGTCAACAAGTTCCCGACGGACACCGCCGACGAGCTCGAGCTCGTGCGCCGCCTGGCCACGGAGGCCGGCGCCTACGCGTCGGAGATCAACGCGGCGTTCGAGGACGGCGGAGCCGGAGCGACCGCGCTCGCGGAGGCGGTCGTCGCAGCGGCGGACGAGCCCAATACGTTCGACTTCGCGTACCGGCTCGACGCCCCGATCGAGGAGAAGATCCGCCTCATCGCGACCCGCGTGTACGGGGCCGACGGGGTCGAGCTCCTCCCACCCGCGAAGACGAAGGCGTCGGAGTGGGCGAATTCCGACCTCGCCCGCCTGCCGATCTGCATGGCGAAGACGCACCTTTCGCTCTCGCACGACCCCGCGCTGAAGAACGCGCCGACCGGCTTCACCGTCACCGTGCGCGACCTGCGCCCGTACACCGGGGCGGGCTGGATCGTCGCGTTGTGCGGCGACATGATGACGATGCCCGGCCTCGGCAAGGCGCCCGCGGCCTTCGCCATCGACATCGACGAGAACGGGGAGACCGTCGGGTTGTTCTGATCGGGCGCCGGCTACTGGTTCTCGATCGCTGCCGGCCAGCCCGAGGGTTTCGGGTCGTACGGCCTGTCACCGAAGACTTCCGGCAGCAGCACGCACACCGCGACGACAGCCATCGCCGCGACGACGAGCCGAACGGCGATGCGTGAGCGGCGCGCGCGGCGCACCGGGGATGTCACCGCCGCTGAGACCGGAGCTCGCTCCTCGCGTTGCGCATCTGTATCCGCAGCGACGAGATGCCATAGGTCCAAGAAACGATTGTTCTGCTCGACCAGGGTCCTGATCGCGGGGAGGGTCGCGTCGACCGAGGCGTGCCAGCGGTCGTCCGGGTCTTCCTCGACGTACGGGACTGGCTCGTAGCCGAAGGCCTGGGAGTCCTGCGCCGTCCAGCGTACGTACGCGTCGTGGGACTCACGATCGAGCACGAGGGGTGAGAACGGGAGGAACGACCGGTTCTCGGCTTCGAGCAGCGGAAGGGTGCTTCCTCGTTGCCGCATGTACTCGCCGACCTCCGCCACGGTCCGATCGATGGCCTCGACGCGTCCGATGTGGGAGTACGTGATGTCCACGACGTTGAGGAGGTCGGCCTGCGACGACCAGTGAGAGTCGCTCCATTCCGGCCGGTCCGGCAACGCGGCGACGAACCGGCGGAAGGATTCGACGACATCCTCTGCGCTCGAAGGCGGAGCCGGGAACACGTCCTCGCCGAACATGAGGACGAAGCGCGGGTTACGCACGAGCACCTTGGAGACCCAGGCAGACCAGATGCGACGAGCCGGCTCGCGTACGACGGTGAACCGGAACCACTCGTCCGACCGAAGGATCCACTCGACCTCCGCCGCATCCCTTCCTGTGAGCCGATGCGCCGACGGCCACAGCGACCCGTCGTGAACGGTCAACGCGCGCGTGACCTCGAGCTTGCGAGATCGCGCGAGATCCTCCGAGCGGAGACCTGCGAGCTCGGACAGAGCCAGGAGGATCGTCGTGCTTGCGGCCTTGGGCACCGGCACGTATGCCAGGCGAAGGTCATCGAAGACGACCGTCGTCAGCATCACATGGTCTGGAACGTGCGGCGCGGGCACCGATACCAGCCTTACTAGGGGAGACGACGGGGAGAGCCTAACTGCCACGGCTCCGCCGGGCTTGTTTGCTACCTTGCCCCGCCGGTGCGCCTAAAGCGCCCATCTCTTCTGGTTGTCGTCGCGGCCGCCGTCGCCCTCGGACTCGGCTCCTCAGCCAGCTCAGGTATCGGAGACGACGTATGCCCGAACGCCAACGGCGAGAACACGAACACCTGCCCGACGGGGCAGGTGGGCGTCTTCTACTCGATCACCTTCAAGCTCCCGCCTGGCGACGGATGCGGGCCTGGCTTCGACGTGTGGTCGATCATCTCGGGCACGTCCCCTCCGGGCCTTTCGATGTCTACGACCGGGACGCTCTCCGGCACGCCCACGCAGGGGGGCACCTTCAAGTTCTTCATCCAGATGGCGCTGCCGGACATTCCGGGTTTCTGCAACGGCACCAAGGACACGACGCAGCGCGAGATGACGCTGACGATCAATCCTGGGATACCGAAGCTGACACTCGGTCCCGAGTCGACGACTCCCGCGACCGCGGGGACGCCGTACTCGCTGCAGCTGACGGCGAGCGTGCCCGACGCGAAGACGTTCTCGATCAGCGCCGGGGCGCTTCCCCCCGGGCTTGCGATCAATTCCTCGACCGGCCTCATCTCGGGCACACCGACGACGGCGGGAACGTACTCGTTCACGGTCTACGCGAAGGTCAACGCCGACTCGCGCTCGGACACGAAGGCGCTCCAGATCGTCGTACGCGACCCGCTCGTCGTAACCGCCGGTGAGCCTTTCGTCTCGCGCCGCGCGCAAGGAGAGGTAAGCGTGCCCTTCGACGCGACTCTCTCCGCGATGGGAGGCTTCGGCACGTACACGTGGTCGGTGACGGGGGGCACGGTGCCTCCGGGCCTCGAGCTCGTCGACGGCGCGCTCTCGGGTACTCCGACGAGCGCGGGCAGCTACACGTTCATCGCCTCGGTGACCGACGCGGAAGGTCGGAAGGCGAACTTCACCGCCCACATCGTCGTCGCCGAGAAGCTCTCGATCTCCACGCTCGTCTTGAGGCCCGCCAAGGTCGGCAAGCTCTACGCCGCGAAGCTGAAGACGTTCGGCGGCGTGAAGCCGGCGGCCTGGACGCTCTTCCGCGGGCCGCTTCCGCGTGGCATCCGCTTCGACCGCACCCTCGGCACGCTCGCAGGCACGCCCAAGATCGCGGGCCGCTACCGGGTGACCTTCGAGGCGAACCGACGCGCTCGGCGTCGTCTCGAAGAGGGCGTTCAGCATCGTCGTCGCTCCGTAGCCGAAGTCTCGCTCGGGCTTCCCACGACGCCGTAGGTTGCGGCCATGAGTGCGTGGGGCTGGATCGGCGCCGGCGTGGGTGTCGCCCTGGCGGTGTACGCCGCGTTCGTACTCACGCTCCTCGTCCTGGGAAGAAGGACTGACGCGCGAGCATGGGCAGGCTTCGTTCCCGACTGCGTGATTCTCTTCACGCGGCTCATGCGGGACAGCCGGGTTCCGCGCCAGCACAAGTTGCTGCTCGGGGCACTCGTCGTGTACCTGTCGATGCCGTTCGATCTGATTCCGGACTTCGTTCCCGTTGTGGGCGCGCTCGACGACGCGATCATCGTCGCCATCGTGCTTCGCACGCTCTTTCGGCGTGCCGGCCCGGATCTCGTCCGAGAGCACTGGTCAGGGCCGCAGCCCTCCCTCGAAGTGATGCTTCGGCTCGCCGGTGAGAGCTGAAGCGCGGGGCTGCAAGCGCGGGGCTGCAAGCGCGGGATCGCGGCCGGGAGAGCGGCAGGTCAATGGGAGCCGGAGTGCACTCCGTGCTCGGGCTCCATCGGCCGATTCATCATCCTCAGCATCCTGAGGCCGCCGCCGAAGCGGGAGTAGCGCCAGACCAGCACCGCTGCGAGTCCCAGGAAGATGATGTTCAGAACGGTCGTGTAGTTCAACGTCACGGATGCTTCCACGACCTTCGCGTCGCGTTCGTCGGGGATCAGACCGAGCCCTCCGAAGGCGAACTCGGCTATGAGGCCTGCACACACCATCGAGACGTAGAAGCTCGCGAGCAGGAAGCCGGCCATCCGCCAGCCGTAGTACTTGCGGTAGATGTCGAGGACCGGAAGCACGATCAGGTCGGCGAAGATGAAGGCAAGGACTCCGCCGAAGCTGATCCCGCCATTCCAGAGGACGGCCGCGAGCGGTACGTTGCCGATCGAGCAGACGAAGCTGACGATGGCCACCAGGGGGCCGATGATGGGCCCCCAGAACTTGGCGAAGGTGGGGTGCGACTCGAAGAACACCGCCTGCCACCAGGACTCGGGCACCCACGCGGCGAGGGCGCCGGCGATCAGGAGTCCGAGGACGATGTCGATCCAGATCGCCGCCCAGTCCATGACGAAGTAGGTGGCGGTCGCGGTCTGCCCAGCCGGGGTCTTCAGGCGCTGCCACCACGACCCCTCACCGGCGACCGACATGTCCATCTCGGCGTGGCCCTCCATCCTCCCGGCGAGCCCTCTGTCGGCCTGCTCGCGCGCCTCGTCGACGAGGCTGCGGCTCAGAAAGAGGCGGAAGATGACTGCAACGAACACGATCATCAGCGGGCCGCCGACGAACTCGCCGAGCGTGAATTGCCAGCCGAGGATCACCGCCATGA
>JBKOYF010000063.1:0-5638 GCA_046725305.1 Actinomycetota bacterium
CCTCGGAGTCGCCGGCGCCGTCGATGATCGTCGTCGTGTCCTTGTTGACGACGATCTTCCGCGCCTTGCCGAGCTGCGAGAGCTTCGTGTTCTCGAGCTTGAGGCCCATCTCCTCGGTGATGACCTCGCCGCCCGTGAGGATCGCGATGTCCTCGAGCATCCGCTTGCGGCGGTCACCGAAGCCCGGCGCCTTGACGGCGACGGCGGTGAACGTCCCGCGGAGCTTGTTGACGACGATCGTCGCGAGCGACTCCCCCTCGACGTCCTCGGCAACGATGAGCAGCGGCCTGCCGGCCTGGATGACCTGCTCGAGCACCGGGAGCAGGTCCTTGACCGCGCCGATCTTCTGGTTCGCGATGAGGACGTACGGCTCCTCGAGCTCGGCCTCCATGCGCTCGGCGTCCGTGATCATGTAGGGCGACAGGTAGCCCTTGTCGAACTGCATGCCCTCGGTGAACTCGAGCTCGAGACCGAAGGTCTGTCCCTCCTCGACGTTCACGACGCCGTCCTTGCCGACCTTCTCGATGGCATCGGCGATGACGTCGCCGATCTCGCGCTCGCGCGACGAGATGGTGGCGACGCGGGCGATGTCCTCCTTGCCGTTGACCTCGACCGACTGTGTCTTCAAGTTCTCGACCACGGCTTCGACGGTCTTCTCGATACCGCGCTTGAGACCCATCGGGTTCGCGCCCGCGGCGACATTCTTCAGACCCTCGCGGACGATGGCCTGCCCGAGCACCGTGGCAGTCGTCGTGCCATCGCCGGCGACGTCGGTCGTCGCCGTCGCGACCTCGCGCATGAGCTGCGCACCCTGGTTCTCGAACGGGTCCTCGACCTCGATCTCGCGGGCGATCGTGACGCCGTCGTTCGTGATCGTCGGCGCGCCGAACTTCTTGTCGAGGACGACGTAGCGGCCCTTCGGGCCGAGCGTCACCTTGACCGCGTCGGCGACGGCGTTGACGCCGCGCTCGAGCGACCGGCGAGCCTCCTCGTTGAACTTGAGCTCCTTGTGAGCCATGTCTTCTCGTTCCTCCTCGCGTTACTAGGCAGCGACGCGGTCGCCGACGACCTTCGCCAGGACGTCCGACTCGCGCAGGATGAGGACGTCGTCGGTGCCGACCCTGATCTCCGTCCCGCCGTACTTGGAGAAGATGATCTCGTCGCCTACCTCAACGTCCATCTTGATGTAGTCCCCGTCCTCGTCACGAGCGCCGGGGCCCACGGCGAGGACCTTGCCGCGCTGCGGCTTCTCCTTCGCCGTGTCGGGCAGCACGATGCCGCTGACCGTCGTCTCCTCCTCATCGAGGATCTCGACGATGATGCGGTCACCAAGAGGCTGCAAATCCATTCGACAGTCCTCCTTGATATACGGAGTTTGTGACAGTTCTGGCACTCACATGGTGAGAGTGCCAGGGCCAGACTAGCACGCTGGGCTCCTTGTGCCAAGCCGAAATTGAGTCGGAGAGGCTTAGATCCAGTGACAGCTCGCCCTCACACTGTTACAAAGTGATGATGCGCCGTGAGTTCTCGGCAGGAGCAGTCCTCGTGCGCCGGATGCGCGGGCGCTGGTGGCTCGCAGCCGTGCGTCCGCAGGGCAAACGCGGGGGGACCTGGGCGCTGCCCAAGGGCCTCGTGGATGCGGGCGAATCGCCTGCCGACACCGCTTTGCGCGAGGCGTTCGAGGAGACCGGCGTGCACGGGAGGCTCGAGTCGAAGCTCGGCGACGTGCGCTACGTGTACACGTGGGAGGGCGAGCGCGTCTTCAAGATCGTGAGCTTCTACCTCGCGCACGCGCGGTCGGGCCGAATCGGTGAGCTGCCGCCCGGAATGGACGTCGAGGTGGCCGAAGCACGGTGGCTTCCGCTCGCAGACGCGCCCGCGCTCCTCGCGTACCGCGGCGAACGGGACATGGCCACGAACGCCGCTGAGAGGCTCGCGGGCGACCCTCTATAGTTGCGCGGCCGCAGATGCCGACGTTCGCTCTCAACTTCTATAACCCGGCCGTCGCCGAGCAGCTCCGCACCGGCCGCAAGACGGCGACCATACGCCTCGGCGACAAGTCGGCGAAGTACCGCAAGGGGATGATCGTGACCGTGCTCTGCGGAGCGCGCTACGGGCAGCGCGAGCGCATCTTCGACGCGGTGATCGACAAGGTCGAGGTCAAAGCGCTCCGCGAGCTCTCGCCGCGCGAGATCGAGCACGACAACCCGCAGATCCGGCGGAACGACGAGATGGTCTGGTTCCTGAGCCAGCTCTACAACCGCGAGGTCGGAGAAGACGACATCGTGACGCTCATCCGGTTCAGCCAGATCACGTAGAAGCACGAAGAGACAGTGACTTGCACGGGCAGCGAAGCTGCCCGCTTTAGGGATGTTTCGCGCGAGCGGAATCTGCGATCGCAGATTCCGCTCTTGCGCACTACTTGCCTGGGCGGCGAATCGACGTCCCGAAGAGCTCGGCGTCGCGCACCGGAGCACCGCACTCCTCGCACTCGACCGCGAACGCCGACGCGATCGGAGCCGAGCAGACGGGGCAGCGGTGGCGGAGTGCGCCGCCGCACTGCGGGCACGCCCCTGGGAGGTCGGACTCGTCCTCGAGGAAATAGCGCAGCGTGTGCCCGCAGGAGAGACAGAAGGCGACCCAGTCGCCGAGCGCCTTCCGCCGCTCCTCCTGGACCCAGTTCCGCTTCGCCTTGGCCACTGCGACCACTGTAGACAGACCCCCGCGGCCGCAGACATACGAGCCTGCGCAACGAGCGTCGTGCTCTTTCGCGCGACCGTGATCCGCGCGAGCGGATTGCGGTCTTGCGCAGTCGTTAGAGTGGCTTCGACCCAGCGGACGACGGGAGACGACTGCATGGCTGTACGTGAAGCCGAGCCCGTGGGCTCGCTCCAGGAGGTGAAGGAGGCCGGCCTCGACCGTGAGGACCTCCTCGCGATCTACCGCAACATGCTGATCACGCGGGGCATCGAGGAGCGGGGCCACATCCTCTACAAGCAGGGGAAGATCCCGGTGTCGTTCTACACCGGGCGGGGCAACGAGGCGGCCGCGGTCGGGGTCGCGACGGCGATGGCGCCGAACGACGTCGGAACACCGCTGCACCGAGACATGGGCGTGCACGTGACGCGCGGCGTGGAGCCGTGGCGCGTCTTCGCGCAGTACATGGGACGGGAGGGCGGACCGACGCGTGGCCGCGACGGGAACGTGCACATGGCGGTCGCGGAGCTCGGTCTCCACACGATGGTCTCGCACCTGCCCGCGATGCTCCCGGTCGCCACCGGAATGGCGCTCGCGTTCAAGATCCGCGGTGACCGGCGCGTCGCAATCGGCTGGTTCGGCGAAGGCGCGGCGGCCCGAGGCGACGCACACGAGGCGATGAACTTCGCAGGCGTGCGCGAGCTCCCGATCGTCTTCATCTGCGACAACAACCAGTGGGCTTACTCGACGCCGACGTACCTCTCGTTTCCGGTCGAGCACATCGCGGATCGCGCGGCCTCGTACGGCTTCGAAGGCGTCGTCGTCGACGGCACGGACGTCCTCGCCGTCTACCGCGAAGCCCGGCGCGCGATCGAAAAGGCGCGAGAAGGTGGCGGCCCGACGCTCGTCGAGTGCCTGACGCTGCGCATGGAGGGGCACGCGGTGCACGACGACGCCTTCTACGTGCCGAAGGAGATGTTCGAGCAGTGGGCAGCGCACGACCCGATCGAGCGCTACCGCACGTGGCTGCACGATCACGCCGACATGACCGACGACGAAGAGAGCGACATCACCTCGGTCGTCAAGCGGCTCCTCAACGACGCCCTCGACCGCGCCGACGACTCGCCGCTGCCGGACCCCGCGGGCCTCGCGGAGAGCGTGTTCGCCTCCGTCGAGGACCTCGACACGCCGCACCACAAGTGAGGGCGGTGCGATGGCGGAGATGACCTACATCCAGGCGATCTCGGACGCGCTGCGTCTCGAGATGCGCCGTGATCCCCGCGTGTTCGTCCTCGGCGAGGACGTCGGCGTGTACGGCGGCGCCTTCAAGGTGTCACTCGGATTCCAGGAGGAGTTCGGGCCCTGGCGCGTCATCGACACGCCCCTCTCGGAGACCGCGATCGTCGGCGGCGCGACCGGGGCGGCGCTGATGGGTCTGAGGCCGGTCGCCGAGATGCAGTTCGCGGACTTCATCTCGTGTGCGTGGGATCACCTCGTCACGGTGGCGGCGAAGCAGTTCTTCCGCGGCCGCACCCCGATACCGATCGTCGTACGGCTCCCGTCCGGGGGCGGCTTCTCGGGAGGGCCGTTCCACTCACAGAATCCGGAGAGCTCGTTCGCGCACATCCCGGGACTCAAGGTCGTCTGCCCCGCGACCCCGCACGACGCCAAGGGCCTCCTCGCCGCCGCGATCGAGGACCCGAACCCCGTGCTCTACTTCGAGCACAAGCACCTGTACCGCCGGATCAAGGGCGAGGTGCCCGAGGACCGGTACACGGTGCCGTTCGGCTCTGCAAACGTGCACCGGGCCGGGGACGACGCCACGGTGGTGACCTGGGGCGCGATGGTGCACACCGCGACGGATGCGGCCGAGGAGCTCGCGAAGGAGGGCGTCGAGGTCGAGGTCCTCGATCTCCGGACGCTCATCCCCTGGGACAAGGAGCGCGTCCTCGAGGGCGTGCGGCGCTGCTCGAAGGTGCTCGTCCTGCACGAGGACACGCGGACGGGGGGCTTCGGTGCCGAGATCGCGGCGACGATCGCCGAGGAGGCGTTCGAGCACCTCGACGCGCCCGTCATGCGCATCGCCGCCCCCGACACGCCGGTGCCGTTCTCGCCGCCGCTCGAGAAGGCCTTCATCCCGCAGGTCGAAGACGTCGCGCACGCACTGAGAGAGCTCGCCGCCTACTAGGAGGAACGGTGTCGACAGGAACGCAGACCGAAGTCGTGATGCCCCAGATGGGCGTCTCCGTCTCGGAGGGGACGGTGACGAAATGGCTTCGCCAGGTGGGCGAGCCGATCCAGCGGGACGAGCCGCTGCTCGAGATCTCGACGGACAAGGTCGACACCGAGGTGCCGAGCCCGGCCGAGGGCGTCGTCGCCCAGATCCTCGTGCAGGAAGGCGAAACCGTCGAGGTGGGGACCGTCCTCGCGCTCATCGCCCCTGCGGGGACCGAAGTGGGCACGCCGGACGCCGCTCCGGCTGCGCCCGCTGCAGAGCCCGAGCCTGCGCCCGTGGAGGCGGCCGCGTCCACGCCCTCGCCGTCGCCCGAGCCCGCGCCGGTCGAAGCCACTGCTCCCGTGCCCACGGAGCCGGCGCCGGTCGCCGCGGTTGCGGAGCCCGCCCCCGCCGCTCCTGCGACCGCGTCCGGCAACGGCAAGACGTTCGTCTCCCCTGTGGTCGCGAGGATCGCGGCCGAGCACGGTATCGATCCCTCCGCCGTCCCGGGAACGGGTACTGGAGGTCGCGTGACGAAGAAGGACATCCTCGGCTACATCGAGTCCGGGGCGACGGCGGCGGCGGCGGCGGCCGCACCCGCTCCGAGCCCCGCTCCCGAGGCGGTCGCCGCACCCGCCCCTGCCGAGCCAGTACCTGCCGAGCCGGCACCTGCCGCGCCACCGCCCACGCCCGAGCCCGCTCCTGTTCCCGCCGCCGCGGCTCCGC
>JBKOYF010000051.1:0-12555 GCA_046725305.1 Actinomycetota bacterium
CCCCAGGACGGCAGCCTTCCCGCCTCGGCGCTCTCGTGGACGCTCGTCCTCCAGCACTGCCCGTCGACATGTCACACCCACTCGATCCAGACGTGGAACGGAGTCGCGAGCGGGTCCTTCTCCGCGCCGGATCACGAGTACCCCTCGTACCTCGAGTTGACACTGACCGCATCGGACTCAGGCGGTCTCACGAACTCCAAGACGCTCCGCCTCGATCCGAGGACGGTCGTGCTGACGTTCCAGAGCGCTCCGACGGGCCTCCAGCTCACGGTGGGCAGCTCGAGCGGCACCACCACCTTCACTCGGACCGTGATCGAGGGCTCGACGAACTCGATCAGCGCGCCCTCTCCCCAAACGCTCGGCGGCACGACCTACACGTTCGTGTCGTGGTCCGACGGAGGGGCGGCGACGCACAACATCGTCGCGAACACCGCCGGCACCTATACGGCGACGTACGAGGCCTCGGCGAACGCCGACCTGCAGATCGTGAAGGCCGGCTCGTCGGACGGGACCACGGCGACCTGGACCCTGACCGTCACGAATCTCGGACCGTCCGCGGCGCAGGACGTCTCCGTCGCGGACACGCTCCCCTCGCGCCTCACCTACGTCTCCGCGCCGGGCTGCAGCTACGCGGCAGCGACACGCGTCGTCACCTGTACGGCATCGTCGCTCTCGGGCGGAGCAGCGACGACGTTCACCATCACGACGACGATCACCGGCAACGGCGGCGGCTGGATCACGAATACCGCCCAGGTGTCGAGCGGGACGCCCGACCCGGTGACGACGAACAACTCCTCGAGCGCCCGCGTCCGCAGGTAGACGCGGGCCGGGCTCTGCTCGAGCCCGGCCGCGCCGTCTATGTCTTGGGCTAGGCCCGCTCGCGCGAGCGCCCGCGGTCGCGACCGCCACGGCGGTCGCCGCGGGGCCGCTCCTCGCGCTCCTCGCGCGGAGGAGCGTCCTTCGCCCGCTCGATGAGCTCCTCGGGCATGACGAGCCCGCCGTTCTCGTGCTTCGCGATCAGCTTGAGGCCGATCCGGCCGCGGTCCTTGTCGACCTCCTGCACGAGGACGTCGACGACGTCGCCGCGACTCATGACGTCCTCGATGTGGGCCACGCGGCCCGGGCCGACGTTCGAGACGTGGAGCAGCCCGTCCGTGCCCTTCTTCAGCTCGACGAAGGCGCCGAACTGGGTCGTCTTCACGACCTTGCCGGTGTACGTGTCGCCCACCTCCGGCGACTTCGTGAGCGCGTGGATCGCAGACATCGCCGCCTCCGCCTTCGTTCCCTCGGTGGCGTAGATGAGGATCGTGCCGTCCTCCTCGATGTCGATCTGTACTTCGTAGTCGGACTCGAGCGCACGAATCGTCTCGCCGCCCTTGCCGATGACCATACCGATGAACTCGGGGTCGATCTTGATCGACGAGATGCGCGGTGCGTGCCCCGCGAGCGCCGTCCGGGGCTCGGGGATCGCGGCCAGCATCGTCTCGAGGATCTCCTCGCGTGCCCGCTTCGCCTGCTCGAGCGCCGAGCGCATGATCTCCTGCGT
Source organism: Actinomycetota bacterium (assembly GCA_046725305.1). Lineage (GTDB taxonomy): Bacteria > Actinomycetota > Thermoleophilia > Gaiellales > Gaiellaceae > GMQP-bins7. The sequence continues at coordinate 1,547 of JBKOYF010000051.1, forward strand.
CACGCCGGTGATCTTGATGTCCATCTGCAGGGCGGTGATCCCGTCCCGCGTGCCGGCCACCTTGAAGTCCATGTCGCCGAGGTGATCCTCGGCTCCCTGGATGTCGGTGAGGATGACGTAGTCGTCGCCCTCCTTGACGAGGCCCATCGCGATGCCGGAGACGGGCGCCGCGATGGGGACGCCGGCGTCCATCAGCGCGAGCGTGGAACCACAGACGGAGCCCATCGAGGACGAGCCGTTCGACTCGAGCGTCTCGGAGACGAGACGGATCGTGTACGGGAACTCCTCGACGGACGGGATCACGGCCTGCAGCGCGCGCTGCGCGAGCGCTCCGTGTCCGATGTCCCGCCGCTTCGGGCCGCGCATGAAGCCCGTCTCCCCGACCGAGAAGGGCGGGAAGTTGTAGTGGTGCATGTAGCGGCGGTTCTGCTCGCGGGAGAGGTCGTCGATCTTCTGCCCCTCCTTCATCGTCCCGAGCGTCAGCAGCGTCATGATCTGCGTCTGTCCGCGGGTGAAGAGCGCCGAGCCGTGTGTGCGCGGGCTCACCTGCACCTCGCACGAGACGTGGCGGATCTCCTCCGCCCCACGCCCGTCCGGCCGCCGCTTGTCGACCGCGATCTTCTTGCGGACGAGGTCCTTGTACACGGCCTCGGACGCCCGCTTGACGAACTGCTTCGTCGTCGAGTCCTTCACCGCCGGCTCGCCCTCGGCCGGCGCGGGGCCGACCGGGAACGGCAGCTGGAGCTCCTCGAGGATGCGGTCGAAGAGGAGATCGCGCTTCGCCGAGCGGAGCTCCTTCGAGTCCTGCTCGGCGTCGGTGAGCGCCTGCAGGTCCGACAGGAACTGCTCGCGAACCGGCCCCTCCACGGCGGCCAAGCGCGACTTCTCGAGGACCGCGGCGAAGCTCGCGCGGATCTGCGCCCGCTTCGTCATGTCCTCCTCGGTCGAGCTCATGGAGACCGCCGGAGCCAGCTCGTCGACGAGGGCGTCCACGACGGCGCCCGCCTCGCGCAGCCCGTGCACGGCGATCGCCTCGCGGACGCTCTCGCCGTGGGCGGCCTCGAGCTCGGCTGTCAGGTCGACGTCGACCCACTTCGGCTTGCCGACCTCCGCGCGGAGCTCCTCGAGCGCCGCGCAGATCGTGCGGATCTCAGTGTGGGCGAGCTCGAGCGCCTCGAGGATCGTGTCCTCGGGGATCTGGTCCCCGCCCGCCTCGACCATGGTGAGCGCCTCGGCGGTGCCGACGACGATGAGATCGAGCGTCGACTCGTCGAGTTGCTCGAGCGTCGGGTTCACGACGAGCTCGCCGTCCAGGCGCCCGATCCGGACGGCCCCGATCGGGCCGAGGAACGGCAGCGGCGAGATCATCAGTGCAGCCGACGCGCCGTTGATGCAGAGGATGTCGTGCGGCGTGACGAGGTCCGCCGAGAGCACGGTGCAGATGACCTGCACCTCGTTGCGGAAGCCCTTCGGCCAGAGCGGCCGGATCGGGCGGTCGATCATCCGCGCCGTGAGCGTCGCGCGCTCGCTGGCGCGGCCTTCCCGCTTGAAGAAGCCGCCCGGGATCTTCCCGGCGGCGTACATCTTCTCCTCGACGTCGACCGTCAGCGGGAAGAAGTCGGCGTCCGGCCGCGCGTCGGGGCGCCCGACGGCGGTCGCGAGGATCATGGTCTCGCCGGAGCGGACGACGACGGCGCCGTCGGCCTGCTTCGCGAGCTTGCCCGTCTCGAAGACGATCTCCTGACCGCCCACGTCGACGGATACCGAGGCGATACGCCCGGCTGTCGCTGTACTCATGTGAGGTATCCCTTCACCTTTCCGTTGTGTCCGGAAGGTGGAGGTTTGAGTCAGCCCCGTCCGCCCGGGACTCGCTCAAACTTCCACCTTCCCTGTCGTGGAGCTCCTCTAGCGCCTGAGGCCGAGCTCCTTGATGAGGGCACGGTAGCCCTCGATGTCCTTTCGTTGCAGGTAGTCGAGGAAGCGCCGCCGCTGGCCGACGAGTCGGAGCAGGCCGCGCCGCGAGTAGTGGTCCTTCGGGTGGGTGCGGAGATGCTCGGTCAGGTCGTTGATCCGGCGGGTGAGAAGGGCTACCTGCACCTGTGCCGAACCTGTGTCCGCAGGTCCTCGACCGTGCTTCTCGACGATCTCCAGCTTGACTTCCTTGGTGAGGCTCATGCATCTCCTCCTGATAGACGACTCCGCAATCCCCGCCCCGCGTGAAGGAAGAAACACGCCGGGGCCGCGACTGCGGCTCGGAGAAGGGTAGCAGCGATGGTGCGCTGGATCGTCCGGGCGCTGGCCATCCTCGTGATGGTCGCCATCGCGCTCGTCGTGCTCGACTTCGCCGAGGTGCTCGTCACCTTCCGGCCCGACGACTCCGAGGCGATGGCATACACGATCCCGGCCTGCGACGGCCGCGTGGTCGCCGAAGGGCTGACCTACCGCCTGCGCGATCCGCGGGAGGACGACGTCGTCGCCGTGCATGCGGCGGAGACCGACCAGGGCGAGATCATCCCCGACGAGGACGCGACCGAGCGGACGCTCGTGCTCCGCGTCGTCGCGGGGCCTGGCGACGTGATCGAAGGGCGCGACGGCACGGTCTTCGTCAACGACGTGAAGCTCGACGACATCACGACGAAGCCGTTCCCCAAGACCACCGTCCCCAACGAGCAGTACTTCCTGCTCGGTGACAACCGCGATGCGGCGATCGACAGCCGAACCTTCGGGCCGGTGCTCGGCAACACGATCTTCGCACGCGTGTTCGTCGTCGCCTGGCCGCTGCGCGACATCACCTTCCGCCTCGGGCAGGGCTCCGGCGCCCCGCCCGGTCCGATTGCCTGCGGCTGACCTCGCGACGGCGGTCACCGCGCTTGTAACAGCTTGTAACTTGCGGCCATGAGGCCCGGCGTGGCAGCAGGACACCCGGCGACCGCCCTCGTCGGCTCTCAGGTCCTCGAGGATGGAGGAACCGCGTCGGACGCCGTCGTCGCCATGGCGCTCGCATCGTGCGTCGCCGAGACGGTCTACAGCGGTCTCCTCGCCGGCTGTCATGCGATCGTGTTCGATGGAGCCAGGGTCGTGAACCTCGACGGCTTCGCCGCGGTCCCTTCGGGGGGCGAGGGTGAACTCGTCGAGCTGCCGATTCCGTTCGGCGACGAGCTCGTCGTCTACTCGATCGGTGCTGCCTCCTGCGCGGTCCCCGGGCTGCCCGCCGCGCTCGGCGAGCTCTGGGAGCGGCTCGGCCGCCTTCCCTGGGCTCGACTGTGCGAGCCGGCACTCGACCTCGCCCGCGCCGGCGTCCCGCTCCCGGAGATGCACGAGCGCTCTCTCGAGATGCTCGGCGACCTCTACGCCCTCGAGCGCGGCGGGGAGCTCTTCGTGCACGACGGCCGCCTCCTTCGCGAAGGGGAGCTCCTCGTCCAGCCCGGCCTTGTCGACACGCTCGAGGCGCTCTCGGAAGAAGGCGCCGTCAGCGTCTATCGCGGATCGCTCGCGGAGGCGCTCCTGCGCATGGACGGCGTCGTCTTCGACGCGGACGATCTCGCGGGCTATCGCGCGGCGTGGCGTGACCCTGTGATCGTCGGGTGCTACGGGAGACGGGTCGCGACCCGTCGCGGACTATCGGGAGTCCCGGAGCTCCTCCCGCGGCTCCCGCGGCTCGCGGGCCTCTCGGCCTCGGAGCGGGTCCTCGCGCTCGTCGAAGCCCTCGAGACGGACGCCCAGGGCGGCGAGCACACGACGAACATGGTTGCGGTCGACGAGCACGGCCGAGCATGTGTTCTCACGCACTCGCTCGGCGTCGGTGCGGGAGTCTGGCTGCCCGGGTACGACGTGCAGCTGAACAACCTGCTCGGCGAGTCCGACATCGCCTCCGGCGAGCCGTTGCCGGGCGACCACCTCGAAAGCCGGATGGCGCCGTCGCTCGCGTTCGACGCGACGGGCCTCGAGCTCGCACTCGGGTCAGCCGGCGCGACCCGGCTGCGAACCGCGCTCGCCACCGTCCTCGCTGCGATCCTCGACGAAGGCCTCGATGCGGAGACGGCCGTGGGCCTGCCACGTGTTCACCCGACGGGCGAGCTCGTCGATGCGGAGCCGGGAGTGGACGAGGCCGCGCTCGCCGACCTCGAGTCGCGCGGACGGACGGTGAGGCGCTGGGACCGATTCCACCACTACTTCGGCGGGGTGAGCTGCGTCGGACGCGCAGGGGCCGCCGGCGATCCGCGTCGAAGCGGCGCGGCGATCCTCGTATGACTACGTCAGGAGGAGCTTGTCGATGCGTCGCGAGGCGATGAACATCCCGACGAGCCCCATCGCCACGAGATAGGCGACGTTGACGAGCTGGAACGCTCCGACGGTGCCGGTCGTCAACGACCGCACGAGCTCGATCCCGTGGTACAGCGGGAGGCAGCGCACGACCCACTCGAGCACGACCGGGTACACCGAGATCGGGTAGAAGGTCGCGGAGAACAGGAACATCGGGAGCATCACGAGCTGGACGAGGTCGAAGTCCTGCCAGCTCCGCATCCAGGTGACGGCGGCGATCCCCGCCCCCGCGAACCCGAAGCCGATGACGAAGCACGCCGGCAGGGCGAGCAGCGCCCACCACGAGTCCACGAGGCCGAGCAGCGTGATCACGAGGAGGAACGCGGCCGAGTAGATGAGCGCGCGGCAGACGGCCCACATCGTCTCCCCGGACGCGACGTCCTTCGGGCCGACCGGGGTCGAGAGGATCGACTCGTACACCTTCCCGTAGCGGAGCTTCCAGAAGACGTTCGTCGCGTCGTAGAACGCGCCGTTCATCGCGGACGCCGCGAGGAGCGCGGGCGCGACGAACGCCGCGTACTCGATTGCCTGACCCCCGACCGTCACCGTGACGTCGCGGACGTCCTGCAAGGGATAGACGAAGAAGAAGAGGTAGAAGAGTGGCTCGAAGAACCCCGAGAAGATGATCAGCCAGGTCCGTCGGTAGACCATGACGTTCCGCTCGACGATCAGCAGGCCGCCGGCGCGGGGCAGGGACGGCGACGTCAGACGTGCGCGGGCGACGAGCTCGGTCATACGACGAGCCTCCGGCGGTACGTGAAGAGCGCGAGCGCGAGCCCCGCCGCGACGAACGCGACCAGGTACGCGGCATGGGCCAACGCCAGCCAGGTGGCGACGTCGCCGAGCACGAGCATCCGGCAGAGGTCGACCCCGTGCCAGAGCGGCGTCAGGTAGGCGATCACCTCGAGCGGCGCGGGCAGCCGGTCGATCGGGAAGAACGTCCCCGAGAACAGGAACATCGGGAGGATCACGAAGCGGAAGATCGCCACGAACGAGGCCTCGTTGTCCGTGCGCGCCGCCCAGGCTGCGATGAACGTCGAGTACGCGAGCCCGACCAGGACCGCGACCGGGATCGCAAGGACGCCGAGCGGCGTGGCGACGGCTCCGAAGGCGGCTATGACGACGAAGTAGACGGTCGCGGTCATCAACATCCGGGACGCGATGAAGCCCTGCTGCGCGAGCGCGACGTCACGGACCCGAAGAGGAGTCGCGAGCATCGCGTGGTACTGGCGCGTCCACTTGATGGCGGAGAGGATCGGCCAGCTCGCCTCGAAGGAAGCGAGCTGCATCGCCGTCGCTGCGAGGAGCCCGGGCGCGACGAACTCGAAGTAGTCGTACGTGTTCCCGCGGAACGTGATGTCGCCGAGGAAGGCGCCCATCCCGACGCCGAGCGCGAGCAGGTAGACGACCGGCGTGACGACGCTCGAGATGAGCGTCGCGCGCCAGACGCGCCGGTACTGCGCGAAGAAGAACTCGAATGGGCGGCCGACTAGCGCGAGGGAGCTCACTCGATCAGGCTCCGGCCCGTGAGGTGCAGGAAGACGTCCTCGAGCGTGCTGCGACGCACGAGCACGCTCTCTGGGACGAGGCCGCGCTCGTGCAGCTGATGGGAGGCTGCGTCGCCGTCGTCCGTGTACAGGAGCACGCGGTCGGGAAGCGACTCGACGCGGCTCACGAGGCCGTCCGTCCAGTAACCGAAGTTGTCGGGCTTCTGCGAGTCGTCGAAGCGCAGCTCTACGACCTCGCGGGTCGAGTAGTGCTCGATGAGCTGCCGTGGCGAGCCCTCCGCGACGATCTTGCCCTTGTCCATGACGACGAGCCGGTCGCACAGCTGCTCCGCCTCGTCCATGTAGTGCGTCGTCAGGAGCAGGGTCACGCCCTGGCGCTTGAGCCGATAGAGGCGGTCCCAGACGACGTGGCGCGCCTGCGGGTCGAGCCCTGTGGTCGGCTCGTCGAGGAGAAGCACCTCGGGCTCGTTGATGAGGGATCTCGCGATGGTGAGACGCCGCTTCATCCCGCCGGAGAGCGGCTCGACGCGGTCGTTCGCGCGCTCGGTGAGCTCGACGAACTCGAGGAGCTCGTCGGCGCGCGGGCCGAGCTCCTTGCGGGACAGCCCGAAGTAGCGCCCGTAGATGAGGACGTTCTCGCGCACCGTCAGCTCCATGTCGAGCGTGTCGAGCTGCGGCACGACGCCGAGGCGACCGCGGATCTTCACGCCGTCCCGCGCCGGATCGAGCCCGAAGACGCTCAACGTGCCGCCCGAGACTGGCGAGACGCACCCGATCATGCGCATGGTCGACGTCTTCCCTGCTCCGTTCGGGCCGAGGAAGCCGAACGCCTCCCCGCGCTGAAGGTCGAAGTCGATCTCGTCCACGGCCACGAAGTCGCCGAAGCGCTTCACGAGGCCGCGCGCCTGGATGAGCGGATGCCCGTTCTGGCTCACGGGCTCAACGTTAGTTATCGGGTCGCGGCCTCCGGGCGCGCTTCGTCGCCTCCACGTCGCGGGCGATTTGGTCGACGAGGGCCGCCTCGCTCTCGAACACCGCCTCGTCGCGGAGCCGCTCCCAGAGCTCGACGACGAGCCGCCGTCCGTACAGGTCTCCCTCGAAGTCGAGCAGGTACGGCTCGATCCTCCGTTCCGTGCCGCCGTAGTGCGGGTTCGTGCCGATCGAGACGGCAGCCCGGTGCCCGCGCCCGTAACCCGCGTAGATCCCGTACCGCGGGCAGGCGAGGTCGGGCTCGAGGCGGAGGTTCGCGGTCGGGTAGCCGAGCGTCCCACCGCGCTGGTCCCCGGCGACGACGACGCCGTCGAGCTCGAAGGGCCTGCCGAGCATCTGCGCTGCGGCAACGACGTCACCTTTCCCCAGCGCCGCCCGGATCGCGGTCGACGACACACCGGGCACCTCCGGCACGATGAGGACTGCGAAGCCGAGTTGCTCGAGGAGCTCGAGATCGCCCGAGCGGCGGACGCCGAAGCGGAAGTCGGCGCCCGCCACCACGACCTCGACCCCGAGTGCCCGGAGGTAGCGCTCCGCGAAGTCCTCGGCCGGGAACTGCTGGAGCTCGGGCGTGAACGCGGCCACGAGGATGTCCTCGACCCCCGCCTCCTCGATCAGCTCGAGGCGCCGCTCGAGCGTCGTGAGCAGCTCGACCTTGTTGCCGAGCGCGATGCGCGGGTGCGGATCGAACGTGACGACCGTCGGCACGAGACCGGTCTCGCGCACGACGTCGAAGACCGCGCGATGGCCCCGGTGCACGCCGTCGAAGCTGCCGACGGCGACCGCCCGTGCTCGGCGCTCGAGCTGCGTCGGGCTGCTTGCGACCGTCACGAGAGCCTCGCGAGCGCCGCCTCGGGCTCGATGATCCGGTCGGGGTCCGCCTCGTCCACGCGGAACGGCCCGATCTCCGTCCTGCGCAGCGCGACGCAGTGACCGCGGAGGGCGTCCGCGATCGCGCGAACGTACGTCCCCGAGGAGACGAGCAGCTCGAGACGCGCGACGCCGTCCTCGTACGCGTCCAGGCGGAGCTCGTGCACGTGCATCGTGCGAACGGGCATCTCGACTGCGACGCCGCGGCGGTGCAGCGCATATGCACGCGTTCCGCCGATCTTCACCGCCGACGCCGCCGGTATCGGGAGATCCACGGCGCCGCGCAGCCCGTCGAGCTCGGCGACCAGGTCCTGCTCCCCGGGCGGCTCGTGCTCGTCGGCCCTCTCGCCCTCGACGTCGCCGGTCGTCGTACGAGCCGTCAGGTCGATTGCGGTGGAGTATCGCTTGGGCAACCCCACGAACCGTGGCTGGAGGCGCGTCGCAGCTCCGGAGAGGAGCAGGAGAAGCCCCGTCGCGAATGGGTCGAGTGTGCCTGCGTGGCCGGTTCGAGCCTTGGTACGGCGACGTGTCGCCGCGACGATCGCGAACGACGTCGGCCCGGCCGGCTTGTCGACGAGGATGATCCCGCTCGGGTGGAGCGCCCGCGGCGGCGCCACGCTACCGCTCCGCCGCCGCCCCGACCTGCGCGGAGACCTCCCGCACGATGAACGAGGTGAGCTCCTCCACGGAGAGGTCGCTCGAAAAGCCGGCGGCCTCGCGGTGCCCTCCCCCGCCCGACTTGCGTGCGATCGCACTCACGTCGACCTCGTCGACGGACGAGCGCAGCGACACCTTGCGCGCAGGGCTGCCGTCACGCGGTGGCTCACGGATGAGCGCAGACACGGCGGAGCCCTCGACGGAGCGGAGCACGTCGATGATCCCCTCCGAGTACGGCTCGGTCGCACCGACTGCCTCGAAGTCGTCGCGGAGGAGATGCGAGACGACGATCTCCCCTCCCTCGAGCACACGCGCCCGCTCGAGCGCGCGTGCGAGCAGCTTGAGCTTGGCGAACTGGACGTTCTCGTAGACGCCCTGGAAGACGCGATTGACGTCCGCGCCCGCCTCGACGAGGTCGGCCGCGAGGCGCAGCGCCTTCGGGGTGGTGTTCGCGTACTGGAAGCGGCCCGTGTCCGTGACGAGCGCGATGTACAGGGCTTCCGCGATGTCCGGAGTGATGACGACGCCGAGCTCGCGGAACACGTCGGCGAGTACCTCACCCGTCGAGGAGGCGCCGGAGACGACGAGGTCGACGTCGCCGAAGCGAGGGTTGTCGTGGTGGTGGTCGATGTTGACCGTGAAGGAAGCCGCATCGACGAGCCCCGGTTCCGCGCCGACCCTGCCCTCGCTCGCACAGTCGACGGCGACGAGCACCCGCTCGCCGAGGTCGGCCGGTCGCTGCCGCCGGAGACCGCGCTTCTCGAGCTCGAGGAACCGGTACTCGCCCGGAAGCGGCGCCGGCCCACCGAGGAACATGACGACGTCCTTGCCGAGCCCGTCGAGCGCGAGCCCTGTCGCGAGGAGGGACCCGAGCGCGTCTCCGTCCGGTGCCTCGTGCGACGTGACGACGAAGCGCTCGTTGTCGCGGAGGGCGGCGACGACCGCCTGCATGTCAGCCTGGGTCGACATCGGGCTCGGACGGAGCAAGCTCGTCGATCATCTTCGTGAGCCGCATGCCCCGCTCGATCGCGGGATCGTATTCGAACCTCAGGACCGGCGTTCGCCGTGTCCCGAGCTCGCGCGCGAGCTGCGCCTGGAGCACACCGTGTGCCGACTGGAGCCCCTCGAGCGTTCGCTCCTGCTCCTGCTCGCTCCCGAGCACGCTCACGAAGACGGTCGCCTGCGAGAGGTCCTTCGTCGTCCGCACACCCGTGACCGTCACAAAGCCGATCCGTGGGTCCTTCAGCGACGGGACCGCATCGGACAGGACCTTGCGGACCACCTCGTTCACCTTCCGCCGCCGCTCAGCGCTCGCCAGGGACGACCACCTCCCGCTCGGCGCGCAGGAGGTCGTACCCCTGCGACCCGAGGTAGCGCTCGATCGCGTCGAGGAGGTTCTGGAGCTCGCCGTGCTCACGCGTCGCGCACGCGACCGCGAGCGTCGAGCGTTGCCAGAGGTCGTGGTGGTCGACCTCGGCCACGGAGGCGCCGAAGCGCTCGTGAAGCTGTGCCTTTGCCGACTTGACGTGCTTCCGCTTCCCCTTCAGCGAGCCCGACTCGGGGAAGTGGAGCTCCACCGTCAGGATTCCGACGTAGCCGGTCGCCACGGCAGCCGGTGGCTACTGGTCTTCTGCGGCTGCGGGCTGCGCTGCGGCCACCGGCGCTTCGTCGAGGTCCGTCCGCTCGACCTCGCGCGTCTCGTAGACCTCGAGCACGTCGCCTTCCTTCACGTCGTTGAAGCCGTCGAGGAGGATGCCGCATTCGAAGCCCTCGCTGACCTCCCGCGCGTCGTCCTTGAAGCGCTTGAGCTGGGCGATGGACGTCTCGTAGATGACCGTACCGTCGCGGATGACGCGCACCTGGGCGCCACGCCGCACGACCCCGGATGTGACCATGCACCCGGCGATCGTGCCCAGTCGCGAGACGCGGAAGAGCGCGCGCACCTCGGCCTCGCCGAGCGTCTCCTCGGTCTCGACGGGCGACAGCATCCCCAGGAGTGCCTGCTGGATGTCCTCGGTGAGCTGGTAGATGACGCGGTACGTCCGGATGTCGACGCCTTCGCGCTCGGCGAGCGCTCGTGCGTCCGCGCTCGGGCGCACGTTGAAGCCGACGACGAGCGCGTCGGAAGCGGACGCGAGGTTCACGTCGTTCTCGGTGATGCCTCCGACGCCCGTGTGGATGACGTTCACCCGCACTTCCGAATGCTGGATCTTCTGGATCTCGCCGAGCAACGCCTCGACCGACCCCTGCACGTCCCCCTTGAGGACGATGTTGAGGTCCTGCACCTCGCCGGCCTGGAGATCGGCGTGGAGGGTCTCGAGGGACACGCGGCGGCGGGTCCGCTGCGCGAGCTGCTCGCGGCGCAGGCGCTCGGCGCGCACGTTCGCGAGGTGCTTCGCCTGGCGCTCGTGCTCGACGACGCGCACGAACTCGCCGGCAGTGGGTGGATGGTCGAACCCGAGGACCTCGACCGGGTCGCCGGGCTTCGCGTCCTTCACCTTCTCGCCGCGGTAGTTGTACAGCGCGCGCACCTTCCCGGACGCGTCGCCCGCGACGGCGGCGTCGCCGACGTGCAGCGTCCCCCGGTGCACGAGTACGGTCGCGACCGGCCCCCGCCCCACGTCGAGGCGCGACTCGATGACGACCCCGGACGCCTCCGCG
>JBKOYF010000054.1:0-15156 GCA_046725305.1 Actinomycetota bacterium
GCATCGAGACGCGCGTCGAGGTCGCCGCCGAGAGGCGCGAGCAGGCCGACCTCCTCCAGGCGCCGGTAGCCGTCGGCCGACAGGCGGCGCAGCTCCGCGAGCAAGCGCTCTCCCGCCGGGCGGCCGACGAGGCTCGCCGACGCGCGCAGGAGCGCCTCCGTGTCCTCGTCCATGCGGAAACCGAGCTCGTCCTCGAAGCGCACGGCCCGGAGCAGTCGGAGAGGATCGTCCACGAACACCGTGTCGGAGACGGCCCGGACGACCCCACCGGCGAGGTCCTTGCGTCCGTGGTAGGGATCGAGCTCCTCGCCGTTCGACACCCGCTCGGCGATCGCGTTGAAGGTGAAGTCGCGCGAGGCGAGATCCGCGTCGATGCCGTCGGCCAGCGGCGTGAAGTCGACCGTCTCGTCCGCGCCGTCCACGACGACGCGCCAGGCGCCGTGTCGCTCGGAGAGTGGGAACACGGCGCCGCCGACGCGGCCCGCGAAACGGTGCGCGGCGTCTCGAGGTTCCGCGCAGGCGACGTCCACGTCGAGCACTGCGCGGTCGAGCAGCCGGTCGCGAATGGCCCCGCCGACGATCCATGCCTCCTCACCATCGAGGATCTCGCGAAGCCGCTCAGCCATCGACGGTCACCCGACGCGCCCGGCCCGAGCGCGTGTTCAGGCCGACCGCGATCTCGTAGCCGATCGTACCGGCGACGCGCGCATGCTCCTCGATGCGGATCCCGTCCCCGACGAGCGTCACCGGCGCGCCGACCGCGACGTCGCCGTCGAGGATCACGGCGAGCGCATCCATCGAGATCGTTCCGACGACGCGACGGCGTACCCCCTCGACCAGCACGTCCGTCCCGGTCATGTCCCGCCGGAACCCATCCGCGTAGCCGACCGGGACGACCCCGATCCAGGTCGCGCGGTCCGCGACGAAGCGACGTCCGTAGCCGGTGCTGTCGCCGGGCTCGAGGCGCTTCACCAGCGCAACGTACGACTCCCAACGGAGCGTCGGCTCGAGGCCCTCCTCGGCGGGATCGGCGCCGAAGGGCGAGATGCCGTACAGCGCGATCCCGCAACGCACGGCGTCGAAGCGAGTCTCCGCGTAGCGGAGCGTGGCTGCGCTGTTCGCGATGTGCCGTGTCAGAGCATCGAGGCCTGCGGTCGCCTCGCGGAAGCGCTCGACCTGGAGCTGCGTGAACGCCGGATCCGACTCGGCGGACGCGAGATGGCTCATGACGCCGATGACGTCGCGTGTCGGAGCCGGCAGCTCCGACAGCCCCCAGCGTCCCATTCCCGTGTCCACCTTGATGTGGACCGGGACGCCTTCCGGGACGCGCCCGTCGGCGGCCACGAGCTCGAGCCGAGCGGCTCGGGCCTCGCCGATCTCGCGATCCGAGACCGGGCCCATCACGATGATCCGCGCGTTTCGCAACGCGGCTCTCAGGTGGAGCGCCTCGGGGAGCGTGGCAACGCAGAGCGCGGTGGCTCCCGCCTCGACCGCGGCCTTCGAGACGTCGACCGCTCCGTGGCCGTAGCCCTCTGCCTTGACGACGGCCCAGAGCTCCGCGCCGCCGGCGGCGCGAAGAAGCGCCGCCGCATTACGCCGAACAGCTCCGAGATCGAGGGTGAAGCTCGAACGCTCCACGACGCCATTCTCCGCGATGGAGCCCGACCGGCGCCCGGCTTCTACTGGATCTTGGTCTCGCAGGTGGAGTCGAACGTGTCCGTTCCCGGACCGCCGATGCAGACGTCCGTCCCCGCGTCGCCCCGCAGGCTGTCGTTGCCGCCGCCGCCGAGGATGCAGTCGTTGCCGTCCAGCCCCCGAATGCTGTCGGCGGCGGTGCCGCCCAGGACGAGATCGGAGGCGGTGGTGTCGCTGAACGTGCCCGAGCCGGTCTTGATGCCGCTCAGCGTGATGGCCGCGCACGAGGAAGGCTTCAACGTGTTGGCGGTGACCGGCTGCGTGGTTCCACCGGCGCTGCTCGCAGGGACGACGCTCGAAGCGGTCAGGGCAACTCCGACGAAGAGCGCGAACGGCAGCATCGGAAGGACGGCGGCGCGGCCCGCTGCCGTCAGGCCCGTCACCCCCCGCTCAGCTCCTCCTTGCCCGCGGGTCGGGCAACGACGCCGCCCGAGAGGGCGATCAGCGCGAGGAGGAAGGCCAGCACGGTCGCATGCAACGGGCTCTGCAACCACATGAGCGCGGATCCGACCCGGGGAACAGAGAACCAGAACGTCCCTGTCACGTGGTCCGCGCGCGGGCGGGCGTCGTCCACGAAGTCGTTGGCGTCGCCCTGGAGCACAAGCCTGCCGTCCTCGACCCGGACGACGCGGTGCAGGACGCGCACGCCGAGCCCCGGGTCGCGATAGAGGACGACATCGCCGACCGCCGGCGGCCGACCCGCACGGACGAGCACGAGGTCGCCGCGGCTGAGCCCGGGCTCCATGCTCGCGCCCTCGACGATCGCGTACCGCGTCGCTCCTCCGAGCGACGCGGGCGCGAACAGGAGCCAAGCTCCGAGAAGCAGCGCGACCGCGATGACCGCGGTCGAGGCTGTGGCGATGACGCTGCGCATCGTGGCGGCGCGCCCACGGGGAGGCGGCGAGCCTCCCCGTGGAGACTCTCCTACTGGACCGCGACGACCGAGAGCTCGTCGGCCGACAGGACCGCGACGTCCGGCGAGAAGTCGCAGGTGACGCTCGTGCCGCCCGAGACGGCGCAGCTCGTGTACGTCGAGCTCGCCTGGACGAGCTTCGCCTTCACTGTCGTTGCGGCGGAGCTCAGCGTGAACGTGACGCTGTCGATGTTGGCCGGGTTCGACGAGGCGAGCGTGTAGGCGACGCCGGAGACGGTGTAGCCGCTGATGGTGCCTTCGCCCTTGCCCGCCTTCGTGCCGGGGACGACGTTCGACGCGGTGAAGGCGTACGTCGCGAAGGCGAGCACGGCCGCGAAGGCAACGACCAGGATCGAGCGACGACGAACTCGTGGCATGGGGACTCCTCTGACTCGAATGCTGAGGACGGTGCTGGCAGCTCAATCTCGGCGGCGTCACCGAGCCCCCTACTCACCCGGCGGGGGTAAATCCTCCGAGCTAGTCAGAGCGTGCTCACGGATGTATCCCACGTGCGCTCGCGGAGGCTGGTTCAGCGCTCGAGCGCGGCCGGTACGAGCGCGAGGAGGTCGCTCGCCACGAGCCCCGCCTGGTGCGGGGCGAGCGTCGCAGCGAGCCCGTGGGCCACGGCCGCCGCGCTCGCTGCTGTCGTCGCGTCGAGTCCCTTCGCGAGGAACGAGCCGACGATGCCGGTCAGCACGTCGCCGGTGCCGGCCGTCGCGAGCGAGGGCGGCCCGAGGTCGCAGACGACCGTCGCCTCGCCCGCCGAGCACACGATGGTGTCGCTCCCCTTGAGCAGGACGGTCGCGCCGAAGCGTTCCGAGCACGTACGCGCGGCCTCGAGCCGGTGCGCCTCCACCCAGCTTGCGTCCCGCTCGAGGAGACGCGCGAGCTCACCGGAGTGCGGCGTGAGCACCGTCGGCTGGCTGCGGCCGACGTGACCGAGCCCGAAGAGGCCGTCGGCATCGACCACGACGGGGAGATCGACGCGCCGGAGGAGAGTGCGCACGAGAGCGTGCCGGGCTTCGGAGCGTCCCAGTCCCGGCCCGATGGCGATAGCAGAGGCACGTTCCGCAGCCGCGACCAGCGTCGGCAAAGCATGCTCCTCGGTCCAACCGAGCTTCACAGGCTCGAGGGCGAGGACCTCTGCGGCGCGCAGGGACTCCTCCGGCACCGCAAGCGTGACGTACCCGGCATCGGCACGCAGCGCGGCCATCGCCGTGAGACAGGCCGCGCTCGTCATCCCCGGTTGGCCGCCGACGACGAGCACCGAGCCTGCCGTGTACTTCGTGTCGCCCGCACGGCGATGAGGCAGCTCGTCCAACAGCGAGGGGCGAGCGCGGCGGATCTCGGTCGGCCGGTCGCCGAGCCCGATGTCGGCGACGACGACCCGACCGGCGTGCAGTCTTCCCGGAGAGACGACGAGGCCGACCTTGGCGGCGTGGAAGGTGACGGTGAGGTCGGCGTCGACGACAGCGCCCACCACTTCGCCCGTCGAGGCGTCGACTCCCGATGGTAGATCGACCGCGACCACAGGGACCGGTGCGGCGTTGATGCGCCCGATTAGCTCAGCAGCCTCGGGCCTCGGCTCGCCGTGGAAGCCGGTGCCGAAGAGCGCGTCGACGACGACGTCGTGCCGGTCGAGATCCTCGGTCGTCTCCGTCGCCTCCAGCCCGGCCTCGCGGAGGACACGCGCCGCCACGCGCCCGTCGCCTCCGTTCGAGCCGCCGCCGCAGACGCACGCGACGCTCTGCGCTTTGGGGAACGCGCGAATGATCTCCTGCGCGACCGCCGTCCCCGCGCGCTCCATGAGCTCCGGGATCGACTCGGGATAGCCCGGGTACGCCTCCTCGGCCGCGCGCATCTCGGCGGCCGAGTACAGCGGCTCGAAGTGATCAGCCGTCATCGCGTGGGCTCACGACCGCGATCGCCGCCGCGATCTCGCGCGAGTGCGTCATCGAGAGGTCGATCGCCCCGGCCCGCACCCGCTCGGCGAACGCCGCGGTCCGGCCGGTGAGGCTGACCCCGGGCTTCGGGCGTCCCACGATCTCGATCTCCCGCCAGGTGAACCGCACGCCGCACCCGAGCGCCTTTCCGACCGCCTCCTTGCCCGCGAAGCGCGCCGCGTAGCTCTGGGCGGGATGCGGACGCGAGTCGCAGTACTCGCGCTCGGCGGCCGTGAAGCAGCGCTCGCGGAAGCTGGGTCGCTCGAGCGCGCGGCGGACGCGATCGATCTCGATGATGTCGACGCCGACCTGTAGAGGTGCCTTCAGGGCGGTCACCCGTCGATAGGCGGATGCCGGATATCGACATCGGTGATTGCCCTGAGGTCACCTCTCATGGCGCCCACCCGCCGGTGAGGTCCTCCTCGAGCATCGCGGGGAACTGCGCGAGCGACGAGACGACGATGTCCGGCGCGGTCTCGGCGGTCTCGAGCGCCTCGGGTCGGAACTTCCCTGTCCGGACGAGGGCGGTCTTCATGCCGAAGAGGCGCGCGCCGCGGACGTCGGCTTCCACGTCGTCCGTCACGAGCCAGGTCAGTTCGGGCTCGGCGTCCAGCGCGTCGAGAGCGGCCGCGAAGTAGGACGGGCTGGGCTTCCCGAGCACCGTCGCCTCGACCCCCGTGGCGTACTCGAGACCCGCCACGAACGCTCCCGAGTCGAGCATCGGCCCGCGGCTCGTCTGCCACCACTTGTTCTTGTGCAGGCAGAAGAGCGGCGCGCCCATCTGGATCTCGTCGAACGCGCGCGCGAGGTTCATGTAGCTGAACACCTGGTTCGGCTCGAGCGTCTCGTCGCACCCGCCGATGAGAACGGCATCGGCGTGGTCGCCGACGAGCTCGAGCCCGTCCAGGTCGGGGACGATGCTCGGCATGACGAGGGCGAGCACTCGTTTGCCCGACAGCTCGCGAGCGGCGGCGCCGGGGGTGGTCTGGAGCTCGTCGTCCTCGAGCGTGAACCCCATTTCGCGGAGCTCTTCGGCCAGGCGCGACCGCGGGCGCGTCGAGTTGTTCGTCACGTACCGCAGAGCGTGACCTGCTCTCCGGAGCTCGGAGATGGCCTCTGCAGCTCCCGGGATCGGCTCTCCGGAGACGTGCAGCACGCCGTCGATGTCGAGCAGAATGCACGCCATGGGGCGTGAGTCTACGAGCCGTAGGCTCGACGGAGGCGACCACATAGCGGAGGTGCCGGCTTCGCCGGCGCCGGAGCGGATCCGCGTCACGCGCTCCGTCCTCCTGCCCGTCTCGGAGATCGAGATCCGTGTCTCGCGCTCGAGTGGGCCGGGTGGCCAGCACGCGCAGAAGTCCTCGACGAGGGTCGAGGCGTCGCTCGAGGTCGAGGCGTCGACAGCCCTGAGCGACGTCCAGAAGAAGCGGGTCGTCGCGCGGGCAGGCAGTGTGCTCCGCGCCGTCGCGCAGGACGAGCGGAGTCAGAAGCGGAACCGCGATCTGGCGGTGCAGCGCCTGGTGGAGAAGCTGCGCGAGGCGCTCGCCGTCCCGCGGAAGCGGGTCGCGACGCGGCCCGGGCGGGCGGCACGCGAGCGGCGTCTCGAAGCGAAGCGCAGGCGAGCTCGGACGAAAGCGCTCCGGAGGCCTCCAGGCCAGGAATAGACTCGCTCTCGGTGGACGCGCTCAGGCTCGCAATGCTCCTCCCCGAGCTTCCGCCCGACAGGACACGCCTTCTCGACAACCTCGGGCGCGTCCGTCGCGAGGTCGGGCCGATCACGCGCGAGCTCTCCGACGCGATCGCGGATCACATGAACATCCGGCGCGGGGAGGTGCACGAGGTCGTCTCCTTCTACTCGTTCCTACAGGTCCCGACCGACGCCCTGCGCGTGTGCACCGGGCCGGTGTGCGACTGCTTCGGTGCGCGCGAGCTGCTGGAGCGAACGCCGGGCGCGATCGAGGTCGCATGCCTCGGCCACTGCGATCTCGCCCCCGCGATGACGCGTGGCGACGAGATCGTCCCCGCGGTGACGCACTCGACCAACGACGGGCCGGCCGTCGGGCTCGGGGACGGCGACGCGACGCTCGACGACTACGGCGCACGCGGCGGCCTCGAGCTCCTCCGTGACCTTCCCTCGCTCGAGCGCATCGTCGAGGAACTGCAGGCGTCGGGGCTCACCGGCTACGGCGGCGCGGGCTTCCCGACGGGCACGAAGTGGGAGGCAGTCGCGCGCGAGCCGGGCCCGCGCTACGTCGTCGTCAACGCGGACGAGGGCGAGCCGGGGACGATCAAGGACCGCTACGTCATGGAGCTCCGTCCGCACCTGATGCTCGAGGCGACGGTGTTGGCGATGCGAACGCTCGACGCGTCCGAGGGCTACATCTACCTCCGCGAGGAGTACGCCACCGCTCGCAGCAGGCTGGTGCGAGCGATCGGGGAACTCCGTGCGGCGGGCTTCCTCGACGGGCTCTCGCTCGAGCTCGTCGTCGGCGCGGGCGCGTACATCGCCGGCGAGGAGACGGCGATGCTCGAGTCGATGGAGGGGCGGCGTGCGATGCCCCGCCTCAAGCCCCCCTTTCCGAGCCAGGTCGGGTACCTCGGCCGCCCGACGCTCATCCAGAACGTCGAGACGCTCGCCCACATCCCCGCGATCCTGCGGAACGGCGGTGCGTGGTGGGCCGGGCTCGGAACGCGCGGCGCCGCCGGGACCCGGCTCTGGTCGGTGTCGGGGGCGGTGCGGAAGCCCGGTTGCTACGAGGCTCCGAACGGCGTGACGACGCGTGAGCTCGTCGACGAGTATGCGGGCGGGTTCTCGGAGGACGTCGGCTCCGTCGTGCCGGGGGGCGCGGCGAGCGGGATCCTCCCGCCCTCGGCGCTCGACGCGCCGCTCACGCGCGACGGGCTCCGCGAGTACGGGGCCGGCCCTGGCTCGGCGGCGGTCCAGGTCTTCCCCACCTCCTACTCGCCACTTCGTCTCCTCGCCGAGACGATGCGCTTCTTCGCCGAGGAGTCGTGCCAGAAATGCACGCCGTGCCGGATCGGCAATCGGGCGATCCACCACGTGGCCGAGGAGCTCCAGCTCGGAGAGGCGCCGATGACCCGCGAGAAGGTCGACGAGTGGCTCCTCGCGATGGAGAAGACGTCGATCTGCGGCCTCGGCCAGGCCGCGCCGTTCCCCGTACGGAACGCGATCGCGCACTGGCCGGAGCTCTTCGCTCCGCTCGAGGCAGGGGTACAGTGAACGCCGTGGTCGAGTTCACGCTCGACGGCCGGTCGGTGAGCGCGTCCGAGGGCGAGCTCCTCGTCCATGCGGCCGCCCGGCACGGCACGTTCATCCCCACGCTCTGCCACGACGAGAAGCTCGACCCGTACGGCGGCTGCCGGATGTGCGTCGTCGACGTCGAGGGAGCGCCACGGCCGATGCCGGCCTGCGCCACACGCGTGACCGAGGGCATGGTCGTCTCCACGAACGGGCCCATCACGGACTTCCAGCGAACGCTGACCGAGATGCTCCTGTCCGAGCACCTGAACGCGTCGCCCGGCGGCCGGCCGAACGAGCTCCTCGACCTCGCGAACGAGCTCGGCGCGGAGGCTCCGCTGATCCTCCCGGACGCCAAGCGCAAGGAGTACGACGACCGCAACCGGCTGATGGGCTACGACCCGGACGCCTGCATCCTCTGCGCGCGCTGCGTCCGCTACACGCAGGAGGTCATGCAGTGCTCCGCGCTGTCCCTCGAGGGACGCGGGGGCCACGCGCGAATCGTCCCGACCTGGGAGCTCTCGTGGCTCGACACGGAGTGCGAGCTCTGCGGCGGCTGCCTCTCCGTCTGCCCGACCGGTGCGATCTACGAGAAGTTCGAGGAGGGGACGTCACGCCCCGAGCGCGAGCTCGAGCAGGTGCGGACGACGTGCACGTTCTGCGGTGTCGGTTGCCAGATCGACCTCAACCTCGATCCCGAGACGAAGCACATCGTGAAGGTGACCTCGAAGAACGAATACCTCCCGAACGAGGGCAACCTCTGCGTGAAGGGGCGCTTCGCCTTCAACTTCGTGCACCACCCCGATCGGCTGACGCAGCCGCTCGTCCGCGGCGAGGACGGCGAGCTCCACCCGACGACGTGGGAGCATGCGCTCGAGACCGCGGCGACAGGCCTTAAGAAAGTCATCGCCGAGCATGGGCCGCAGGCCGTCGGCTTCCTCTCGTCGGCCCGCCTGACGAACGAGGAGAACTACCTCGTCCAGAAGCTCGCGCGGACCGTGGTCGGGACGAACTCCGTCCACTCCTGCGAATCGACCTGACACGCTCCGACCCTCTACGGCCTGGTCAGGTCGTTCGGCAGAGGAGCAAGCACCAACTCGATTCCGGAGATCGAGAACGACCGCTTCCTGTTCGTCATCGGGTCGAACACGACCGAGGCGCACCCGGTGCTCGCGCTGCGAATCAAGAAGGCAGTCCGCAAGGGGGCGACGCTCGTCGTCGCCGACCCGCGCGCGATCTGGCTGACGAGGCTCGCGAAGCGCCACCTGCAGCTGCGACCCGGGACGGACGTGTGGCTCCTGAACGCGATGATGCACACGATCCTCGAAGAGGGGCTGCAGAACGAGGAGTACATCCGCGAGTTCACCGACGACTTCGACGCCGTCCGCGAGATCGTCATGCGCTACACGCCGGAAGACGCGGAGAGCGTCACCGGCGTGCCGGCCGAGGACATCCGCGCGACCGCACGCGAGTACGCCGGCGAGCGGCACGCGGCGATCTTCTACACGCTCGGGATCACAGAGCACGCCTGCGGCGTCGACAACATCTGGTCGCTCTCGAACCTCGTGCTCATGACCGGGCACCTCGGCTACGAGTCGACCGGCCTGAACGCGCTGCGCGGTCAGAACAACGTCCAGGGCCTGAACGACTCCGGAGCGAACCCGTCGTACCTGCCCGGCTACCAGTCCGTGGACGATCCCGAGATCCGGCGCAAGTTCTCCGAGGCGTGGGGCGTCGAGGTGCCGGCGAGGCCGGGCTACCGGCTCGACCAGATCGTCTCCGGGCTCCACGACGGTCGCGTCAA
Organism: Actinomycetota bacterium; assembly: GCA_046725305.1. Lineage (GTDB taxonomy): Bacteria > Actinomycetota > Thermoleophilia > Gaiellales > Gaiellaceae > GMQP-bins7. The sequence continues at coordinate 9,615 of JBKOYF010000054.1, forward strand.
GGCGTTGTACCTCGTCGGCGAGAACCCGGCGCAGACCGAGCCGAACGCCCATCACGTCGAGGAGGGGCTCGCGGGGCTCGACTTCATGGTGTCGCAGGACATCTTCCTCAACGACTCGACGCGGAGGTACGCGGACGTCGTCCTGCCGGCGTCGAGCTTCGCCGAGAAGGACGGGACCTTCACGAACACGGAGCGGCGGATCAGCCGCGTGCGCACGGCCGCGCCGCACCCGGGTGAGGCGAAAGTCGACCGCGAGATCGTCATCGAGATGGCGAAAGCCCTTGGGGCGTCATGGCCCGAGTACCCCGACGCAGAGTCAGTGTGGAACGAGCTCGCCGACCTCTCGCCGAACTGGTACGGGATTCGCTACGACCGGATCGAGGAGAACGGGATGCAGTGGCCGGCCACTGACCGCGACCACCCCGGCACGCCCTACCTGCACGCGCCTCGGCCCGCGCTGCCGACCGGTCGCGGGCGCTTCTTCCCCGTCGAGTTCCAGCCGCCGATCGAGGAGCCCGACTCCGAGTACCCGTTCGTCCTGACGACCGGGCGAACGCTCTACCACTACAACTCGGCGAACATGACGATGCGCGAGCCCGGCGTCCTCGAGAAGCAGCAGGCACCGTTCTTCGAGATCCACGCCGACGACGCGGGCGCGCTCGGCATCGCGAACGGCCAGGTTGCGCGCCTCGTCTCCCGCCGTGGCGCGCTCGAGGCCGAGGCGCACTACTCCGAGCGGGTCTACCCGGGGCTCGTCTGGATGGCGCTCCACTTCGCCGAGCAGAAGGTGAACTGGCTGACGCACGACGTCGGCGACCCCCTGATCGGCACGCCGGAATACAAGGTGTCCGCGGTTCGGGTCGAACCACTCTGATGCCGGTCGACTACTTCGGCGAGGCGGTCGCGGCCCGCTATGACGACGACGCTGCAGTGTTCGATCCGGCGGTCGTCGAGCCGGTCGTCGACGTCCTCGCCGAGCTCGCCGGGGACGGGGCGGCGCTCGAGTTCGGGATCGGCACCGGCCGCATCGCGGTGCCGCTCGCGGCGCGCGGTGTCCGCGTGCACGGCATCGACCTGTCGGAGGCGATGGTCGCCAGGCTGCGGACGAAGCCGGGAGCGGAGCGGATCGGAGTCACCATCGGCGACTTCGCGACGACGCACGTCGACGGCACCTTCTCGCTCGCCTATCTCGTCTTCAACACGATCGGGAACCTGACGACGCAGGACGAGCAGGTCGCCTGCTTCGAGAACGCCGCCGCCCATCTCGAGTCTGGCGGCTGCTTCGTGATCGAGCTCGGCGTGTCGGGCGGTGCAAGGCTCGAGGTCTTCGACCTCAGCGACACGCACGTGGGCATCGACGAGCGCGACCTCGCGACCCAGCGGCTGGTCTCGCATCACTTTACGCTCGTGGATGGCCGCTGGGAACGGCTCTCGATCCCGTTTCGGTCGGCGTCACCAGGGGAGCTCGACCTGATGGCTCGGCTCGCCGGCCTGAGGCTGCGCGAGCGTTGGAGCGGCTGGAAGCGCGAGTCGTTCACGAGCGAAAGCACCATGCACGTTTCGGTGTGGGAGAAGCCATGACCCTCGGCCGGCCCCGGCTCGACGTCGAGTCCTGCGAGTCGACCCAGGCGCTCGTCGACACGACCCTTCCGGAGGGGGCGCTCGTCGTCGCCGACCACCAGACCGCCGGCCGCGGCAGACTCGGCCGCACCTGGGAGGCTCCCCCCGGCACCGCGATCCTCTGCTCGCTGCTCCTGAAGCCACCGCGCGCGCGCAATGCGCCCGAGCTCTCGCTCGTCGCGGGCGTCGCGGTCGCCGACACGCTCGAGCGGGCGACCGGGCTCTCCGTCCAGATCAAGTGGCCGAACGACGTCATGCTCAGGCGCCGAAAGGTCGCCGGCTGCCTGGCCGAGGGTCGCGACGGAGCCGTCGTCCTCGGCATCGGCGTGAACGTGAACCAGACGAGCGAGCAGCTTCCCGCAGGTGCCGGCTCACTGCGAACGCTCGTCGGCCGCGAGTGGGATCGTGAGGCGCTCCTCTCGTCGCTGCTCGACGATCTCGACCTCCGGTATGCCGAGTGGCGCGCGGGCGGTCTCGACGCCGTGTACGAGGGTCTCGCGCCGCGCGACTTTCTCCGCGGGCGACGCGTCAGCGTGAACGGGACGAGCGGCGTCGCGGCCAAGATCGCCCGCGACGGGAGGCTCGAGATCGAGGTGGGGCACGGCGACGTCGTGACGGTCGAGAGCGGCGAAGTGCTGTACGAGCGTTGAGCCGGCTCAGCGGTTTGCGATCGACGAGATGAGGATGTAGAGCGCGATTCCGACGGGGATCGCGAACCGCACGAGCTGCTGCCGTCTCCGTCGTCGGCTTCGTGCCTCCTGTGCCACCGGCGCGTCGTCGATCACCTCTGGGGGCAGCGGCTCCTCGGGCTCGGGCGCGAGGTCCGGCTCCGGCGCCGCCGATTCGAGATCGACCACCTCGTCGTCGTCCGCGACGGCGACGCTCGTCGGGACGTCCTCGATCTTGCTCTCCTCGAGGTCGAAGAGGCTCGGCCACCTGCCGCAGGTCCGGCACGCGTTCGCGACCGGTTCGTTGATCGTGCCGCATTGCGAGCACCGCCAGGGGGCGTCCGCCACGGGGAGAGCTTAGGGCGCGGAATCGGCTATCGCGACGTCCGAAGGGGGATCTCGACCTCGTTGACGCGCGTGCCGTCCTTCGCCGACAGCTCGAAGACGACGAGCGAGCCCACGTCGTCGACCGGCTTCGTCGTGAAGTCGAAGGTCCCGCGTGTTCCCGTCCCCGAGGTCGCCGTCACGAAGTGCTCGTCCACGACGTTGCCGTCCCCGTCCTTCAGCTCGTACTGGAACGTCGCCTCGAAGGTGTTCGCCGTGCCGGTGGCGCGAAGCGGGCTCCGCACCTCCTCGTACGCCAGCGGCGACTCGACGAGGATCAGGGGCGTCTGCTCCTCGAAGTCCGCGCGCGTGTAACGCTTCCCGTCGATCACGACTGCACCAACCTCCGGAAACTGCGTCAGCGTGTAGACGACCTGGGCAAGTCCTTCACGTGTCAATTCCTGCGAAGGGCTGTAGCGGGCCAGCCCCCCGCCGATCGACAGCTTGGAGATCTCCACCGACTGGTCGCTCTTCCGGACAGCGGTCGTCAGATCGAGATCCGTCTGCTCTCGCGGCGTGGGGCGTGCACCGAGTTCGTCGAGCACAGCCATTGCGTCATGCGCTGGTATCTCGCGCGTTACCGGCCAGACCTTTCCGTCGCGCAGGAAGTACACGCGTGCGCTCGTCGTCTCGGCGGCAGTGGTCGTGGTCTCGCTCGTCGAGTCGTCGCTGCAGCCCGCGAGCAGCGCGATCGCGATGCACAGCAGGAGCGCGCGTTTCACGGCCAGAGGGTAGATGTGTGCCGCGAATCGGGAACGATTTCCGCGACGCGGCGTCGCAGATCCACGTGATCGAGCTCGTCCGCGAAGCCGAGTCGGCGCGCCGTCTCCTCCTCGAGCCCCTGGAAGAGGTCGATCGTCTCCCACAGAGCGCGTGCCACGTCGCGCACGTCGTAGTGGGCGTACGCCCGCTCTAGCGCCGCGAGCGCGCCGGGGTCGGCCCACCGCTCCAGGAAGCGGCCGGCGTCCAACACTTCGGCTTGGGCGTCCACCGCTCGCGCGTGCCAGCTCATCAGCGTGACGAGCGACCGCTTCATCGAGCTGTTCACGGCGTCGACGGCGGCAAACACCTCCCCCCTCCTGAGCTTGCGGGCAGCCCAGAGTGCCGCCGACCAGAAGTCGCTCGAGAGGTCGCGGATGTCCGGCTCGTCCGGCAGCGCGACGGGCCGGTCCTCCGTGGGCGTGTCGAGTGCCTCCGCCATGGCGATGACGAGGTCGGTGGGCGTGTTGACGTTCAGAAGTTGCGCCTCGTCCACGTGGACGACGTTCTTGTTGACGCCACGAAGCGACAGCTCGCCGCGCGCGGCGCGTGCCCCGAGCTCGGGGAGCATCCCCTTCGTGTAGACGCCGGGCAGCGGGCCCGTCTGCGGCACGGCGCGAGCGGTGAGCAGCTCGAGGAGGAGATCTGCCGTAACCAGCGGGCAGTCGACGGGCAGCACGACGCACGACTCGTGCCGCGCGGCCCGCAGCCCTGCGATCAGGCCGAACACAGGTGCCCGCTCGCTCGACCCGTCGTCGAGGACGGGAAACGGGAGCTCGAGGCTGTCGACGGCCTTCCCGACCGCCACGACTTCGTCACACGTCTCACCGAGAACACGCCAGGCTCGCTCGGCGAGCGTCTCGCTGCGGAAGCGGGCGAGCGCCTTCGGCGATCCGAATCGCTCGCTGGCTCCGCCGACGAGCAGGATGCCCGTCGCGGCTACACGATCCGCCACGGCTCCGAGTAGACGGTCAGGCGTCCTTCACGCACCCAGCCACAGAGCGTCACGCCGCGATCCGCCGCGAGCTCGACCGCGAGGGACGAGGGTGCCCCGACTGCGACGAGGACGGGGCAGCCGGCGACTGCCGCCTTCTGTACGAGCTCGAACGAGAGCCGACCGCTCACGCAGAGGATGCGTGACGCGAGTGGGAGCATGCCCTCGCCGAAGGCCCACCCGATCACCTTGTCCATCGCGTTGTGCCGGCCGACGTCCTCTCGAACGCACACGGGGTCGCCGTTCGCCGTGAAGAGCCCCGTCGCGTGCAGGCCGCCGGTGGCGGCGAACGTCCGCTGCGCCTCGAGCAGGCGCGCGGGCAGCGATGCGACCACGGCCTCGGGGACCTCGAGCCCGCTCTCGACACGAGGTGCGGTCACTTCCACGGCTTCGATCGCCCCCTTTCCGCAGACGCCACAGGAGGACGAGGTGTAGAAGTGACGGCGCAGACGGTCCGGGTCGAATCCCTTCGCCGCGACCTCGATCGTGTTGGCGGCGAGATCGGCGGGCACCTGCGCCGACATGGGCTCGAGCCCCTCCGTCACGCAGAAGCCGAGCGCGAGCTCCTCGTCGTGTCCGGGCGTTCGCATCGTCACGGCGACCGGTGCGCCGCCGATGCGGATCTCGAGCGGCTCCTCGACCGCGACGACATCGCGCTCGCCGATGCGCCCCGGGAGCCTCAGGGCCTCGACCGTGCGCGTCGAGTACGCGGGCGCCTGTGTCACGGGCAGCAGGGTACTCGCGGGGAGAGCCGAGGCTCCCCGCATCGACGAGATCAGGTCGCGTTCGCGCACACGGCGAAGACCGTGAGCGACCAGCTCGCGCCCGTGGCGGTCACCTCGCGGGCGAACGCGCGGTACGTGTTGTCGTTGTCGGGGTAGGAGGATGCGATCGCGACCTGCGGCAGGATCGGGTTGACGCGCGCCCCACCTCCGAGCAGCCGCTTTCCAGTCGGGCACGCCATCGCTGCCGTCCTGCTCGGCGTCGAGTTGTTGACGGACGTGAGCTCGACGCGCTCGAGACCGCTGAGCCCGGATGCGCCCGTCGGCCCCGCGGGACCGGCGGGCCCTGGCGGCCCGGCGGGGAGCGAGCTCGCCTTGAAGTCGGCCCTCACGAG
>JBKOYF010000060.1:0-6743 GCA_046725305.1 Actinomycetota bacterium
GCGCTGTACATCGGAGAGTCCGCTCGCAGGGTGTACGAGGCGCCGAAGGTCGACCTCCTGATCCACTACCTCTACCGGGACGAGCCCGAGCTCGCGCGCTGGCAGAGCGGTCTCGAGACCGTCGACGGCAAACCCAAGCCAGCCCGTGCGGCGATGATGCTCCCGCTCGCGCAGATCTCCCGCCACGGCGGCCGCGTCGGCCTGTGGGGACAGGTTCGTCCCGGGAGCGGCCCGCAGCGCTACGTGCTCCAGCACTTCGTGTCGGGGCACTGGGAGGCGCTCGGAGGGACACGCCGGACGAACGCGCACGGGTACTTCTCCTTCACGGTGCTCGCTCCGAAGGGCTCACAGTTCCGCGTGTGGTATCCGGCCGACCGGGTCGCGAGCCCTACGCTCAAGGTCCGCTAAGCGGACGCCACCGCGCCCGCGAGGAGCACCTCGGGGATTAGCTCGGCGGCCCGGTCGACGTCGTCGTCGGTGACGTCCAGGTGCGTGACGGCACGCAGCACCGTCGGGTGGATCGTCGCGGACAGGCCGACGCCGCGAGCCTGGAGCCGGGCGAGCGCATCCGCTCGCTCGAGCCCGAGCGCACCTACGTCGACCTGGACGAAGTTCGTCTCGACCTGCTCGAGGTCGACGGGAACGCCGGCGTCGGCGAGCGCCTCCACGAGCCGGCGCGCGCGTGTGTGATCCTCCGCGAGCCGGTCGACGTGGTGGTCGAGCGCGTACAGGCCCGCGGCCGCGACGACCCCCGCCTGGCGCATAGCTCCTCCGAAGAGGTGTTTCTCGCGCCATGCGCGCTCCATGAGCTCTCGCGAGCCGGCGAGAAGCGCTCCGAGCGGACACCCGAGCCCCTTGGAGAGGCAAAGCGTGACCGTGTCGAAGCGGGCCGCGAGCTCGGATGCGGGCACGCCGAGCGCGACGGCCGCGTTCAGGAGCCGCGCGCCGTCGAGGTGGACCCCGAGCCCGAGCTCGTGGGCGGCGCCGACGACCTCGTGGAGCTGGCCCACGGGCCACGCACGGCCGCCCGAGCTGTTGTGCGTGTTCTCGAGGGCGAGGACGGCGACGCGCTGGTCGGCCACCTTCGTGCTCGGTTCCGCAGCGTCCCGCACCTGGTTGACGGTGAGCCGGCCGCGATCGCCGGGCAGCCCGACGGTGACGAGGCCCGCGTGCGCAGCCGCGCCGCCGTACTCGTAGATGAGCACGTGGGCGTGTCGCTCTGCGACGAGGACGTCCCCCGGGCGCGAGAGCAACTTCAGCGCGATCTGGTTCGCCATGGTCGCCGTCGGGAGGAAGATCGAAGCCTCCTGTCCGAGCAGCGCGGCGACGCGCTCCTGCAGCGCGTTCACCGAAGGGTCCTCGCGCTTCTGCTCGTCGCCGACCGCAGCCTCAGCGATGGCGCGTCGCATACCCCCGGTCGGCCGAGTCGCCGTGTCGGAACGCAGGTCGATCATGGCGAGCGTCCTCGCTACCGTCACACCGTGGATCTCGCGCTTCTCGAACGCACCCTCGGCGAGCTCGGGGAGCCCGCCTACCGTGCCCGCCAGGTGTGGGAGTGGACGACCCTCGGCGCCGCCTCGTACGACGAGATGACGACGCTTCCCAAGGCGCTGCGCGCAGCGCTCGCGGAGGCCGTACCGTTCTCGACGCTCGACGTCGTGACGGAACGAGAGTCGGCGGACGGGACGATCAAGACGCTCTTCCGCACCTCCGACGGGCATCCGCTCGAGGCGGTGCTCATGCGCTACCGCGACGGGAGGCGCTCCGTCTGCATCTCGTCGCAGTCCGGCTGCCCTCTCACGTGCACGTTCTGCGCGACCGGGTCGATGCGCTTCGGCAGGAACCTGAGCGCCTGGGAGATCCTCGACCAAGCGCTCCACTTCCGTCGGCGCGAGCCGGTGAACCACGCCGTCTACATGGGGATGGGCGAGCCGTTCCTGAACGTCGACGCAGTTCTCGCATCAGCCGTCAGGCTCCCCGACCTCGGGATCACGCACCGCCGCACGACGATCTCCACCGTCGGCTGGCTGCCCGGCCTGCGCCGGTTCGTCGACGATGTCGACCAGCCGATCCGTCTAGCGATCTCGATCCATGCCGCCGATCCCGCGAAGCGCTCGAAGCTCATGCCCGTCAACGACCGATACCCGCTCGCGAACGTGCTCGCCGAGTGCCGGCGCTACGTCGAGCTCCGTCGCCGGAAGGTGTTCGTCGAGTACGTGATGCTGGCCGGCGTGAACGACTCGCCCGCTGACGCGCGGGCGCTCGCGGCGCTCCTCGAGCCGCGCGCGTTCAAGGTCAACCTCATCCCGTACAACCCGACGGGGCTCTACGAGGGCTCGTCACGCGACGCGATCGAGCGATTCAAGTCCGTCCTCGAGCGCGCCCACATCCCGGCGACCGTGCGGCTCACGCGGGGACGCGACATCGAAGCCGCGTGCGGCCAGCTCGCGACCGTGCGCTGAGAGAACGCCGGTCTAGCGGTCGCCCGCGGTCGCAGTCGCGGGCTCCAGCGGGCTCGGACGGGTGCGCAGGACGCGCGCCGTCCACTTCGGGAGCCACCAGTTCCAGCGGCCGAGGAGCATCATCGTCGACGGGACGAGAAGTGCGCGGATCACTGTCGCGTCGAAGACGATGCCCGCGGAAAGACCGATTGCGAACTGCTTGATGTCCGGGCCGGGACTCGTCGACAGCGAGAAGAACGCGAACATGAGGACGAGCGCCGCGCTCGTCACGAGCTTGCCCGTGCGCGCGAGGCCGAGCTCGATCGCGCGCGGCGTGTCGTGCAGCTCGTCGTACACCTCGCGCATGCGCGTGATCATGAACACCTCGTAGTCCATCGAGATCCCGTAGAGGAAGGCGAAGATCATCAGCGGGATCCACGAGATGACCGCGTCGGTCGCCTGGACGCCCCAGATCGCGTCGCTCCCGTGGCCGTCCTGGAAGACGAAGACGATGATCCCGTAGGCGGCGCCGAGCGAGACGAGATTCAGGATCACGGCCTTCAGCGGCAGCACGACCGAGCGGAACGCTCGCATGAGGAGGACGAAGGTCAGGATGAGGACGAACAGGAGCACGTAGGGGAAGTTCCCGTACACGGCGCTGATGAAGTCCCGCGCCTCCGGGGCCGCCCCGCCGAGAGTCACGGTCGTCCCGCTTCCGAGCTCCGAGGACGCGCTGGGAAGCACCGTCTCGCGGAGATGCGCGATCGTCTCCTTCGCAGACCTGGAGTTGCCGTCGTCGTCGCCGAACGCCTCGACGAGGGCGATCTTCTCCTTGCGCCAGGTCGACGGAGCGGCCGCGCCGTAGATGCCGTCAGCGTCTCCTACCGCAGCCGAGACCTCGTCGAGCGTTCGGGTCGAGATCCCGCGCCCTTCGACGACGACGACGTACGGGAGGTAGACGCCGTCGGGGATGCCCGAGGCGGTGATCGCAGCCCGCCCAGCGTCGGCGTCGCCCGATCCGGGCTCCTTCTTCAGCTCGGCGTCGCTCGGGTTCATGTGGAACGCCGGATAGACGAACAGCGCGACGATGACGACCCCGACGAGGAAGATGGGCAGCGGCCGCCTCGTCACCGTGCGCGCCCAGCGCGCCCAGAAGCCCGTGTCCGCGCTCGGCGGATCGACGAACCGCTTCGGCATCACCCGCAGGCGGTTGATCCTCGGCCCGAGGAGCGAGAGCATCGCGGGCAGCAGGGTGATCGCCGCGACGACCGCGATCAGAGGAATCAGCATGCCGCCGATCCCGATCGAGCGGATGAACGGCAGCGGGAGAATCACCATGCTCAGGAGCCCGATCGCGACTGTCGAGCCGGACACGATCACCGAGCGTCCGGCATGCGTCATCGTCTCGACGAGGGCGTCGTCGGGCGAGCGGCCGCCTGCGAGCTCCTCCCGGAAGCGGAAGATCATGAGCAGGGCGTAGTCGATCGAGACGCCGAGCCCGACGAGCGCGACGAGGAACTGGACGATGATCGACACGTCGGTGACGTACGTCAGCGCGAGCACGCAGGCGAACGTCGTGAGGATCGACGCGGCGGCCATCGCGAGCGGCACGCCGATCGCGGGAAGCGTCCCGAAGACGAAGAGGAGGACGAGGAGCGCGCCGGCCGCGCCGATCAGCGTCTCCGTGAGCACGCCCGGGCCGGTCTCGCCTCCCTGCGACTGGAAGATCGCGTCCCGCCCCGTCAAGTGGCTCGTCACGCCGGGCGGCGTCACCTGCTTGAGCGCCGCGCGCGCCTCGGCGATCGGCGGCAGGCTCGAGAACGTCGCGTTCCCCGGGGGGTAGATGGTCGCCACCATCGTGTGCCGGTCCGGGGAGAGGTACATGTCGCTCCCCGTGTCGAACCACGAGCCGACGCGCACGCCCCGGATCACCCCGGCGGCGGAGTCGATCGCGCCCTCGATGCCGTCGACCTTCGTGATGTCCCTGTCCTTTGCGGTCAGGACGACGACGAGCGGCACCTGCTCACCCGAGCCGAACGCCTCGAGCGTTCGCTGGTTCGCCTCGTACGCCGAGTAGCCGGGGATCGAGAACGACTCGAACCAACGGTCGGAGAGCTTCGCCGCGGAGAACATCCCGATCGCCGTCAGGACGATCCACGCGCCGACGACCAGCCAGCGAACCCGGATCACCAGGCGAGCGAGCCCTGCCATCCGCACGAGGCTACCGACCGCCGAGCCGCGCACGGGTGTCCAACCGGTGAACGGTCGGCCTACGTGACGAGCGCCGGGTGCTCCTCGAACAGGTAGCGCAGTACCGGCTGCTTCGCCGCTCGCACCTCGTCGAGCCGCCGAACCGGACGCCCGTGCGGCGCCTCTTTCAGCAGCTCGGGCGACTCGGCCGCCTCGCGTGCGATCGCGCGCATGGCGTCGACGAAGTCGTCGAGCCGCTCCTTCGGCTCGGTCTCCGTCGGCTCGATCATCAGCGCCTCGGGGACGACGAGCGGGAAGTAGACGGTCGGCGGGTGGATCCCGTAGTCCATGAGCCGCTTCGCGACGTCGAGCGCGGTGATGCCGTGCTCGCGCTTCAGCGTGCGGGCGGAGAGCACGAACTCGTGCATGCAGTGCCGGTCGTACGGCAGGTCGTAGGTGTCCCGCAGGCGGGCGAGGAGGTAGTTCGCGTTAAGCACGGCGACGTCGGACATCTCCCGGAGCTCCGGGCCGTACGCCCGCATGAACGCGTACGAGCGTACGAAGACTCCGAACGGTCCCGCGAAGCCGCGCACGCGACCGATCGACTTCGGCCGGTCGTGGTCGAGGCGGAACACGTCGCCGTCGCGCACGACCACGGGAGCCGGCAGGAACGGCTCGATCGTCTCCCGCACCGCGACGGGGCCACCCCCCGGACCCCCGCCCCCATGGGGCTGCGAGAACGTCTTGTGGAGGTTGTAGTGGACGATGTCGAAGCCCATGTCGCCGGGGCGCGACCGCCCGACGACCGCGTTCAGGTTCGCACCGTCGTAGTAGAGGAGCGCTCCGGCGTCGTGGAAGATCCGGGCGACCTCCTCGATCCCCTCGTCGAAGAGCCCCAGGGTCGACGGGTTCGTGAGCATCAGACCGGCGGTTCGCTCGTTTACCTTCCGGCGGAGGTCTTCGAGGTCGAGGTTTCCCCGAGCGTCGGTCTCGACTCGCTCCAGTGAGTACCCCGCCATCGTCACGCTCGCCGGGTTCGTCCCGTGGGCGGTGTCGGCCGTGATGATCGTGTCGCGCTCCTCGCCGCGGTCGGCGAAGTACGCACGCATGAGCATGAGGCCCGTCAGCTCTCCCTGCGAGCCGGCGGCCGGCTGAAGCGTCACCGCCGGGAGGCCGGCTACCTCGGTGAGGATCCCCTGCAGGCGCGACATGAGCTCGAGCGCTCCCTGGGCGCCCTCGTCCTCCTGGTGCGGGTGGAGGTCGCGAAAGCCCGGCAACCTCGCGACGCGCTCGTTGACGCGCGGGTTGTGCTTCATGGTGCAGCTCCCGAGTGGGTAGAAGCCCGTGTCCACGCCAAACGTCCGGTCCGCGAGCGCGGTGATGTGCCGTACGAGCTCCGGCTCTGCGAGCTCCGGCAGTCGCGGAGGCCGGGCTCGCCGAAGCTCTTCGGGGAGGTCGGGCACGGGGAGCCCGTACCCGGGTACCCGGCCGGCACGGCGCCCGGGACGCGAGCGCTCGAAGACGAGCGGTGCCTCCTGCCAGCCGCGGCCCGGCTCCGTCATCGACAGACCTCGTCGAGCACCTCTGCGAGACGATCGATGTCGGCGGGCGTCCGCCGCTCGGTCACGGCGACGAGCAAGACGTCCTCCATCGACTCGTAGTCACGCCCGAGCGGATAGCCAGGATGCACACCGCGTTCGCGTGCACGCCGGATGACCTCGCGCGCCGGGATCGGCGTCCTGAATGCGAGCTCTCGGAACGACGTCCCGTTGAACGCGGGCTCGAGCGGAACCCGTTCCCTTGCGTACTGCGTGAGCGCGAGACACGTCTCCCCCACCTCACGCAGCCCCTCGGGCCCGAGCCACGAGAGCGTGACGAGCCCGGCGAGCGCGAGCAGTGTCTGGTTCGTCGTGATGTTCGAGGTCGCCTTCTCTCGGCGAATGTGTTGCTCACGGGTCTGCAGCGTCAGGACGTAGGCGCGGCGCCCGTCGGCGTCGACCGTCTCGCCGACGATGCGGCCGGGCATGCGGCGGACGAACTCCTGACGCGCTGCGAAGAAGCCGTAGTGCGGGCCGCCGTACAGCGGTGGGCAGCCTGCGCTCTGCCCCTCGC
>JBKOYF010000057.1:0-9642 GCA_046725305.1 Actinomycetota bacterium
GGAGCCGGGCCGCCTCGTGCAACCCGAGCCGACTCCACGTCGTTTAAGGATTGCTTCGCCGGTGTGCTCTTCCCTTCCACGGGCTGCGGAGTCACGATCTCGCCGTGCGCTCCGTGGTCGCCCTCGTGACCTTCGTCGCCCTCGCCGCAGCGATCGCCGTCGTCGCGCTCGCGTCCACCACGGCCGGCCTGCCGTCGTACACGGACGGGTACACGTCGTGGCGTCGGATCAACGCGAAGCCGATCACGAGATGCGGACCGCCGTGCGCGCACTCGGGCGTCAAGAACGTCTACGCGAGCAAGAGGAAGGTCGGGCGGTTCTACCCGAACGGCACGGTCCTGGTGAAGACGGTACGTGAGCCGGGTGTCGCCGGCCCGCCCGGCCAGGTCGCTGTCATGCGAAAGGTCGCCAACCGGTGGCAGTTCGCGGAGTACGGCCTCTCGGGGGGCCGCTACGCGGTGATCGGGCAGGGCAGCTTCTGCCGGAGCTGCCACATGCAGGCGCGCGCGAACGACTACGTGTTCACGCAGCGGTAGGGCAGCGGCGTCCGGCTAGGCCGCGAGCTGCTTCTTACGCCGGTACGTCATGAACAGCGCGACGATCCCGCCGAGGACCATCGGGAGCCCGATGACGTAGCCCACGAAGTTCAGGAAGTAGATGAACAGGACGCCGGCGATGATGAGGCCGAGTCCGACGATGTTGACGGGCCAATTCTCCATGGACCCACATTCGGCGGCAGGCAACGGCCTCCTCGTCCCCCTTTGGGGGGCGGTTGCTCACTCCGGGCGGACACGCCTGAACGCGTCGATCGCGCGCTCGAGGTGCTCGGGCTCGAGCGCAGCGGACATCTGAACGCGGACGCGCGCCGTCCCCTCCGGCACGACCGGGAACCCGAATCCCGTGACGAACACGCCCTCGTCGAGCAGGCGGGCCGAGAGCGCCATCGCCTCGGACGTCTCGCCGATGATGATCGGGATGATGGCCGCTTCGCCCTCGAGCGGGCGGTAGCCCGCATCGGCGAGCATCTCCCTGAAGACGCGGGTGTTCTCCCGGAGCCGGGCGAGCAGCTCCGGCTGCTCGAGCATGAGCTCGACCGCTCGCAGTGCGCTGCAGGCCACGGTCGGAGGCAGCGCGTTCGAGAAGAGCTGCGGACGCGAGCGCTGGGCGAGGACGTCGCAGACCTCCGCCGAGGCGGCGACGTACCCACCTGCCGCCCCGCCGAGCGCCTTGCCGAGCGTGCCCGTGATCACATCGACCTCGCCGAGGAGGCCGTAGTGCTCGACGGTCCCGCGCCCCGTCTCGCCGAGAACGCCGACCCCGTGCGAGTCGTCGACGACGACCACCGCGTCGTGCGCGCGGGCGAGCTCGACGATCTCGGGCAGCTTCGCGAGGTCACCCTCCATCGAGAACACGCCGTCCGTGACCACGAGCTTGCGGGCATCGCGCGGCACGTCCGTGAGAGCGTCGCGGAGGGCGCTCATGTCCGAGTGCGGGTAGATGACCTTCTTCTCCGGTCGCGAGAGCCGGATCGCGTCGATGAGGCTCGCGTGGTTCAGCTCGTCGGTCAGGATCACCGTCGAGTCGTCCGTGAGGCTGGGGATCACGGCCTCATTCGCGTTCCAGCACGAGACGTACGTGAGCGCCGCTTCCGTCCCGGAGAGATCCGCGAGAGCTCGCTCGAGCGCCAGGTGCGGCTCGAACGTCCCGCAGATGAAGCGGACCGAGGCCGTGCCGGCCCCGTACCGCTCGAGGCCGTCGATGCCCGCGCGGACGACCTCCGGGTGATTGGCGAGCCCGAGGTAGTTGTTCGAGGAGAGGACGAGCACGTCGCCGCGACCGGCCATGCGGACGACCGCACCCTGCGGCGACTCGAGGGTGAGGAACTGCTTGTACGTACGAGCCTCGCGGAGCGCCTCGAGCTCCGCTCCGAGCTGCTGGTCGAGGACGGCGTTCACGGTGTCGCTCCGTTCGGTCGCAGGACGATCTTGCAGGCTTCGCCCGACTCGAGCAGCGCGAACGCCTCCTCGTAGCGCTCCAGAGGCAGCTCGGCGGTGATGAGCGGGCGGAGGTCGACCACGCCGTGCTCGAGGAGCCAGCGGGTCGTGTACCACGTCTCCCAGATCTCGCGGCCGTTGACCGCGCTCACGGTGAGGTTCTTGAAGATGAGAGACTCGGCGATGTCGATCGTCGCGGGGCGCGCCGGGATCCCGAAGAGGACGACGTTCCCGCCGTGCCGGACGATCCCGAAGGCGTCCTGGATCGCCCGCAACGCGCCGGACATCTCGAAGACGACACCCACGCCGACCCCGTCGTTCTGCTCGACGAACCAGCCCGGAACGTCGGACTCCGCATCGACGTCGACCACCGCGTCGGCGCCGAGCTCACGCGCGAGCTCCATCCGAAAGGGGACGTGGTCCGAGGCGAGGAGCCGGCCCGCCCCGAACGCCTTGGCGATCGCGATCGTGAAGAGCCCGACCGGGCCGCAGCCGAGCACCGCGATCGCACGCCCGGCCAGATCCTGGGTCGAGGTCGCGAAGACGGCGTTGCCGAACGGCTCCTGCAGGCACGCGATCTCGGGGGGAAGCTTCGACCGGTCGTTGTTCCATACGACGGTGGCCGGAATGACGACGTAGTCGGCAAAGCCACCGTCCCGGTCGACACCGAGGATCTTCGTCTGCTCGCACATGTGGGCCTTTCCGGTCCGGCAGTGGAAGCACACGCCGCACGTGACGTGGCTCTCGGCCGAGACGTATGCGCCCTCCTCGACGTCGAGAACGGCGCTCCCGGTGGCGACCACGGTTCCGCACAGTTCGTGCCCGAGCGTGAGCGGGGGCGCGACGCGCTCGGACGACCACTGGTCCCAGCGCCGGATGTGGAGATCGGTCCCGCAGATGGATGCCGCCTCGATCCGGACGAGCACCTCGTCCGGGCCTGGTGTCGGTACGGGAACCTCGTCGAGAACGAGGCCCGGGCCCGACTCGCGCTTGCGGATGGCGCGCATCGTCTCCACGCGGCTCTCAATCTAACGGCGTGCGAGGCCCGGGCCGGGCGGCGATACGATCGCGCGGCGATGCAGGACGCGTCCGCCACGCCCTCTCACGAACCGACCGAGAAGGAGCTCGCGGAGCTGTACGACAACCCCCTCGAGCGCCTGCAGCTCCTCGGCGGCAACGACGAGGCGATCACGGCGTTCCTGGACGAGCTGGACGTCCGTGGCCCACGTGAGCGCGAGATGCTCCGCGAGCTGACGCGGACCTCGCCGCTCGCGCACCCCGAGCGGTTCGACGCCGATCACCGCCGCGCCGTCGTCGCGCTCGAGAGCCTTCGGCGGCACGGCTACCACGGAGCCGGCGCCGGTGCTCGCATCCCTGTCCTACGCACACCGATCCGGTTCCTCGTCGAGCTCGTCGCGCGCTACGTCGTCGTCTCGCACGTGAAGAACGTGGCGATGAACCTGCGGAACCTCTCCTGGCTACGCGAGATGGAGGCGACCGGAGGCTCGAACGAGCTCGAGCTCCTCCGCCCCGCTCGGATGGACGCCCAGGCGCTCGTCGAGATCACGAAGAGCCGTGAGATCGGCGTGCCGACGTTCGTGATCGGCGGGCTGCTGATCCCCCTGGGCATCTCGCTCTGGCGCCTCGCGAGCGGCACGCTGCGAGAGTGGTGGATCGCGCTCGTCGTGGGCGCCAACGGGGTGGCCGTCGGGCTCCTCGTGTCGTGATTCGTCCTCCGCGGCGCGGCGCTCGCGAGCCGGCGTATCCGGCTTTCCGTCTCGCCCCCGCTCTCGGCGCTGTGGCGAACCGTCGGCAGCTGCGGCAAGCCTCCACAGGACCAGTCGCGGCGCTTCGCGGTCGTGGCGATCTCGCTCACGCTCGGCGTGTGGATCGTGCTGCCGCTCCTCGTCACGCTCTCGCTGGCGACCTAGCTAGCGGACCGCGACGTCTGCCGACACCGGCGGGCCTGCTAGCCGCCCGTCGCTCGGCACGACCGTGCAGCGGAGCTCCTTACCGGTCGCGGCAGTGCGCTCGCGAAGGACGTCCGAGAGTGCCGCGCTCGTCACCGCACGGACGACGCGCTCACCGACCGTCCAGCGGTAGCGGTAGCGCACGATGTCGTAGTCCGGATCCTCCGTGACGAGAGACGTCCGCACGCGGCACTGGACGACGTCGCTCGACGTCGGTGCGGGCGGAACGAGCTCCGCGCCGATCGCGTTCGGCGAGCGGTTGCGAACCTCGCCGGGCTGCCGCACGACGTCGAAGGGCGCATCTGCGACCGTCCGGCCGCCGAGATCGACGACGAACCGCCAGCGCCCGAGAGGCCTCAGCGTGACCCGTCTCGCGAACCGGGTGTACCCGAGCCCGTTGTGAACCTGGAAGGCGACAGTCGGCGCCTCGTCGAGTGCGGTCGAGCCGTCGGGCCTCAGGAACCGGAAGCGGAGTCCCGGCGATCCGGACAGGAGCCCGAGCTCGACCCGCATGTAGACCGTCCGCGGTCCCGCCACGAACGATCCCCGGCGCACGGACCGGTCGTACGGGAGGTCGGCCTTTTTTCGAACGGCCTGTCGCTGAGCGCGAGGTCGCGGACGTACGGCTCGGTCGGAAACGCAGCCTGATCGGCCCACCCGCTCGGCCTCTCGTTGCACGGCCCGGCCCAGGGCTCGGCCACCTCGCTCGCGACCTGCGAGGTGAAGTGGAGGTGCGGCCAGCTCGAGTTCCCGCTGGACGCGGTCCAGCCGATCTGTTGCCCGGCGACGACCTTCTGTCCGCGCTTCAACTTGATGCCCGTGCGCAGGTGTCCGTAGATCGTGAAGCGGCCGGTGCCGTGCTCGAGCACCACGTGGTTGTCGTACGGCGGGGCCCGCGGGCCGAAGTTGCGGTCGTACTCGCCGTCCTGGACCGAGAGCACACGGCCGGCGAGGGCGGCGAACACCGGAACGCCGATGTCCATCTCGCGGAAGCTCCTGATCGTCGTGTCCGTGCCCGTGTGGCCGTCGTACGTCTGCGTGCCGCAGGCGAAGTCCCTGATCCCCGGCCCCGGGTCGAGGTCGACGAAGTTGGCGGGGTACAGGTCCTGCCAGAGGATGCCCGCCTGTGGGTAGATCGTGAACTCGCCCGCCCCTCCCGCTCCGCGTGCTCCTGCTGCACCGGCGACGAGGACGACGGAGAGCAAGACCGAGACGGCGAGCGTGCGCCATCGGGCCATGAAGCTCGACACCGTAGCGCCGGTCAGCGAACGGCGACCGGGGTTCCGATGTCGACGAAGCGGTACACGCGGTCGGCCTCACCTTCCGGGAGGCGGACGCAGCCGTGCGAAGCGGGGTACGACGGGACGTCGGGTGACTGGTGCATCGCGATGCCGCCCCGGAAGTACGCGGCGTAGGGCATCCAGACGTGGAAGGGGACGGACCACGAGTACAGGGACTTCACGTAGACGTGGAAGTCGCCGACGGGAGTACGGCCCAGCGAACCGGTCGACGTGTGCACCGCGCGCACGACGTCGCCATCCTCGGTCATGAGCAGGACGCCGCGATCGAGGTAGATCTCGATCCTCTTTCCCGAGCGCCGCGCGGACGGACGCGGGCGGGAGGCGCGGAAGAGCTCGACCTGCGTCTGGCCGGTGACCGTGCCCGTGCGGTCGAGGTCCTCCCAGCCCTGGAACGCGAGGAGCGCCTGCTCGGTCAGGTAGTCGAACGAGCCCGTGACCTCGGCCGATTCGAGGTAGCCGAGCGAGGCGAGGCGGAGCTGGACGCCGCGGAGGGAGTAGAAGTAGTCGTTCTCGCCGGTCTCCGCATTCCACTCGCCGGGGCGGACGCCGAGCCGGAGGGTCGTGAGCAGCCTCCCTTCGGTTGCGACGGTTGCGGTCTCCTCGTCGCCCAGCGGTGCGAGCGTCGCCGCGATCTGCCAGAGGCGCATGCGCCGCGTCTCGGCCGAGCCCGACGCGAACGCCGAGCGCGAGAAGCTCGCAAGCCACGTTTCGCCTTTCGAGCGGAGCGAGCGGAGCCGCGCGCCCTCGGGAATGGCCGTGCGGATACCGCGGCGTCTCTCGAGCCTCGTCGGTCCCTGCGTGAGCTCGCGTACCGCGAGCTCCGCCGGCGACATCCCTCTCGGCACCGTCCGCTCGACACGCACGATCCAGCCGTTCTTGACGAACGCGACCTCGACAGTCCGCGGAGACGCCTTCGGTCGCACGGCGTGCTTCGCCGGAACGGCGATGGCCGCACGAGGTACGGACGACGGCTCGAGATCGACCGCCAGGAGACCGGCGAACGCGAGCACAAGGACGACGAGCAAGATGCGCATCTCCGGGCCGTTCGGTTCGCCATATACCCCGAAATGCCTGCACAGGAGCGACCTGCGCCGCCCAGGCGACGCCGCGTATCGTCGGGCCGTGCGCACGCTGACCCTCCGCGACCTGAACCGGGCGACGCTCGCGCGCCAGCTCCTGCTCGAGCGGCGCCCACTGTCCGTGACGCGCGCCGTCGAGCGAGTCGCCGGCGTCCAGGCGCAGTGGCCGCCGTCGCCGTACGTCGGATTGTGGTCGAGGATCGAGGGCTTTCGCGCCGACGACCTCGTGCGCGCGGTCGCGCGGAGACACGTCGTCAAGGCGACCCTGATGCGCACGACGCTCCATCTCGTGTCCGCGCACGACTACCTGGCGTACGCCGGGATCTACCGTGCCAGCCGAATCCGGGAACTCGAGCGGCAGGTCGTCGCGCTCGGCGAGAGCGCAGACTTCGCCGAAGAGGGCGAGCGACTCGCTGCCTTCGCGGCCGAGCGACCCCGCACTCGACCGGAGTTGCTCGCGCTGCTCGGCCGCCCAAAGCTCAGGATCGAAGAACGGGCGCCATGGCTCGTCTGGTACGGGCTCTCCGCGCACGCGGGGTTGCTCAACGGCCCCGATTCGTCGATGTGGCGCTGGCACACTGGCCGGGGCACGTTCGTACCGGCACGAACGTGGCTGGGCGCGGACGGCGGTACGGGCGATGTGGCCGCTGCGCACCTCGTCCGGCGCTACCTCGCGGCATTCGGGCCTGCGTCACGTGCGGACATCGCGCAGTGGACAGGCATGGCGCGCAGCGTCGCCGACCGCGGCTTGGCACAGCTCGAGCTGAGGCATTTCCGCGACGAGCTCGACCGCGACTTGTACGACCTCCCTCGTGCTCCGCTGCCCGCGGCCGACACACCGGCGCCGGTGCGCCTCGTGCCGCGCTTCGACAACCTCGTCCTGAGCCACGCCGACAGGCGGCGCGTCATCTCAGACGAACACCGAGCGCTGGTCATCGAGCGCGGCGAGGTGCTCCCCACGTTTCTCGTCGACGGGTTCGTCGCGGGCACGTGGGCGCTCGACGGTGGCCGCGTGCGCCTCGCACCGTTCGGGCCTCTTCCCAAAACTGTGAAACGAGAGCTCGCGGACGAGGCCGCGCGTCTCGAGGCCTTCGTCCGCGCCTCCGCCCCGCCATGAGCGACTGGCTCGGGCCGGACGAGCTCCGCGTCGGACTCGGGTGCATGCGCCTCGAGACGGATGCGCTCGAGACGATCGCCGCAGCAGTCGCCGCGGGCATCACGGTGTTCGACACGGCGCGTGCGTACGAAGGCAACGAAGCGCTTCTCGCTCGTGCGCTCCACGGCGTCGAAGGAGCCAGGATCGTCACGAAGGGTGGGATGAGCAGGCCTGGTGGCGCGTGGGTGCCCGACGGCCGCGCAAGGTCGATTCGCGCCGACTGCGAAGCGAGCCTCGACGCGCTCGACGGGCTCCCGATCGACCTCTACCTGCTGCACGCTCCCGGCCCGAGAAGAGCGTGGCGCACGTCCGTCCGAGCGCTGGCGAAGCTCGTCGACGACGGTCTCGTGACCGGGGTCGGCGTGGCGAACGTCAACCGCGAGCAGCTCGACGAGGCGCTCGAACACGCCCCGATCGCGGCCGTGCAGGTCGCCATCAGCCCTTTCGACGATCGCGCGCTCCGGGGTGGAGTCGTCGACCGGTGCGTCGAGCGCGGGATTGCCGTGATCGCGCACTCGCCGCTCGGCGGGCCGCGCCGGGCCGCGCGAGTCGCACGGATCCCAGAACTCGCCGACGTCGCCCGCGCGCACGGCGCGACCGCGGCGGAGGTCGCGCTCGCCTGGCTACTCGCGCTCGCACCGAACGTCGTCACGATCCCGGGTGCGCGCCGGCCGGAGACGGCACGCTCGGCCGCGCGAGCTGCCTCCCTCCGCCTCGACGAGGAGGAGCTCGAGCGACTCGCCGCGACCTTGGGCGGCCTTCGCACCACGCCGCGGAGGCGAGCCAGCGGCGGGAAGAGCCGTGAGGTCGTCCTCGTGATGGGGATCCCGGGAGCGGGCAAGTCGCGGCTCGCGGAGGACTACGTCGAGCGCGGCTACCTGCGCCTGAACCGGGACGAGCGCGGTGGCAGCCTTCGCGACCTCGCGGACGAGCTCGACGATGCCCTCGCGACGGGCTCGAAGCGGGTCGTCCTCGACAACACGTACCTCACCCGCGCTTCGAGGAGCCACGTGCTCGAGATCGCTGCTCGACACTCCGTGGCGGCTCGCTGCGTCTGGCTCGAGACGCCACTCGCGCAGGCTCAGCTGAGCCTCGTCGAGCGCCTGCTCGACCGCTTCGGCGATCTTCCGACGCCCGAGCGGCTCGCCGAGCTGGCACGGACGGAGCCCGGCGTCCTCGCACCGACACGGCAGATGCGCGCGTTCCGCGAGCTCGAGAAGCCGTCGCCGGACGAGGGCTTCGCCAGCGTGGAGCAGATCGGCTTCGACCGGCCTCCCCGCCCGGCACACGCGAACGCGGGCGTCCTCGTCGCGGCTGCCGCAGTCGGCGCTGCGGGCTGGGAGACCGTCATCGCGAACGCGGCCCCGTCCTCACCACACCTCGTCTTCGACTGGAGACCGAAGGGCGACGCGTCCGAGCTCGAACCCGTCGTCGAAGCGCTTACCGGGCTGGTGACCGGCCCGATCGACGCGGCTGTCTGCCCGCATCCCGGCGGGCCGCCCATCTGCTGGTGTCGCCCACCGCTCCCAGGCCTCCCGCTGGTCTTCGCCCGCGCGCGTGACGTCGACCTGCCCCGCTCGATCGTCGTGGGCGCTAGCCCGGCGCACGCGACGCTGGCCAGGACCCTGGGCGCGCGGTACGTGACGGTCTGAGCCCGCTGCTAGATTGACGAACGTCGATGAAGATTCTCCCGGTTCTGAAGCCCCTTTGCTGCGGCCCCGACATGCCGCCGCTCGACCCCGAGGCCGCCCACGACCTCGCCGAGACCTTCAAGGCACTTGCCGATCCGACCCGCGTGGCGATCGTGAACCGACTCGCAGCCGGAGATGCCTGTTGTGTGTGCGATCTCACAGACACGTTCGAGCTGACGCAGCCGACCGTCTCGCACCATCTGCGGATCCTGCGAGACGCGGGCCTCGTCTACTCGGAGCGCCGCGGTACGTTCGCGTACTACTGGATCGTCCCCGAGGCGATGGATCGCCTGCGGGCGGTCTTCACAGCGCCCGCGCTCGCCGGCGCCTAGCCGAGGAGCTCGCGGAGCGACCGCAGCTGCTCCGGCACGACCCGGAAATACGCCCAGCTCCCCCGCTGCTCGCGCTCCACGAGACCTGCCTCGAGGAGGACCTTGAGGTGGTGCGACAC
>JBKOYF010000038.1:0-5384 GCA_046725305.1 Actinomycetota bacterium
GTGTGATCCCGGCATAGGCCGACCGTGCGAGACGCCGCCCGAAGGCGACCCGGTCGAATAACGACATCCAGATCGGAATCGTCCCGACAAGAAGTGCCGCCACCCCGGCCGGGACCGTCAGCTGTGCCCAGGCCAGCGCGCCGTGGCCTGTGACGAAGAGCAAGCCTCCGAAGACGAATGCGGCGACGATCTGCGGCCGACCGATCGCGTCACCCCGGCGATCACCGCGCGGCAGCGCGACTGCGAGCAGCACCCCGCCGGCGACGAGGTGGCGGAGCGCCATCGCGAGGAACGGCGGGAGGTCGCGCACGGCGATGGCCAGCGCGACGAACGTCGAGCCCCACACGAGGTAGACCGTCACGAGCGCAAGCCACACCCGCACGTCCGGACGCGCAGCCACGACGTGATCGTGCCCTGTGCCCCGCGATCAGCTCAAGTCGGGCTCACGGCAGAGTCGATCAGGTGCGCTGATCGCGTCGGCGGTTTCGTCGCTGCCACACAAGGGAATGCCGATGGCAGGCAGCCTCGTTAGAATCGAGCGTCCGTGTCGAGTGTCGTCGCGCACACATCCCGGCGCCTCCCACGCGGGTGGGCGCATCTCGCTCTCCAGTTCGTCATCTGGATGGGCTTCTACGTGGCGTACCAGCTCGCGCGCGGCGCGGCCGACCGCAGCATCGCCCACGCGTTCCAGAACGGTGAATGGGTCCTCCACACGGAGAGCCAGCTCGGGACGCTGTTCGAGCCGGCGGTGCAGCAGGTCGTCGACACCTCGACCATCCTCGTCACCCTCACTTCGTACACGTACTGGTTGTCGCAGTTCGCCGTCGTGGGTGGGACGCTGCTGTGGGTCTACTTCCGCCACCAAGAGCGGTTCGCGGGCTTCCGGAACTGGCTCATCGTCGCCAACCTCGTAGGCCTGGTCGGCTACATCCTCATGCCGACGGCGCCGCCGCGGATGTTCCCGGAATGGGGGTTCGTCGACACCCTGTCCCAGTACTCGTCGATCAACCACGACAGCGGCCTGATCGCGCTCGCGGCCAACCCGTATGCGGCGATGCCCAGCCTCCATTCCATGGATGCGCTGATCGTCGGCATCGTCATGTTCGGGGTCGTCCGCTCGCGGTTCGCCAAAGCGTTGTGGCTGGTGTGGCCCGTCTGGGTCGGGTTCGCCGTCATCTCGACCGGCAACCACTACTGGCTCGACGTCGTCGCCGGCTTCGTGCTCGCTCTCGCCACCGGGCTCGTGTTGCGCTACACACACGCTCTGCGCCTCCGGCGCGCATGACCGACGAGGATCGGGCCGGGTCGAGCGACCGGCCGGGCGCGCCCGTCAGCCAGCTCGATCGCGTCAAGCAGGAGTACACGCAGGCCGCGCGCGAGATCCTGCAGCGCTCCATGCGCGGGGTCGCCAAGACGAAGCTGACCCCCGACATGCTCACGCTCGCGGGCGTCTCCCTCTGCCTCGCGGGTGCCGTGCTCGTGGGATTCGAGGAACGCAACGAGAGGCTCTTCTTCTGGCTCGGAGGCTTCCTCTTCGTCGTCGGGTCCATCGCCGACATCCTCGACGGCGCGCTGGCCCGGGCGGCGAGCAAGGGAACGGTCTTCGGCGCGTTCCTCGACTCGACCTTCGATCGGCTCGGCGAGGCCGCCATGCTGACGGCAATCGGGCTCGTGTTCATGCGGGACGGAAACGAGGTCGCGCTCGTCGCCACGTTCGCCGCCGTGATCGGCTCGTTCCTCGTCTCGTACACGCGCGCGAAGGCCGAAGCACTCGGCCTCCGAGGCGACGTCGGCTTCGGCTCGCGCGTCGAGCGTGTCGTCCTCATCTCCGTCGGGCTCGGTCTGGCCCCCTGGGGTCTCCTCCAGTGGCCCATCTACCTCCTCGCCGCGACGGCGTGGCTCACGGTCGTCCAGCGGATGCTGTTCGTCCGACGGCAGTTGCGCGACCTCGCCGAACAGACCTGAGGTGTCGCGATCGGCGGAGCGGGTAACCCTTCGTCGAGCAAATCCGAAGGAGGTGAGCGCTCGTGGCGACGACGAAGCAGGTTCGCGCTGCCAAGCGCAACATCCAGAAGGCTCAGAGTGCTGCGAAGAGCAAGCGGACGATCGCCCATCTGCCGGAAGCAACCCGGCGCGACCTCGGCAAGCAGGCGTCGAAGGCGCGCCAGCGTGGTGGCCGTGCCGGCCATGCGCTCGAGGACCGCACCCGTGAGCAGCTGTACGAGCTCGCGAAGAAGAGGAACATCCGCGGCCGGTCGAAGATGGGCAAGTGGGACCTGATTCGCGCGCTTCGCGCGTAGCACGTCGGGCGACTATGCGCTAAAGTGCTAGCACTTTGGCTGCTAGCAAATCTCAGAGAGCGGGCATCCTGGTCAGGATGCCCGCTCCGCTGAAGAGGGCGCTCGTTCGGGAGACCGCGCGGCGCGGCTCGAGCGTCAACGACGTCGCTGTCGGCATCCTCGCCGAGGAGTTCGGCGTCGCGTACGAGCCGAGCGGCCGGCGTCGCAAAGTGCTAGCAGGCTCGAGCCCCGTTCTTCTCCTCCGCGTCTCGCAGGAGCTGAAGAGCGAGATCCGTGCCGAGGCGTCGCGCCGCGACTCCAACGCGAACGACGTCATCCTCGCCGCGCTCGCTGACGGGCTCGGCGTCCCGTCTGTGAGCAACCGCAAAGGAAAGGAACCCATGGCCTCGACGAACGGCTCGAAGAACGGAGCGCGCGCGAAGGACAAGGTGCGCGTCGCGATCATCGGCGTGGGGAACTGCGCCAACTCGCTCCTGCAGGGAGTCGAGTACTACAAGGACTCGAAGCCCGAGGACACCGTCCCCGGCCTCATGCACGTCGACCTCGGCGGGTACCACATCTCGGACATCGAGTTCACCGCAGCGTTCGACGTCGTGAAGGGCAAGGTCGGCGTCGATCTCGCGGACGCGATTTGGGCGCCGCCGAACGACACGATCAATTTCTCCGACGTGCCGAGGACCGGCGTCAAGGTCTCGCGCGGCATGACGCACGACGGTCTCGGCAAGTACATCTCGCAGGTCGTCGAGAAGGCGCCCGGCTCCACCGACGACGTCGTCGGAATCCTCAAGGAGACGGGAACGGACGTCGTCGTCAACTACCTTCCGGTCGGCTCCGAGGCGGCGACGAAGTGGTACGCGGAGCAGATCCTCGAGGCCGGAGTCGCGATGGTGAACTGCATGCCCGTCTTCATCGCGCGCGAGCCGTACTGGCAGAAGCGCTTCCAGGAGGCCGGCTGCCCGATCATCGGTGACGACATCAAGTCCCAGGTCGGCGCGACCATCACACACCGCGTGCTGACGACGCTCTTCGGCGACCGCGGCGTCCATCTCGATCGCACGATGCAGCTGAACGTCGGCGGCAATTCCGACTTTCGCAACATGCTCGAGCGCGAGCGTCTCGAGTCGAAGAAGATCTCGAAGACGAACGCCGTCACGTCGATGCTCGACTACGACATCGGCGACGACAACGTCCACGTCGGCCCGTCCGACTACGTGCCGTGGCTGACCGACCGCAAGTGGGCGTACATCCGCATGGAGGGCTCGTCGTTCGGCGACGTGCCGCTCAACGTCGAGCTGAAGCTCGAGGTCTGGGACTCGCCGAACTCCGCCGGCATCGTCATCGACGCCGTGCGGCTCGCGAAGCTCGCCCTGAACAACGGCATCGCGGGCTCGCTCGAGGCGCCCAGCGCGTACCTCATGAAGTCGCCGCCGAAGCAGATCCGCGACGACGAGGCGCGCGAGGACATCGAGCGCTTCATCGTCAAGAACGCGGTGAAGAAGCCGAAGTCGGCCGCGAAGGCCTAGGGAGCTTGCTCGGGTCAGGCCGCTAGGGCCTGACCCGAGCAACCCGTGGCGCGCAGTCGTCGGCGACGAAGCCGACGCGCCGGTGCGACTTGTCGCAGAAGGGCTTCGTCCGCGAATGCCCGCACCGGCAGAGCACGATCCCCTCGCCCGGCGGGATCTCGAACTCGTTTCCTTCCGCGTCGATCACGCGCACGGGGCCCTCGACCCTGTACGGGCCGTTCGCCCTCGCCTTGATCGTGACCACGCTCATGGCGCCAAGTTACAAGCTGTAACTTGCGAAGCGTGAGCCTCCGCATCTGCTTCGTCACGCCTTTCGCGTGGTCGCAGCCGCATGAGGTCAACGCGCACGTCGCCGGCGCGGCGGACTCCCTGCGCAAGCTCGGACACGAGCTGACCGTCCTCGCGCCGTCGTCGCGGGCACGCGACCTGCTCGCGGGACGTCGCGCGCTCCAGCGAGGCGAGGACGCGGAGGTCATCGCTGTGGGGCCCTCGATTCCGCTCTCGCGGCGGACGCACATGGGTGTGCCCGTGGCGGTCCGGGCAAATCTCCGCCTTGCCCTCGCACGCGGACGCTTCGATCTCGTGCACGGCTTCGAGCCGGGGTTGCCGAGCCTCTCGTACCTCGCGCTCACCACCACGAAGGCATTGACGGCGGCGACGTTCTTCTCCGTCGATCGACTCGGGTACCCGGCGAGGCGCTCCCGCCGCGACCTTCTGCGCGCGCGTGTCGACGCGCTGCTCGCGACCTCGCCGGAGACGGCCGCGGCCGCCGCCCTCCGCTTCGAGGGCGACTACCGAATCGTTCCGATAGGCGTCGACGTCGAGCGCTTCGAGCCGACGACGAAAGAAGATCTGATCGTCGTGGAGCTCGAGGCGGCCGGCCGGGCCACCACACGGGCCCTCGTCAGGCTACTCCGTACGCTGCCCGACTGGAAGGCGACGCTCCTGCACACGAAGCCCCTCGGCTTCCGGCCGGCGATCCCGCGCGCCACGCGACCTCGGGTTCGCGTGCGCTCCGCGCGAACGGCCGCACAGCGTGCGGAAGCTCTCGGGCCTGCGGCGATCTTCGTCTCCGCGCCGGGAGGCGAGGCGCGTCTCGCACTCGAGGCGGCGGCCTGCCAGGCGGCCATCGTCGACGGAGGCGACGGCGATCCCGAGCTCGCCGTGGAGGCGCTCACTCGTGACCGCGTCGGACGGCTCGAAACAGCACGCGTTGGCCGGAGCGAGGCCGAGCGCCAGAGCTTCGACCACGTCGCCGAAGAGCTCGACGCCGTCTACTCGAAGCTGACGCGCAAGCGCCGCGCCCGGCCACCCCGAAGCGACGATCCGCTGGCCGATCGGGACTGGATCAGCGTCGACCTCCACCTCCATACGGATTGGTCGCACGACTGCTCGATCCCAGCTGCGGAGCTCGTCGAGCACGCCGAGGGCATCGGCCTCGGCGGCATCGCAGTCACCGATCACAACGTGTTCGGCGGTGCGCTGGAGACGGTCGACCTCGCGCGCGGCCGTGACCTCGTCGTCATCCCCGGCGAGGAGGTGAAGACGGACGGTCAGGGAG
>JBKOYF010000090.1:0-11715 GCA_046725305.1 Actinomycetota bacterium
CGGGTGCGCAACGGGCGCCCGGCCACCTCGTGGAGCGTGCGCAGCAGCGCTTCACCGTCGAGCGAGCGAGGCGTCTCGTCGTTGCACACCTCCACGTAGCGGTCCAGTCTTGGGAGAAGCGCCTGTTTGTGTCGGTCGAGAACGGGCCAGTCGACGAAGAGGAGGCGCTGCTCGGTGCCGGCCTGGCTCGGCGGCTGGCCGAGGTTGCCTGCCTCACCGCTGCGAACTGCGATCAGGCTGAGACGCTTGGGGAGATCCGCGTACCAGAGCTGATCGTGCTCGACAAGAGCTGCGCCGGGACCGAATACGACGACGACTCGGGCGTCCGACTCCACGTGCGGCTGCTGGTCGAGGAGCTCCGAGAGAGCGCCTTCGAAGATGCGGCCGAACACGGGATCGCCGGCGAGCACGCTCGTCGCCGTGCGTCGCTCGATCTCCTCCCAGGGAGGGAGGAAGCGGCGAGCGTCGACCAGCTCCGCCGTGACGTTTCGCCGCCCGAGCTCCTCGACGAGACTGGCGACGAAACGATCCCAGGGAAGCGCCGCCGGCCCGTCGATCGCGAGCGTTCGGTTGCCATCCCGACCTACGTCGTCCGCCAGCGGCCCGTAGCCGACCTCGACCTCGCCGTCTACGACCGGGTAGCGAGGCTTCGGGTCGTAGCTCACTGAGGCGTGCGCCGCAAGAGGTCGAGCGTCAGCGCCGCGCTCCAGGAGAAGTTGCTCACCCCGAGCGGCTCGCCGGTCCTGGGGTCGTAGTACTCGAAGAATCCGGAGTGGCTGACGAGCTCGAGCGTCATGCGCCGCAGCTCGTCGGCCTCGGCGAGCAGGCCGGCACGCTCGAGCCCTCGCACGAGGAACCAGTTCACGTTCACCCAGACCGGGCCGCGCCAGTAGCGCCGGGGGTCGAACGCGGGGCTCGCCTTCGAGGCCGAGGTCACCGCCCAGGGCGCCTCGGGGGAGGGGCCGAACCTAGCCGGTGCCCAGAGCGCCTCCTCGAAGAGGCGCCGCGCCTGCTCTCGGTCCGGGACGCCCGCATAGAGCGGGAAGAGGCCGTCGATGGTCTCCTCGGCCGAGGAAGGGTCGTCGTCCTCCGTGTAGACCGCCCGCCCTTCGTTCCACCGCTCCGCCAGCGCGGCGCGCAGGCGCTCCGCGGCAGCGCTCGCCCGGGCTCCGTCCCCACCGAGCTCGCCCAAGAGCCAGGCGAGATCGCCCTCGGCGACGGCGAGGATCGAGTTGAAGGTCAGATCCACGAAGACGAACGGCGTGTCGTCGAGCGTCGGCGGGCGGTATTCCTGCGTCCGCAACCTCCGAACGAGGTACAGGTAGCGGACGTAGTCGCTGTCGGTCGGCCGCTCCGAGGAATCGATCTCGCGCCGGTCGGTCCGCTCGATCGGGAGCTCGTCGTCGACCTGGAGACGCGCGAGCGCCCGGTCGAAGCGCGGCGAGTTGTCTGCGCCCTCCCACGGATGCACGATGGCGACGAGACCGCTGTCCATCCCGCGCTCGCGGTGCAGCCACTCGTGCCAGAGCTCGAGCGCGGGAACGACCTCCTCCAGGAAAGGCCCGTCGGGCGACGCCTCGTGGAGGACACGCACCGCGGTGGCGAGGACCGGCGGCTGGGTGAGACCGCTCGTCGGAACCTCGGGGGCGTACTCGCACGCTGCGGAGTCCCACAGCTCGGGGCCGGGCGAGTAGTCCGGTGAAGGGACGTGGAACACGATGTGCGGAACCATCCCGTCGGCCCACTGCCCCTTCAGGAGCGATTGCACCTCGGCCCTCCCGCGTTCCGGATCGACACCTGCGAGGCCGAGTGCGACGAAAGCCGAGTCCCAGTTCCACTGGAAGGGGTAGAGCTCCCGGCCGGGCCGGAAGAACGAGCCCATGTCGTTGGCGGCTAGGACCGCTCGAGCTCCTTCGGCGAGCGCGCTCATCGTCGGTCAGGCTGCGGCCGCAGAGCGCTCCTGCTCGTGGACGAGCGGGAGCCCGGTGATCGCTCCGACCATCTCTGCAGCCCGCTGCGATGCGGCGGCCGGGCCGAGCCGGCCGGTGAGGACCGCCTCCAGCATCGTCTGCAGCTGGACGGAGACACGCGGGTACGACGGCACCCACGGCCGCGCCACCGCGAGCTCGATGATCTCCGCGATCTCGGACAGGAAGGGGAGGTCCGAGGCGACGAGCTCGACGGCTGAGCGGCGCGACGGTATCCGTCCGGTCGAACGTGCGACCCGTGCGAGCGCATCCGGCTCGACAGCGCGCTGTAGGAGTTGCATCGCCAGCCGCGGTTGCGCGGCCTGGCGGAAGATGGCGAACATCATCCCGCCGGCGACGCTCGCCGGTGATCCCTTCGGGCCGGCCGGCACCCGAGTGAAGCCGAAGTGATCCCACACGTCGTGGTGGTGGATTCCCAGCGCCTCCGCGAGAGTCTGCTCCTCGTAGATGCCGCCCAGGCTGAAGGCAGCTCTCCCCTCGGCCAGGACCCGGACCGCGTGGTCCCAGCCGTACCCCACCACTTCCGAGGGGACGATGCGCTCCTCGACCACCCTGCGCAGGAAGCGAAGTGCCTGGGCCGTCGATCGAGAGCCGAGGCACACCCCTCGAGGCTCGAGCACGTGAGCCCCGTTGGAGGCCAAGACGGCGATCAGGCAATACGCCGTGGTCTCTCCGGCTCTCGTTCCACCGGGCATGACCATCGGACTCATGAGACCGTCTGCGGCGAGCGCGTGGCCCGCCCTGCGCAGCTCGTCCCAGGTCGTGGGCGGGTCGAGGCCGAGCGACTCGAGCTTCCGTCGCCGGTACCAGAGCCCGCTCGCGTCGGCGAACGGAGAGACGCCGAAGGTCTTGCCGTCGTACCGGTTCGCCCGCACGAGTGGCTCCAGGAAGTCGACTTCGTGCTCTTGCCGGACCCAGTCCTCGTTCACCTCCTCCAGCGCGTGGACGAATCCGGCGGCGGCGAATTCGGGAGCCCAGACGGAATCGAGAACGGCCAGGTCCGGTGCCTGCCCTTCGGCGACGGCGTGCGTCAGCGTCTGATGGAGCGACTGGAGCGGGACCTTCACGACGCTGATCTGGTCGCCCTGGCTGGCGGCGTCGCGGACAATCCGTGCCCACGGGCCTTCGGTCGGCACGATGACGCGCACTTCGGGCTGGTCAGGTCGACGACTGAGCCAGTGTGGATTGACGAACGACCCGCGTCGTCGGTGGCGGAGGATCACGCCTTCCTCGGCGAGTTCGGAGAGCGCGCGGCTCACCGGAGTTCGACTGAGCTTGTAGCGCTCGCAGAGCTCGTGCTCGGTCGGCAACCGATCGTCGGCACCCCGGTAGTGACCGCTCAGGATCTCCTCCAGGAGGAGCGTCTTGAGCTGGAAGTACAGAGGAATCGGCTGCTTCGGATCGATCGCCATCGCGTTCTCGATCGGATTGAGGAGTCGCACTCTACTCAGCATCCGGCTTGGTTCCTGTCAGGACGACGAATTGAGCGAAGGATTTGCTATCGGAACGTACCAAATGCCGAGGGGAGAGATGGAGGTTGACTCACGGTGGGACATTTTGTTATCTGACGAATGCAATTTCGCGGCTCTCCGAGCGCCGCGACGGGAGGGAACGAAGCGTGAGCGACGGAGTGCTCGACGAACGAACAGCCGAATCCGTCGACGATGCTGAGCTGAGCAGCAGGGCGAAGGCGGTGCTGGAGGCGAACTGGCTCGGCCACGCGACGTCTCCCTCGCGTCGTCTCTACCCGCACCAATGGAGCTGGGACGCGGCCTGTATTGCGATCGGGTACGCGTCCTGGAATCAGGAGCGCGCCGAGACGGAGCTTCGCTCGCTCTTCGCCGGGCAGTGGCGCGACGGTCTCCTCCCGCACATCGTGTTCACGGACGGAGCGCGGTACTTCCCCGGGCCGGAGTTCTGGCAGACGGAGCGTTCGGCCGATGCCCCGGAACGGCCGAGAACGTCGGGAATCGTCCAGCCGCCGATCCACGCGTCGGCAGCGCTGCAGGTGTATCGCCTGTCGAATGACCGAGAGCGCGGCGCCGTCTTCCTCGAGGAGCTCCTGCCGAAGCTCGCCGCCTGGCACGAGTACCTGTACCGCGAACGCGCACGAACCGACGGCGGCCTCGTCGAGATCTGGCATCCGTGGGAGTCGGGCATGGACAACTCCCCGCTCTGGGACGGCGCTCTCGAGCGCATGACCTTCGACGCCGAGCGGTTGCCGGAGTACGAGCGGGTCGACGTCGAGATCTCCGAGGCTGCCGAGCGTCCGTCCGATGTGGAGTACGACCGCTACGTGTACCTCGTGAGCGTGCTTCGCGACCTCGCATACGACTCCTCACGTATCCGCAACGTGGTGCCGTTCG
The DNA here is from genome assembly GCA_046725305.1 of Actinomycetota bacterium. Classification (GTDB taxonomy): domain Bacteria; phylum Actinomycetota; class Thermoleophilia; order Gaiellales; family Gaiellaceae; genus GMQP-bins7. Next base: position 4,355 of record JBKOYF010000090.1, read on the forward strand.
CGATCCAGCCGGTCCTCTTCAACTCGCTCCTCGTCCAGTCGAACCAGGACCTCGCGGAGATCGCGCGCATCGTCGACGCCGACTCGGCGCCTTTCGAGAGCTGGGCCGAGAGCACCGCAGCCGCTCTCGACGAGACGCTCTGGGACGAGGAGCACGCCGTCTACGTCGACTACGACGTCAAGGCTGGCGCGCGCGTCGGCGCACGCACCGCGGCGGGCCTGGCGCCGCTCTATGCGGGTGTGCCGACACGAGCACGCGCCGAACGCATGGTCGAGGTGCTCGCGGACTCGCAAGTCGCAGTGGGCGAGGTTGGCTGGGCCGTCACGAGCCTCGCTCCGAGCGACCCGCGCTTCCAGGCTGCACGCTACTGGCGAGGTCCGGTCTGGCCGATCCTCAACTGGGTCCTACAGCGTGGGCTCGGTCGCTATGGATACCCGACGCTCGCTGCGGACGTCCGCCGAGCAGTCATCGAGCTGGCGCGACACGCCGGCTTCTACGAGCACTACAACCCCGAGACGGGTCGAGGTCAGGGCGGCGAACAGTTCGCGTGGACAGCGGCTCTGGTCCTGGACCTGCTGCGCGAGAACGGGGTTGCACACGACGCGATCCGGGCGTGAAGCGGGACCGTTGACTTCGTCACCGTTTTTTGTTATTTCCGCATGGCAATTGGACGGCCAAGAGCGATGGAGCGGGGCGTCGTTCCGGAATCGGAGGAGCATGGTCGGCAGCCTCCGCCGTAGGCGAGTTGCAGGGCTCAGGTCACGGGTGTGCGTCTGCTCGAGTGAGCAGTGCACGCTCCCCATCGGCACCAGGAGGTTCTCATGAGTACCGACGTCGACGACGTCCTGTCTCCCTGGGACGAGTCATTCGACAGGCGAGAGGCGCTGGTGAAGGCCGGCGGGGTGGGGGCTCTGCTCGCGTTGGGCGGGTTGGCCGCCGCCGGCCGCGCGACCGCGGGCCCTGCCCAGAACTTCGGAAAGGTCACGGCCTACTTCGGCCAGTTCGGCGCGATCGCCGAGCAGGAGGGAATTCGGAAGTACGTCTTCAAGGGGTTCAAGGGGGACGTCGATGGCATCTTCGTACCGATCACGGCCCCGAACTTGTTCGTCGATCGCGTCAGGGCGGAGGCCAAGGCCGGCAAGGGCAACATCGACCTCCTCGTCGGCCTGCACGGAGACATGGTCACCTTCCAGAACGAGGGCCTGATCAGAGGCGTCGACGATGTCGCCAAGCAGGTCAAGAACTTGCCCCCGGCGCTCGTGAACCTCGGGAAGCTGGGCACCAAGACGCAGTACTACCTCCCGCACTCCCAGGCGACGTACGTGATGGTCGCCAACAAGGACGTCCTCAAGTACATGCCCAAGGGAGCCGACATCAACGCGATCACGTACGGGCAGGTCTACGCGTGGGCCAAGGCGATCCGCAAGGGAACAGGGCAGAACAGGTTCGGGCTGCCCGCCAGCGACACAGGCCTGATCCACCGCTTCTTCCAGGGCTTCCTCATTCCGTCGTTCACGGGCGGCTTCGTGACGGAGTTCCGCTCGAAGGACGCGGCCCGGGCCTGGGACTACATGCGCCAGCTCTGGCAATACACCCATCCACAGTCGCTCACGTACGGGTTCATGCAGGATCCGCTGCTCAGCGAGGAGGTCCTGCTGGGCTGGGATCACGTCGCGCGGCTCAAGACGGCCCTTGACCAGCGCCCCGACGACCTCGTCGCCTTCCCGGTCCCGAAGGGCCCGAAGGCGCGGTCGTACATGCCCGTCATCGTCGGGCTCGCGATCCCCAAGAACGCACCTAACCCCGCGGGCGGTAAAGCGTTGGCCCGTCACATGCTGACGCTCAGCGCCCAGGCACAGATCCTCTCGATCGCCGGATTCTTCCCGGTCGTCCCCGGGCGGCTGTCCAAGCAGATCTCACCCGGACTGCGCGCGGAAGCGGCCGCAGTGCGTAGGCAGCAGAAGGCAAAGGACGCCGTCCAGGCCCTGCTCCCGATCGGGATCGGGGCTGAGAACGGAAACTTCAACAAGATCTATCGCGATACGTTCACGCGGATCGTCCGGAACGGCGAGAACATCCAAACCGTCCTCAACGAGCAGGGCGCTCTGTTGGAGGCCATCTTCGAAAAGACAGGCGCGCCGTGTTGGGCGCCGGATCCGCCGAGCGGAAAGGCTCCGTGCAAGGTGAAGTAGAGAACGCCGCGGCTTCGACATAGGAACAACGACGCGTGACCTCGATCGCCCAACAAGAGACTGTGCTCACGCGCCGAGCGCGACGGTGGGAGGGTCTACTGCCCTACTGGCTGATCCTCCCCACCATCGTCTTCCTGGGTCTCTTCTTCGTGTGGCCAATGATCCAGGGATTCGGGCTCGCCCTGAGGGACGAGACGGGCAACTGGACGTTCTCCGCGTTCGACACGATGGTCCACGACGCGGCCTTCGACGACGCGATGAGGTTCACGTTCCTGCTGATCCTCGTGATCGTGCCCATCCAATTCGTGCTCGCGTTCGGCATGGCGCTCCTCCTGAACGCGCGGCTTCGGGGCGGAGGGGTCTTCCTGTACATCTTCCTGCTCCCGCTCGCGATCTCGGATCTCGCAGCCGGCATCGCGTGGTCGGCGATCTTCACCGAGCGCGGCTACCTCAACACCATTCTGGAGCGCACGGGGGTGATCGAGCAGCCCTTCATCTTCCTCAACCCGACCTCGCAGACGCAGCTCGTCCTGGTTGTCGCCGCAGCCGAGATCTGGCGCTCGACGACGTTCATGATGGTCATCCTCTTCGCCGGGCTGCAGGCCATCCCTCGCGACTACGTCGAGGCTGCCGAGGTGTTCGGCGCCGGCTTCCTCCAGCGCGTTCGGCACGTGATCTTCCCGATGCTGAAGCCTTCGATCCAGGTCGCGCTCCTGCTTCGCCTGATCTTCGCCTTCGAGGTGTTCGCCGTCGTGATCGCGTTGACGGGGTCCGGTGCCACGGTCCTCGCAGCCGAGGCCTACAAATGGCAGACAACGAACGAGAACGAGCACGTGGCCGCCGCGTACTCGATGGTCATTCTCGGGCTCTCACTGGCGGCGGCTGCGGTCGTGCTCGTCGCGCTGCGTACGCCCCGGGAGCGGCGGCTCCGGTGACGGCGCTGCGGCGAGTCCGGGTCGGACGTGCGCTCGCCTACGTCGCCGCGCTTGCCATCTCGGCCTTCATCCTCGCGCCGATCTACCTCATCACCATCTCGGCGTTCTCGACCGCCGACGCCGTCTACGAGTACCCGAGGCAGCTCGTGCCGCGGGACGTCTCGACCGAGACGATGCGGTTCTTCCTCAACTCGGAGGGGGTGGTCGGCTCGCTCGAACGGAGCCTCTACGTCGTGGCCATCACCATCGTCGTGTGCCTCGTCATCGGCACGCCCGCGGGCTACGCGCTCGCGCGCTTCAAGTTCCGGGGAGCCAACCCGTTCCAGCTGGCGATCGTGAGTACCCGCGCGTTCCCGCTGATCATCATCGCGGTCCCGCTCTCCGTGACCTACCTGCGCGTCGGCATCGACGACACCGTCTACGGCGTCGCCTTGGCCCACGTCGCCTTCACGCTGCCGCTCACGGTGCTCATAACGGCGAGCGTCTTCGCCGGGATCTCGTACGAGCTCGAGGAGGCGGCGATGACGCTCGGCTGCAGCCGGCTGTCTGCGTTTCGCCGGGTCGCCCTCCCGCTCGCACTTCCGGGCGTCGCAGCTTCGGCGATCTTCGTCTTCGTGACGTCGTGGAACGAGGTGTTCGCCGCGGCGATCCTGACGTTCAGGAACCGGACCCTGCCTGCGCAGGTGCTGGCGGCGCTCGATGCGTCGCCGCTGAACTACCGCCTCGCGGGCGGCTTCTTCCTGCTGGCGCCCGCGTTGGTGGTCATCTTCATCATCCGCAAGTACCTGCTCACGACCTGGGGGCGCGTGGCCCGATGACGAGAGGAGCCCGAGAACATGGCTGACATCCGCTTCCAGGGCGTGCGCAAGTCCTTCGGCGACTTCGCCGCGGTCGACGGCGTCGACCTGGACGTGAAGGACGGGGAGTTCATGGTTCTGCTCGGCCCCTCTGGCTGCGGCAAGACGACGCTCCTCCGCTGCCTGGCGGGGCTCGAGCGGGTCGACGCAGGACGCGTGCACATCGGCGATCGCGACGCGACCGATCTCCCACCGAGAAGGCGGCGCATCGCGATGGTGTTCCAGAGCTACGCGGTCTTCCCGCACATGAAGGTCAAGGACAACATCGCCTTCGGGCTGCGCATGCAGAAGGAGCGCAAGTCGGTGATCGAGGAGCGCGTTCGCTCCTCGGCCGAGCTGTTGCACATCGAGGAGCTCCTGGACCGCTACTCGTCGCAGCTGTCCGGAGGGCAGCGGCAACGCGTGGCCGTCGCGCGCGCGATCGCGACCAAGGCGGACGTCCTGCTAATGGACGAGCCGCTGTCGAACCTCGACGCGCTGCTGCGCCTGGAGATGCGCGCCGAGCTGAAGACGCTGCTGCAGAGCCTGGACGCGACGACCATCTACGTCACGCACGATCAGGTCGAGGCCCTGAGCATGGGTGACCGCATTGCCGTCATGAACAAGGGCCACATCGTCCAGCTCGGGAATCCGCTCGAGGTGTACGACAACCCGGCGGACACGTTCGTCGGAGGCTTCATCGGCGCGCCGCCGATGAACTTCCTCGAGGCCGAGGTGTCGAACACGGGCAGCGCGCCGACCATCGTGCTCAGCGGGGGCTCGTTCCCGTTCCCGGGCGATGCGGCGGCGCTCGCCGGCCACAACCTCCTGCTCGGTATCCGCGCGGAATCCATCGGAGTGGAGACGGCGCCTGCCGAGGGGCTGGTCCGGAGCACGGTGATCGTGCTCGAGCCGCTCGGCTCCTACAACCTCCTGACCGTCCGCAGCGGCGAGGACATGCTGAAGGTGGCGATCAGCCCGGAGCTCTTCCCACAGCCGGAAACCGAGGTATGGCTGCGGCTCGAGCCTGTGCGTATCCGCTGGATGGATCGCGATACGGGCACCGCAATCCAGACCGGCGTGGAGGAGCTCGCCACAGAGACCGCTGTCGTAATCACGTGACAGCGCAGGCGCCCGAGCGCCGCAAGGTCATCGTCGACCCCTTCTTCCGTTCAATGGACGACATCTTCTCGGCGCACGAGGCAGCGCGGCTGGCGGACCTCGTCGAGATCGTCTGGGGGCGTGACGAGCCCATGCCACTCGAGGAGTTCACTGCGTCGCTGCCGGACGCGTTCGCCGTCGTGTCTTCGGGCTGGCGGTACGGCGACGCCTTGAACGACGCCTCGAACCTGCGGGCGATCCTGACCGTCTCCGGAGGCTGGCCGCCCGAGCTCGACTATGCACGCTGCTTCGAACGTGGCATCCGGGTGCTCTCGGCGGCACCGGCCTTCGCCGAGTCTGTCGCCGAGATGGCGCTGGCGCTCGCGCTCGCGTCCAGCCGGGACCTCGTCGCCGAAGATCGGCTGGTGCGAACGGCTGACGAGCGCTGGCTGAGCAGCGCCGACACCCTGCGCACGTTTCTCCTCACGGGCAAGCGGGTCGGCTTCGTGGGCTTCGGGAACATCGGGCGGCGCCTGCGTGCGCTGATCGAGCCGTTCGGCTGCGAGCTCTGCGCCTACGACCCCTGGCTGACCGACGCCTACCTGAGGGACGAGCGCGTCGAGCCGACGAGCCTGCGTCGGCTAATGGAGACCTCGCGCGTCATCTTCGTGCTCGCGACGCCGACGACCGAGAACCGCGCTCTGTTGTCGCGCGAGCTGCTCGAGCTCGTCCAGCCCGGTGCCGTGCTCGTGCTCGTCAGCCGGGCCCACGTCGTCGACTTCGACGCGTTGACCGAGCTTGTCCTCGATGGACGCTTGCGGGCGGCGATCGACGTGTTCCCGTCGGAGCCCCTCGGGCCCGATGATCCGATCCGAACGGCGACCGGCGCGGTGCTGTCGCCGCACCGGGCGGGGCTGGTGCAGGAAGCGCTCTGGGAGATCGGACGGCGCGTCGTCGACGACCTCGAGGCGCTCGTCAACGGGCTGCCGCCGCGGCGACTGCAGGTGGGCGAGCCGGAGCTTGCTACCAGGTACGTGCGCACGACCCAGGTCGTCGAGCCCTCTTCGGGGTCGGGATGAATCTCGACTACAGACCGTCGTTCCCGGAGGACTATCGCCCGGGTATCGGCATCGTCGGGTGCGGCAGAGTCGTCAGGACCGCTCACCTTCCGGGCTACCGGCGATACGGCCAGCGAGTGGTCGGCGTCTACGACGTGCGGCCGGAGGCAACGGACGGGGTGCGCGAGCAGTTCGGCGTCGACACGGTGTTCGGAGAGCTCGCCGAGCTCCTGAGCCACCCCGAGATCGAGATCGTGGACATCGCGACGCACCCCGATGCGCGCCCAGCGCTGGTCCGGCAGGCGCTGGCAGCGGGCAAGCACGTGCTGGCGCAGAAGCCGTTCGCCGTCGATCTGGAGACAGCTCGCGAGCTCGTCGAGGAAGGCAAGCGACGGGGGCTCGAAGTCGCCGTGAACCAGAACGGGCGCTGGGCTCCGGCGTGGCGCGCGGCGACCCTGCTCGTCGAGCAGGGCGCGATCGGCGACGTCGTGGCCGTCACCCACCTGTACCACCACGACTACGGCTTCACGCTCGGCACCGTCTTCGACGAGATCGAGCACCTCGTCCTCTACGACTACTCGATCCACTGGTTCGACATCACCCGCTGCTGGCTCGAGGGGAAGACGGTCGCTGCGGTTCGGGCACGCGAATACCGGACGCCGAACCAGCCGCCCGAGAGCAAGTCGCCCTGGGGTGCGTGGGCGACGATCGACTACGAGGACGGGTCGAGCGGCCTGATCCGCGGCGTCGGCTGCGCGGAGACGTCCAGACCTCACAAGCCGTTCTGGATCCACGGATCGCTGGGGACGATTCGGGGAGCGGTGGTTGGCTCAGGCCCCACGCCGGGCTCGGAGTGGCTCGAGCTCGTGCGCGACGGTCGGACGACGCGCTTCGAGCTCGACGGCTCCTGGCACACCGACGGGTTCGCCGGGGCCATGGGCGAGCTCGTCACCGCGATCGCCGAGGGGCGGGAGCCGTACAACTCGGCCCGACACAACTTGCTCTCGCTTGAGCTGACCCTCGCTGCCTGCCTGTCGGCTGAGGACGACGGGCGCCCCGTCGCGCTCTCCGGAGGCGATCGGTGAGAGCCGCGGTGATGGACGTCGTGATCGGAGGTCGCGACGAAGCGGAGGTGTTCGCTCGAGCGAGGCGAGCGGGTTTTTCGGGCGTCGAGGTCGTCGTGACGAGGGACGACCTCGCCTCCCCGTCGGGCGCGCGCCTCCTCGACCTGTGGCAGGC
>JBKOYF010000087.1:0-3696 GCA_046725305.1 Actinomycetota bacterium
CCTTCAGACGACGCCCGGCATCGGCGGCCTGGCGGTGGTCGTTGTAGACCGCGGGGTCGGCCATGTGCTCCTGCGCCTCCGCGTAGGAGCGGTCGAGCTCGTCGACGAGCCGGTCGATCACCATCGCCTGAGGGTAGCGAGGCGCTACGAGAGCGACGCTTCGAGCGAGATCTCGGGCACGGCCGCGAGCGCCTGCGACACGGGGCAATCCTCCTTCGCCGTCTGCGCAGCGTGCAGGAATGCCGGCTCGTCGATACCGGGGACGACCGCCTTCACGACAAGCGCGCTCTTCGTGATCCCCGTGCCGGGGACGAACGTCACCGTGGCGTCGACGTCGAGCCGCTCGGCCGGAGTGCCCGCCTGCGCGAGCCCGTTCGACAGCGCCATCGAGAAGCACGAGGCGTGCGCCGCTGCGATCAGCTCCTCCGGGCTCGTTCTTCCCCCGGAGTCCTCGGTGCGAGACTCCCACGTGACGTCGAGCGGGCCGAAGGCACCGCTGCCCACGCTCGTGACTCGACCGGCACCTTCCATCAGCGAGCCCGTCCAGGTGACATGTGCGGTGCGGTCGGCCATCAGGATCCTCCTTCGTCGAGTGTCGCCTCGACCGTAACGGTCGCGGTGGCCCTGATGAGCGCCGAGAAGGGACAGCCCTCATCTGCAGCCTGCGCAGCGGCCGCCAACGTCTCGGCGTCGGCTCCCGGTGCGACGGCTCGGGCGGCGATGTCCGAGGCGACGATCCGGTGGTGACCCCCCTCGACCTCGTCCATCGTGATCGTGCAGCGGACGTGCATGCGCTCCGGCGGCGTATCCAAGCGTGCGAGCTCGCTACCCAGCGAGGTCACGAAGCACGTCGCGTGGGCTGCTGCGAGAAGCTCCTCCGGGCTCGTCTTCCCCTCGACGATCTCGACGCGCGACGCGATGGTCGCCGAAAGCGCGAAGGACCCGGTGCTCACCGCCCGTACGACGCCGGACCCGCGTGCCGTCGTTCCTTCCCAGTCGATCTCCGCCTCGCGAACGATTCTGGGCATCAGGCCATGACTTCCACGCGGGACTCGAGCCGGCGCTGCTCCGGTGTTTCGGCGGCCTCTCTCTCCATCACCCGCTGGAGCGCCTTGATCGAGACCTCGACCTGATCGTCGGAGGGCTCGCGGGTCGTGAGCCGCTGGAGCCAGAGACCGGGCGCGAGCAAGGTCATCAGCACCCGGTTGTCCTGGTGCTTCCCCGCATACCGGATGAGCTCGTACGCGAGCCCGGCGATGACCGGAAGGAGCAGGATCCGGCTCGCGACGAGCCAGTACCAGACCGGGCGACCGACGAACGCGAAGACGAAGATGGCGATCACCATGACCCAGAGCAAAAATGCAGTTCCGCAACGCGGATGAATCAAGCTGTACTTCTGCACGTTCGCGGGGGTCAGCTCCGCGCCCGCCTCGAGTGCGTTGATCGCCTTGTGCTCGGCGCCGTGGTACTGGAAGACGCGGCGGAGATCGGGCAAGAGCGAGATCACGAGGATGTACGCGATGAAGACCGAGACGCGGATGAGGCCCTCGACGACGACGAAGAGCTCCGTCGACTCGACGGGAAGCCAGGACGTCAGGAGCGCAGGCCCGACCTTGAAGAGAAGGAGCGCAAACCCGATCGCGATCGCGAACGAGAACACGATCTGGCCGCGGCTGATCTGCGTCTTGATCTCGCCGTCCTCGTCACGCTCCTGCGACGCGACGTTCGCGGAGATCGCGAGCGCCCGGAACCCGATCGCGAGCGACTCCCCGAGCGCGACGACGCCGCGGACGATCGGCAAGCGCCACACCCTCCGGCGCTGCATCGGGGAGGCGATGTCCTGCACGACCTCCGTGATCTCGCCCTCCGGCGTGCGGACCGCGACCGCCCAGCTGGACGGGCTGCGCATCATCACGCCTTCGAGGACGGCCTGCCCGCCGTAGCTGATGGCCATGAAGGCCTAGCCGTCGTCGCGGCGTGCGCCGGCCTTCTCGAGCCGGCGCTGGAAACGTTCCACCCGACCGCCCGTGTCCACGAGCTTCTGCTTCCCCGTGTAGAAGGGGTGGCACTCGCTGCAGATCTCGACGTGGAGCTCTTCCTTCGTCGAGCGCGTCCAGAACTCGTTTCCGCACGAGCAGGTGACGTGCGCGAGCATGTAGTCGGGATGGATGTCGGCCTTCATCGGCTGGCCAGGATACCAGCCGTGATCTTCGGATCCGCGTTGCCGCCGGACACCACGGCGACGACCGGACGCCCGGGTTCGGCGGCCACCTTCCCCGTGAGCAACGCCGCGACCGCTGCCGCGCCGGCGGGCTCGCACGCGAGCTTCGCCCGGGTGTAGACGAACCGCATCGCCTCGCCGATCTCCTCGTCGGAGACGAGCACGACGTCGTCGACACGCTCGCGACAGATGGCCAACGTGCCCGCTCCCGTGAAGGGCGCGTTGAGACCGTCCGCGACTGAGCTCGGCTCGATGCGAACCGGCTCCCCATGCTCGAGCGCAGCCGAGAGCGAGGGCGCCCCCTCGGGCTCGACGCCGACGACTCGGCAATCGACGGCCGACGCGACGCCCGCGATCAGCCCGCCGCCCCCGACGGGGACGACGATCGTCGCGACATCGGGCAGATCCTCGACGATCTCGAGACCCAGCGTCCCGTGGCCCGCCTGGAGCACCGGGTCGTCGAACGGGTGCACGAACGTCCGCCCCGTCTCCTCCACGTACGCGAGCAGGCGCTCGTGGGACTCCGCGGGGCTCTCCGCCGTGAGATCGACCTCGGCGCCGTAGCCCCGCGTTGCCGCGACCTTGATCGGGTTCGCGGTCCGCCACATGAAGACGGTGCACGCCATCCCGACCTCCGCGGCCGCGAAGGCGGCACCCTGCGCCGCGTTTCCCGCCGACCACGTGACGATGCCGCTCGCCTTCTCCTCCTCCGACAACGACGAGACCTTGTTCAGCATCCCGCGAGGCTTGAAGGAGCCCGTCTTCTGGAAGAGCTCGGCCTTGAGGAACACGTCCCGGCCCAGGCTGCGAGACGACAGGAGTGGCGTGCGGTGGAGCCGCCCGCGGAGGACCTGAGCTGCTCGGACGACGTCATCTCGCTCCACCGAGTGGCTCTCCACGGCGCGATGCTAATGGGGAACCCGCTCGCATCCCGAGGTGTAAGAACGCAGATGCGCGTCGTCATGCTCGCCGCGGCGGTGCTCGCGATCGCTGCGGTCGCGACTGCCGGCAACCCTCCCGATCCGCGGCAGACCAAGGTGGTCGCCACCGGCCGAGGGCCATGCGGGATCGCCGCGCGCGCCGGGAGTCTCTGGATCGGCGTGTACGGCACCGGAAAGCTGCTCGCGCTCGACGCTCGGCGCGGCCGGATCAAGTCGGCTGTCGACGTCGGCCCGTGGGCCTGCCGCGTAGCCGTCGGCCCGGCTGCCGTCTGGGTCACCCGCGATCGAGCCGGAGAGCTGGTACGCGTGTCTCGTGGGACGGGTCGAATCAAGCGGCTGCAGGTGGGATCCGGGACGTTCGACGTCCTTCTCGCGTCCGGATCCCTCTGGACGACGAGCTACGACACCGGCGCGATCTCGACCATCGATCCCGCGAGAGTGAGGATGACGCGGGTCTTCAAGGACGGCGCGAAACCTGCCGGTCTCACACGGTGCAACGGTCGGATCTGGGTGGGACACGGACTGGACGCGACG
>JBKOYF010000034.1:0-15063 GCA_046725305.1 Actinomycetota bacterium
TCGCCGTGGTCAGCCCGGGCGGGATGGGGAGCGCGGTCGGCGCCTCGCTCGTGCGTGGAGGTGCGCGCGTCGTCGCGACGCTCGCGCAGCGGGCCGAGCGGACGGCGCGGCTCGCCGGACGCGCCGAGCTCGAGCTCCTGCCGGATCTGACCTCGGTCGTGCGCGAGGCGGACGTCATCCTGTCGATCGTGCCGCCGGAGGTCGCGCCCGACGTAGCGACTGATGTTCTGCGCGTCGCTCCGCGCGAGACGCTGCTGGTGGATCTCAACGCGATCGCGCCCGCGACTGCCCGCGGCATCGCCGAGGCGGCCGCAGCGAGCGGTCACGAGGTGGTCGACGGCTCCATCTCGGGGCCTCCGCCGTGGAGAGCGGGCACGACGCGCATTTACCTGTCCGGAGTGCGCGCGGAAGAAGTGGCTGCATTGCCGTTCGACGGCGTCGAGGTGATCGTGGTCGGCGACGAGGTGGGCTCGGCCTCGGCGGTGAAGATGAGCACGGCTTCGGTGTACAAGGGGTCGACCGCGATCCTCGCGCAAGCCCTGCTCTCCGCCGCGCACTTCGGCGTCCTCGAGCACGTCCTCGACGACCTCCGGCTCGGGCGCCCGAGCTCGTGGCTCGCGTGGAGCGCCGGCTGGTGAGCTCGGCGACGAAAGCCAATCGTTACGTCGGCGAGATGCACGAGATCGCGAGCACGCAGGTTGCCGCCGGGCTCGAGCCGTCCCTCTTCGAGGCCATGGCGCAGGTGTACGCGCGAATCGCGGAGACACAGCTCGCGCGCGAGAATCCCGAGGAGCTCCCGGAGGAGCTGTCGCTGGACGACGTGCTCGGCCGGCTCGGCTCGCGAGCCGTCAGCTCTCCCAACCCGGGATCCACTCGGTCCCGGCGAGGGGAACCCTCGCCATCGCAGCCGCCTCGACCGTGAGCGCGACGAGGTCCTCGGGTTCGAGATTGTGGACGTGCGACTTGCCGCAGGCACGGGCGAGCGTCTGTGTCTCGAGGGTGAGCACGCGGAGGAAGTTCGCGATCCTCCGACCGCCGAGGACCGGGTCGAAGCGGGCGGCGAGCTCGTCGTCCTGCGTCGAGATGCCCGCCGGATCGAGCCCTGCCTGCCAGTCGTCGTAGAAGCCCGCGGCGCTCCCGAGCTCGCGGTACTCCTCGTCCAGCTCCGGACTGTTGTCGCCCATTGCGACGAGCGCCGCCGTCCCGATCGAGACGGCGTCCGCCCCGAGCGCGAGCGCCTTCGCCACGTCGGCCCCGGTCCGGATGCCGCCGGACACGATCAGCTGCACCTTCCTGTGCATCCCCAGCTCGCGCAGCGCGTCGACCGCGATCCGCGTCGCCGGCAGCGTCGGGATGCCGACGTGCTCGATGAAGACGTCCTGCGTGGCCGCCGTGCCTCCCTGCATCCCGTCGACGACGATCACGTCCGCGCCGGCCTTCACGGCGAGCTGGACGTCGTAGTACGTCCGCGTGGCGCCGACCTTCACGAACACCGGCTTCTCCCAGTCCGTGATCTCGCGGAGCTCGTGGATCTTGATCTCGAGGTCGTCCGGCCCGGTCCAGTCGGGGTGCCGCGACGCCGAGCGCTGGTCGATCCCCTCCGGGAGCGAGCGCATCTCGGCGACGCGGTCGGAGATCTTGTGGCCGAGGAGCATTCCGCCGCCGCCCGGCTTCGCCCCCTGTCCGACGACGACCTCGATCGCGTCCGCCCTGCGCAGGTCGTCCGGGTTCATCCCGTAGCGCGAGGGCAGGACCTGGTAGACGAGCGTCTTCGAGTGCTCGCGCTCCTCCGGCGTCATTCCCCCGTCTCCCGTCGTCGTGGACGTGCCGACCTCGGTCGCGCCCCGCCCGAGCGCCTCCTTCGCCGGTGCCGAGAGGGCGCCGAAGCTCATCCCCGCGATCGTGATCGGGATGCTGAGCTCCAGTGGCCTCTTCGCGAAACGCGTGCCGAGGACGACGTCGGTCGCACAGCGTTCGCGATAGCCCTCGAGCGGGTAGCGGGAGATGCTCGCGCCGAGGAAGAGGAGGTCGTCGAAGTGCGGGAGGCGACGCTTGGCGCCGAAGCCGCGGATGTCGTAGATCCCCTCGCGCGCGGCTCGCTGAATCTCCGCGATGACCGTGCGGTCGAAGAGGTACGACTCGCGGAGGTTCCAGGGGCGCTGCTCCGTGGCGGGCATCAGTACGCCGCGGCGTTGTCGACGTGGAAGTTGTAGAGCCGGCGCGCCGAGCCGTAGCGGCGAAACTCGGTCGGATCGGCCTCGATCCCTGCAGCCTCGAGGAGCCCGGTGACCTCAGCGACGTGCTCGGTGCGCAGCTCCTTCTCGATGCAGTCCGCCCCGAGGCTCGCGACCGAGCCGCGGACGTACAACCGCGCCTCGTAGATCGAGTCGCCGAGCGCCTCACCTGCATCACCGCACACGACGAGGCATCCGGTCTGGGCCATGAACGCACTCATGTGGCCGACCGACCCGCCGACGACGATCTCGATGCCCTTCATCGAGATCCCGCAGCGGGAGGACGCGTTCCCGTGGACCACGAGGAGCCCGCCACGTCCGGTGGCGCCCGCCGACTGGCTCACGTTCCCGTCGACCTCGACGCGACCGGACATCATGTTCTCGGCGATCCCGGTGCTCGCGTTGCCGTGGACGCGCACGGTCGCGAGCTTGTTCATGCCCGCGCAGTAGTAGCCCACGTGGCCGTCGATCTCGACCTCGATCTCGGCGTCGAGCCCACACGCGACCGCATGGGCGCCGCTCGGGTTGACGACCCGGACCTGCCGAGGCCCCGGCGCCCCGCCTGCGAGGTCGTGGAGGCGCTGGTTGAGCTCCCTCAGCGTGGTCGTCCCGAGATCCACGACCTCGAGGCCCGCGGTCTCGACCGCCGGCACCGCCATCAGACGAGCGTCTTCTCCCAGGCGTACACGACGCCGGGCTCGGGTTCCCATGCGCGGGCGTCGGCCGCCCCGGGCAGCACCGCGATCGCCCTCCATTCGGACGACATCGCGACCCAGTGGTCCGTCTCCGCGAGCACCGCCGGCTTGCACGCGATCGGGTCGCGGAGGACGGCGAACCCGTCGGCCGTCCCGACGGCGAACGTGTAGAAGCCGTCGAGATCCTCGAGGCACCCCTCGAGGGCCTGCTCGAGACTCGAGCCCTCCCGCAGGCGCCAGGCGAGGTAACCCGCCGCGACCTCGGTGTCGTTCTCTGTCCGGAACTCGATCCCCTCGCGCCGGAGATCCTCGCGCAGGCGGTTGTGGTTCGAGAGCGAGCCGTTGTGGACGAGGCAGAGGTCGAGCCCGGTCGAGAACGGGTGCGAGCCCTCCGTCGTGACGCGGCTCTCGGTCGCCATACGCGTGTGACCGAGTGCGTGCGTTCCCCGGAAGTCCTCGAGGGTGAACGCCCGCACGAACTCCTCGGGGAGACCGGTCTCCTTGTAGATCTCGATGACCTGTCCCGCGCTCATGACACGAAGATCCGGACGGTGCTCCTCGAGCCAGGCCTCGGCGTCGTTCGCCTCCGTTCCGACGACGATCACGGCGTGGCTCGCGCGGACGGACGGCTCGTCGCAGTGGCCGAAGGCGTAGCGGAGCCCGTCCCGGACGCGGTCCCAATCCTCTCGCGGGTCGGACGAGTAGAGCGTCAGCTTGCTCGAGCCGCTCGGCGCCCGATCGCGGTACACCGCCACGCCCGCGGAGTCCGGTCCGCGGCTCGACATCTGCACGAGCATGCCGGCGAGGTGCTCACCGAGGCGCTCCTCGACCTCGGCCGACTTCGCGAAGAGTCCGACGATCCCGCACATATGTTCAGAAGGTACACACGTCCAATCGCGTGAATGCTGATGAATCCACCGTTCTCGGCCCACTGTGTATAGAGCTTTTCTCCATATCTAGAAGCGTGTGAGGTACTCGCGGATCTCCCACGGCGTCACCTGCTCGTGGTAGCGGAACCACTCGTCCCGCTTCACGCGCGCGATGTAATCCACGTAGTCCTCGTCCCGCGCACGGCCCAACGCCGCCCGGAGAACGTCGTCGGCCTCGAGCTCGCCGATCGCCTCGAGGAGGTTCGCGGGGAGCGATTCGAGCCCGCGGGCGCGCAGCTCCTCGTACGCGAACGCGTACAGGTTGTCCGAGTTCGGCTCGCCGGCGTCGAGCCCGTTGTCGATCCCGTCCAGGCCGGCCGCAAGCACCGCCGCGGCCGCGAGGTACGGGTTGCACGAGCCATCGATCGTGCGGTCCTCGATCCGACCCGGACCCGGGATGCGCAGCATCTGCGTGCGGTTGTTGTAGCCGTAGGAGATCCAGACGGGCGACCACGTGGCGCCGCTCGCAGTCGTCCCGAGCTTCAGTCGCTTGTACGAGTTGACCGTCGGCGCGGTGAGGCCGCTATACGCGCGCGCGTGCTTGCGGAGCCCGCCGATGAAGCGGTACGCGGTGTCCGACAGCCCCAGCCCCCGCGGGTCGGACTCGTCGAGGAACAGGTTGTCGTCGCCGTCCCAGAGCGACATGTGGAAGTGGCAGCCGTTCCCCGTGAGGTGCGAGAACGGCTTCGGCATGAACGTCGCGATCATCCCGTTCCGCTCCGCGAGCGTGTGCACCATGTAGCGGAAGAAGATCGCGCGGTCGCAGGAGACGAGCGCGTCGTCGTACGTGAAGTTCTGCTCGAACTGACCGTTCGCGTCCTCGTGGTCGTTCGCGTAGTTGCCCCAGCCGAGCTCGTTGCAGTACCGCGAGACGGTCGTCAGGAAGTCATAGCGGCGCGTGAGGCCCGCCATGTCGTAGCAGGGCTTCTCGAGCGTGTCGTACTCGTCTGCGATCTCGATCGAGCCGTCGTCGCGCTGGCGCACGAGGAAATACTCGAGCTCGAGGCCCATGCGGAACTCGAAGCCCTTCTCCTTCGCCCGGACGAGCATGCGGCGGAGGATCGTGCGCGGGCAGTACGGCCACTCCTCACCCTCGACGGTGACGTCGCAGGCGAAGCGCGCGAGGTTCGATTGCCACGGGACCGGGGTGTAGCTCCCGAGATCTGGGATCGCCCCGATATCGGGATCGCTGGGCATCTGCCCGATCTCTCCGGCGGCGAAGCCGGCGAAGCCGGCGCCGTCGGCGAGCAGGCCGTCGAACGCCTCTCGCGAGCCGACCGGCACGAGCTTCGCGCTCGGCCGCGCGTACATGTCGACGAACTGCGCGAACACGAACTCGATGCCCCGCGCCTGCATGTCCTTCCAGATCGCGTCGGCGGATGCGCTCCCACCCATTGCTCGGCCTCCTCTGACGTCGGTGGGATAGCCCTACCAGTCCGCGCCCGCCGAATGAAGGTGCGGGTCCCACACCTTCTCCGCCGTGATGTGTGCGATTCAGCCGCTCTTGGTCGCACCGAGCGCGTGCTGGAGCTTCACCATCTTCACGGCGATCTCGATCGCGAGCCAGTCGTCGCGTCGGAGGTCGAGCCCCGAGAGCTCGCCGATGCGCCGCAGCCGCTGGCGAAGCGTGTTCGGATGGACGTACAGCGCCTCGGAGGTCGCGCTGATCGAGCCGTGGCGGTGGAGGAACTCCTCGAGCGTCGCGACGAGCTGCGCACCGCGCTGCGCGTCGTACTCGGCGAGCTTGCCGACGGCGTCAACGGTCGCATCGCGGATCCCCCCGTCGACGGCGACCCGCAGGAGGTACTTGTAGGCGCCCAGGTCGTCGTAGGCCAGCACCGTCGGCGTTCCCGCGAGCACGACCGTCCCGAGGAGAGCCTGGCGCGCCTCGACGAACCCCGCCGCGAACGCGGCCTCGCCCTGGCAGACGCTCGACACGCCGATCGCGACCGGCTCCTCGAGCTCCGCGTGCGCGCGCCGCAGCCGCGCGAGGAAGCTCTCGTCGGACGCCGTCGCGAGCTTCACGAGCGCGCGGAGCGAGTCCTCGCGGTGATCGAAGAGCGACCCGGGCGCGATTGCGCGCAACGCCCGGGGAAGGGCCTCGCCCCACGGCTCTGCGACGAGGACGACGTGCGGATGGTCGAGATCGCAGTCGAGGCGCGCCGCACGACCCTCGAGGTCGCCACGCAGACGGCCTCCGGCCAGATCCTCGAAGAAGTCCTTGATGAGGTTCTTCTCCGTGAGCTGCTCGATGACCTGGACCTTCTTGACTCCCACGGCGACCTGGCTGGCGACGGCGCGGCCGAGCTCGATCCGCGCGCTGCCCTCGCCGACGAGCAGTCCGATGAGCTCGCCGTTCGCGACGAGCGGGACGGCGAGCCGCGCGCTGCGGCCCCCGCGTGCGAGCTCGGGACCGAGCTCGGCGAGACCGAGCGTCTGACGGGCGTCGCCGGGGTCGGGGGCACTTGCCCTGCGGTCGAGCTCCTCCGTCGCCGGGTCGAGGAGGTAGACGTGACAAGCCCTGGCGGCGAGCAGCGGACGGGCGTCCGTGACGACCGTCTCGAGGAGCTCGTCCAGCGCGTCGGCGCGGGCGATCGCCTCCGCGAGCTCGGTGAGCTGCTCGAGCTCACCGACCCGGAGCCGCGTCTCCTCGTAGAGGCGCGCGTTCTCGATCGCGTTCGCGACGAGGGACGCCGACGTCACGACGAAGTCGACCTCGTCGTCGTCGAACTCGCGCGGTGCCTCGGTGTGGGCCGTGATCGCGCCGATCGCCTCGCCCGAGCGCCCGACGATCGGCACCGCGAGCAGGGACTGGAACCGCTCCTCCTCGAGCTCGGGGACGTACTTCACGCGGGGGTCGGCGAGGGCGTCGTCACGGATGAACGCGGGCTCACCGTGCTCGACGGCCCACCACGCGAGGCTCTCGCCGCGCTCGAGCACCACCCTGCCGGCCTGCCGCTCGTACGGGGACGACGCGGCGCGGAGGACGAGCCTGCTGTCGTCCTCGAGGAGGTAGACGAAGCACGCGTGCACCCCGCTTGCGTCGGTCATCAGGCGGACGACGGCGGGCAGCACCTCCGCGAGCTCGAGCGACGAGGCAACCGTCGAGACGATCTCCTGCAAGAACTTCTCGCTCGTTTGCAGGGACATGAAGCGGGATCGTACGACGATCCGCGCCGCTCAGTCCAGCGCGGCGGCACTCCGCGTCAGAGCGACCACCAGTACCAGAGCTCGCGCCCCGCGGATCCTGCGTCGCGTGCGAGCAGGGCGAGTCGTTGCACGAGCGACGTCGTTGCGTCCGCGTGCCAGCCGCTGAGCACCAGCTCCTCGGTCGAAGCCCAGGCTCGCGCGACCTGCGGAAGGTCGACGACCTCGCCGAGCGCATCCCTGATCCGTGCCGGAATGGCCACGAGAACGGCCTCGCCGCTCGGCCCGGGTCGGCTGTGGACCTCTTCGAGGACCTCGTCGTACGACCCGACGTCGAGCAGCTCTCCGAGCCGCGCAATCGGGACCGGCGACAGACCGTTTGCCTCGATCGTCGGAAAGCGATCGTGCGGGCCTAACGCCACCAACGCATCGTCGACCTCGTCGAGCCGCGCTGCAAAGAACTCGCCGAGCATCAGTGCGACGCGATGGCGCCGAGGTGGCGCTCGAATGCTCCGGACTCGATGATGTCCGCGATCTGGTCGATCACGAAGCGGATTTCGCCGTCCGTCGTGAAGAAGTGCGGCCCGATGCGAATCCCGGCGCCCGGCCTGAAGTCGCACAGGACGCCCCGCTCCTCGAGCTCCGCGTACACGGCCGCGCCGTCGGGAACTGCGACGATGACCGCACCGCCGCGGCGCACCGGATCGCGTGTCGAGTGCACGTCGAAGCCGGCCGCGTCGGCGAGGTCGATCAGGAGCTGCGTCTGGCGCACCGAGTTCTCGCGGATGCGCTCCACGCCGATCTCCTCGATCAGGTCGTACCCCGCCGTGCCGGCGTAGTGCGCCGCCGGGTTGGGCGTGCCGGTGAGGAAGCGAGCGGCGCCGGCCGCGAAGTCCATCTCCTCCTCGAAGGCAAACGGCCGCGCATGCGCCTGCCAGCCGGTGAGGGTCGGCTCGAGCTGCTCGGCGAGATCCGGCCGCACGTAGAGCCAGCCGTTGGCCGGCCCCCCGCAGAGCCACTTCACCGAGCCGCCGACGGCGAAGTCGACGCCGAGCGCGGCGAGGTCGACGGGGACGATGCCGGCGGACTGGTAGCAGTCGAGGATCACGGTGGCCCCCACGTCGTGCGCCCGCCGCACGATCGGCTCGACGTCCTGGATCTCGGAGTCCTTGTAGAGGACGTGGCTGATCGGGACCAGGAGGGTCCTCTCGTCGATGCGCTCGGCGATCTCCCCGTCGTCCTCGCACACGACGACCTCGAGGTCGGGCTGCGCCTGGTACAGGTAGCGGACGGACGGGAAGTTCGCGCGCTCGTAGACGACGCGGTTCTTGGCGCGGTCGACCGGCCGGAAGCAGGAGAGCGCGATCGACTCGGCGATGGCCACGTTCTGCTGCATCACGGTCGAGCCCGGGGGCGCACCGACGATGCGGCCGATCTGGTCCCCGACCCGCACCGGCGACGCCCACCAGCCCTCGGCCCACGCCCGGATGCCTCGCTCATCCCACATCCGCGCGAACTCCGCGAGGCGCTCGGCGGCCTGCCGCGGCATCGGCCCGAGCGTGTGGCTCGCGAGGTACGTCGTGTGCTCGAGGATGGGGAACTCCGAGCGGTAGTCGACGAGCTCGCGCACGTGTCGCAGTCTGCCCGAGATCGCCGTGGCTACTCGCGCCCGAGCGATTTGACGAGGTCGCGGCGAAGCGTCCGGTACCCGAGCGCCTCGTAGAAGGAGAGCGGCCCCTCCGGGAGCTCCCACGTCTTCGCCTTCAGCTCGTCGACGCCCCGCTCCGCGGCCCAGCGTTCGGCCGCGTCCATGAGCTCACGCCCCACTCCGGTGCCTCTGACGCCCTCCGTGACGAGGAGGCTCTGCAACGTCGCCGTCGTGCGCGGGACGACGTAGGCCGAGGCCGCAGGCGGGTCGAGGCGCGGGTACCCGCAGGTGGCTCGGCACACCCGCGCACGTGGAACGCGTGGAACTCGTCGTACAGCACGCGCGCTTGCTCGAGGTCGGCTCGTGTAGCCGGACGGATCAGCACTGCGGTCAAGCTAACTGCTTCCCGCTGCGAGCCTCGCGGCGAACCTCTAGGCTCGCGCGGGATGCGCGTCCAGTTCGAGCGTTTCTACACCTACGCGGAGCTGACGGAGGCGCTCGAGGCATGGGCCGCGGACTTCTCGTCGCTCTTCCGCTTCGACTCGATCGGCACGTCCTACGAGGGCCGCGACATCTGGCTGTGCACGGTCACGAACGGCGAGACCGGTCCCGCCGAGGAGAAGCCCGCGATGATCGTCCACGCGCAGATCCATGCGTCCGAGTTCACCGGGACGACTGCCGCACTCGACCTGCTCGACCGGCTCCTGCACGGCTACGGCACGGAGGAGAAGGTGACCGCCGCGCTCGACACGCGCTGCTTCTACGTCGTCCCGCGGGTGAACCCGGACGGCGCCGAGGCGGTGCTCGCGGACGGGCGCTGGCGACGTTCGAGCGTCCGCCCGTACCCGCGTGAGGAGCCGCAGGACGGCCTGCAGCGCGAGGACGTCGACGGCGACGGCCGCGTGCTGTTCATGCGGATGCGCGACCCGAACGGATCGTGGAAGCCCCACCCCGAGGACGCGCGCCTCCTCGTCGCGCGCGCTCCGGACGACCTGGAGGGGGAGTTCTACGCCGTGCTGCCCGAGGGCACGATCCGCAACTGGGACGGTGTGACCGTTCCGATCCCACCCGCCGTCGAGGGGCTCGACCTGAACCGGCAGTGGCCCGCCGAGTGGGCGCCCGAAGGAGAGCAGCAGGGCGCAGGGCCCTACCCGGGCTCCGAGCCCGAGACCCGCGCCCTCATCCAGGCCATCGTCGACCGGCCGAACATCGTGAGCTACGTGGGCTACCACACGTTCAGCGGCGTCCACCTGCGGCCGTGGTCGGGGCATCCGGACGACGACTTCGCCGTCCCCGACCTGCGCGCCTTCAAGCTCATGGGCGAGGAGGCAACACGGCTTACCGGCTATCCGGCTATCTCGATCTTCCACGACTTCAAGTACCACCTTAAGATGGTCATCAAGGGCGGCGACGTCGACTGGATCTACGACCACCTCGGCGCCTACGCCTGGGTCACCGAGTTCTGGAGCCCCCAGCGTGCGGCCGGCCTCTCCGACTACCACTTCATCGACTGGCTCCGCGACCACTCGCCGGCGGACGAGCTCGCGGTGCTGAAGGTCGCCGACGAGCACGGCGAGGGCTACGTCGACTGGTACCCCTTCGAGCATCACCAGCTCGGCCCCGTCGAGCTCGGAGGCTGGGACATCGTGCGCTTCTGGTTCAACCCGCCCCTCTCCCGTCTCGAGCAGGAGGTGAAGCCGCACGCCGACTTCGCGCTCTTCCTCGCTCTCGTCTCCCCGCGCCTCGAGGTCCGGTCGTTCGAGTCGGAGCCCGTGGGCGACGGAGCGTTCCGCGTGCGGCTCGTGCTCGAGAACACGGGCTGGCTTCCGACGAACGTCACGGAGAAGGCTCTCGAGCGCAAGGCCGTGCGCCCGATCGAGGTCGAGCTCGAGATCCCCGACGGGGCGCGGATCGCGAGCGGCAGGCAACACGAGGAGGCGGGCCAGTTGGCAGGCCGCGTCGAGCGGAGGTCCGTCACGTGGTGGTTGACCGACCACTCCACGAGCGAGCGCACGAAGGTCGAGTGGGTGGTCGAGGCGAACCCCGGCGACCGCGTCGCCGTCGTCGCCCGTCACCAGCGTGCCGGCACTGCTCGCTCCGAGCTCGTTCTCTAGGCGCAAGAAGATCCCTGAAGGCGGCCGCTCCGTGCCGCAGCTGTGCGGCAGACTGGGTCGATGCGGGCGATGGTGCTCGATGCACCCCGGACGCCGCTCCACGCGGCAGAGCTCCCCGAACCGACCCCGGAGCGCGGACAGGTGCTCCTGCGCGTGCGCGCATGCGGGGTCTGCCGGACGGACCTCCACATCGTCGACGGCGAGCTCCCCAAGCCGAAGCTGCCGCTCGTTCCCGGCCACCAGGTCGTCGGGGAGGTCATCGAGGGCGGTGAGCGCTTCTCGCCGGGGGCGCCCATCGGCGTACCGTGGCTCGGGTGGACATGCGGCGAGTGCCGGTACTGCAGATCCGGCCTGGAGAACCTGTGCGACCGAGCGCGCTTCACCGGCTACGACGTCGACGGTGGCTACGCGGAGCTCGTCGCCGCGGACGAGCGCTTCTGCTTCGCGATTCCCCGTGGGTATACCGACGACCAAGCCGCACCGCTGCTCTGCGCGGGGCTGATCGGCTTTCGCTCGCTTCGGCTCGCCGGCGACCCCGAGCGAATCGGGTTGTACGGCTTCGGCGCGTCCGCGCACATCGTGTGCCAGGTCGCCGTGTGGCAGGGACGCCGGGTGTTCGCGGGCACGCGCGCCGGCGACGACGAGACCCAGGAGTTCGCGCGCTCGCTCGGCGCGGCGTGGGCCGGCGACGCGCTCGCGGGACCGCCCGAGGAGCTCGACGCCGTCATCGTGTTCGCGCCCGTGGGCGAGCTCGTGCCCGCAGCGCTGCGCCACGTGCGCAAGGCAGGCTCGGTCGTCTGTGCCGGCATCCACATGAGCGACATCCCGTCCTTTCCGTACGAGCTCCTCTGGGGCGAGCGCGTCCTGCGCTCGGTCGCGAACCTCACGCGCGCGGACGGCGACGAGTTCCTCGCGCTGGCGCCCGAGATCCCTGTGCGCACCGAGGTCGAGACGCTCGCCCTCGAGGAGGCGAACGAGGCGCTCGACCGCCTTCGAGGCGGCAAGCTGCGCGCCGCAGCCGTGCTGCTGCCCTAGAAGCGACCCATCTCGACGAGGCCGCCCTCCGCGGCGTGGTCGACCTGGAGCGTCGTGTGCTCGATCCCGAACTCGTCCCGGAGCAGGCGCTCGAGCTCGCGCCGCCGCCCGTGACAGTCCTCGCCCGGACGAACGAGGACGTGCGCCGACAGCGCCGGAAAGCCCGAGGTGATCGTCCAGACGTGGAGATCGTGGACCTCGACGACGCCCGGTGCCGCCGCGAGTCGTCGGCCGAGCGCATCTGCGTCGAGCCCACGCGGAGTCGCCTCGAGCAGGATCCCGGTCGAGTCGCGGACGATCGACCAGGCGCTGGCCAGGACGAGGAGGCCGATGAGGATGCTCACGACGGCGTCGGCCTCCACCCAGTCCGTCGCGAGGATGACGACGGCCGCCACCGCGACTCCGACGGAGCCGAGGAGATCTGCGAAGACGTGGCGGAACGCGGCCTCGACGTTGATGCTGCCGCTTCGCGCGCCTGCGAGCACGAGCCCGGCGGCGAGGTTCACGGCGATGCCGAGCAGCGCGACGAGGAGCATCCAGCCGCCGAGCACATCTCCCGGGTCACGCAGACGCATGACGGCCTCGACGAAGATCCAGATCGCGAGCGCGACGAGGAGTACTCCGTTCGCCAGCGCGGCGAGCACTTCCGCCCGCTTGTAGCCGAACGTCCGCTCGGGAGTCTCGGGTCTCGTCGCGAGCCAGACGGCGACGAGTGCGAGCGCGAGCGCGACGTTGTCGGAGAGCATGTGGACGGCATCCGCGAGCAGGGCGAGGCTTCCCGTCAGCAGTCCCCCGACGACCTCGACGACCGTGTAGGACGCCGTCAGCGCGAGCGCAACGGCGAGCGCCCGCCGGCTCTCGAGCCGGGCGTGGTCGTGGACGTGGCTCACCCCGAGGGTTCTAGCGGGTCGAGCGGGCGATCGTCGCCGACGAGCTGTCGATCGGGGGCGGACCGATGTTCGTGAGGATCGCCGCCGAGAGGAGGACTGCGAAGGCGACCACGGCCTCGCCGACCAGGCTCGGCCCGACGTCCGGCTCGTCGCCCTTCTCGAGCCGCGGCCGGACGAGGAAGTGGTGGGCCGCACCCCACGTGAGCGCCACGCCGACCAGCGCGGCCTTCAGGAGGAGGAAGCGTCCGTACTCGGTCTCCCAGAGATCGCTCAGCTCGGAGAGCCGGACGAGCGCGAGGTAGGCCCCGGCGAGCACCATCGCGGCAACGAGTACGGCCGCGAGCCGCGCGAACGCGAGAAACGTCGTTCTCCGCAGCCCCGGCGCCAGCGGCCAGACGAGGAACGCGAGGGTCGCGACGCCGCCGACCCAGATCGAAGCGGCGACGAGATGGAACCAGTCGGCCGTCTCGGACAACCAGCTCGAGTTCGGCTCGGTCGCCTGGTGCCCGGACAGCGAGAGCCCGGAGACGAGCGCGACGGAGAGGACGAGCGCGCCCCAGCGCAGGTCGAGCCGATCGAACACCCACGCGACGAGCAGGAGGGAGGCGACGATGCCGAACCCGAGCAACATGACGAGGAACGCGATACCGAACCGCGTCTTCTCGGCGAACGGCTGGAGGTCGCCGTACGGAAGGTCCGTGAGCGGAAGCTGCAGCGCGTTCGACGCGCGGAGGATGAAGGCTGCGATCCCGACGTCGATGGCCAGGAACGCGGCGATCACGCCGACGAGCTGGAAGCGGTGCTCGAGCGTCGCCGGGACCTGGCGTCCGCGCATGAGGACGAGGCGTACGACGAGGGGGCCGATGAGGAGTGCCAGCGCACCGAAGTACGCCCACCGCGCGAGGTCGTCCTTCCACGTCGTACCGGACGCGCCGACGGCCTCGGTCGGCGGCGGCGCGGCGATGCCGACGCCGAAGGTGAACACGCCGGCCGGCGAGTGCCCGTCGCTCCCGATCACCCTCCAGCGAACGGTGTAGCCCTGGCTCTTGACGATGCCCGAGACCGGCGTGACGACGACTCGCCCGTCGTCCTCCGTCCGCGGAGTCCCTGAGAGAACCGTCCCGTCGGGGGCGAGCACCCGGACCGCGTTCGACGTGATCGTCACCGGTCCGTTAAAGCGCAGCCGAATCTCAGTGGGCGGCGTCTCGACGCGGGATTGCGTCACGGGAACCGAGCTCTCGAGCGTGACGTGCGCGAATGCCGTACTCGGCGCGACGAGTGCCGCCGCTCCCACTGCGAGGACGGCGAGCGCGCGTCTCATGGCCCGCCGAGCCCGAAGCGCCCGAAGATCGGGGCGGAGTCGCGGTCCGCGAAGAGGAAGACCGCGAGCAGCACGAACGTGAGGGCGAATCCCGTGCGCCAGACGATCTGGCGCGGTCGCAGAGCCTCGCCCAACGGGAAGAGCGCGACGACGACGAGCATCCACCCGATCGCGTGGTGGAGGAACGCGGAGCGCGAGTAGAGCCACGGGTTCGGCTCGTGGACGAGGAACGCGACGCCGGACACGAAGAGGGCGATGCCCGGCACGAGCGACCAGCGCGGGCTCCGGAGCTTGCCCCGGACGATCGCGAGCTGCACCCCGCCCGCCACCAGCGCGGCCTGTGCCCACACGGAGTGGGCGAGCAAGTGCATCGTCGAGAACGTCGAGAACACGGCGATCACCCACAGGCCGACGCTCGAGACGATCACGGCCGCAGGGAAGAGGTACGCGCGCCATGTTCGACGCCGGAAGACCTCGGGCCCGACGATGACCTCGGAGATGAGCACGAGGCCGAGGAAGAGCGCAACCGCGGCAGCGAGCCAGTGCGCGTCCTCAGCTCGAGGAATCACGTCGCTCCACCGTCTCGAGGTCCTCGACCAGCCCCGGCGCGACGACGAGCATGAAGACGATCCCGACGGCGACGACGAGCAGCGGCGGCTGGAACAGGTAGTCGTACAGCCCTCGGCCGTCTCGGTCGAGGAACACGATGCGGTACGGCTGGGCGACGGCCCACACGAGGCCCGCGACGATCGTGAGCGGACCGATGAGCTGCACGGCGAGCGTCTTCGAGGGCCGCCGTGCGACGCCCTGGCGAGGCTCTTCTCTCGGGATGCTGGTCGCGATCTCGGAGCTCACCCATACCTCCCGTGCGGAGGAAGTCTTGCGGAGCCGGGCCGCCTCGTGCAACCCGAGCCGTCTCAGGTCGTTTAAGGATTGCTTCACCGGTGCGCTCTTCCCTTCCACGGGCTGCGGAGTCACGATCTCGCCGTGCGCTCCGTGGTCGCCCTCGTGACCTTCGTCGCCCTCGCCGCAGCGATCGCGGTCGTCGCG
>JBKOYF010000047.1:0-11711 GCA_046725305.1 Actinomycetota bacterium
CCCCACGACGCCGCCCCAGAAGAGCGCCCAGGCCCGGCCGGGAACCGCGGGTGCCGTCGGCCAACCTCGTCTCCTGCCCGCCAGGCCCGCGACGACGGCGGCGCCGAGGAGCAGGAGGAGCGTCAGCGTCAGCGTCGACTCGAGGGCGAACGTGACGGCGAGTGCAGCGAAGACGACGACCAGCGACCACGCGAGCGTCGCCACGGCGCTCCGCACGCCGAGCGCCCGCGCGAGCAGCCATCCGGGTGCGAGGACTACCGCCGTCCCGAATGCGAGCCGCAGGTAGAGGAAGACCACGTCAGCGCTGGACGAGGGTGGCCGCGTCGGCCGATGCGAGCCACGCCGCCCCCTCGCGATAGGCCCGGCCCCGCTCGCCGCGGTAGAGGAGACCCCGCACGCGGAGCGCTGCGAGGAGCAACCGGCGTGCGCGCTCCGCAACCCGCGGGCCACGGTGCTTCGAGAGGAAGAGGAGGTGGCCGCGAAGGTTCTCGCGATAGAGACGTCCCCCGTGCGCCGCGCCACGCACGTGGACGCACTCGGCGCCGGGGACGAAGACGACCTGCCACCCCGCCTCGTGGAAGCGGTAGCACCAGTCGGTCTCCTCGCTGAAGAGGAAGTAGTCCTCGTCGCAGTCGCCCACCTGCTCGATCGCCTCTCGGCGAACGAGCATGCACGCACCCATGACCACCTCCACGTCACGCACCTCGTCGTGGTCGAACCCGCCGGCGTAGAACGCGTTGAACGCGGACGAGCGCGGCGCGAGCTTGCGCAGGAACAGGTACTCGGTGGCGAGCCGCCACAGCGTCGGAAAACCGCGTACCGAGCGCTGAAGTGTCCCGTCCGGGTTCAAGAGACGCGGGCCGACGACGGCCGCCCGTGGCCGTGTCTCCGCGAAATCGACGAGCCGGTCGAGCGCACCCTCGACGAGCCACGCGTCGGCGTTCAGGAGGAGGACGTAGGGGCCTGACGTCTCGTGCACGCCGACGTTCCAGCCCGCCCCGAGCCCGCGGTTCTCCGACTCGATCACGCGGACGTCGGGGAACCGCTCGCGGACGAACGCGACCGTGTCGTCCTGCGATCCGTTGTCGACGACGACCGTCTCGACGCCTGCGAGCGATTCGAGGCACTGCCCGATCCACGGCAGCGCGTCGTACGTCACGACGACGGCCGACACCGGCGGCCGCTCACCCATGCTCGACTCGGGGGCGCGCGTCCCCGCGCAGACCCTCGTGCAGCATGATCAACGCGCCCGGAAACGCCGTCAGCAGCGTGACGAGGGAGTAGAGGAACCCCGCCGCGAACGCCTCGTTCGCGCCGACTCCGACGCTTCCGAGGAAACTCACGAAGAACGCCTCCCGCACGGCCAGCCCGTTCAGGGTGAACGGGACGAGCATGACGAGGAACAGGAGCGGGCCGAAGACGTAGTAGATCCGCGGGTCGAGGTCGATCCCGACTGCCTTCGCGGAGGCCCAGATGGAGAGGATCCGGACCGCCTGGACGACCATCGTGACGGCGAGGACCTTGCCGAGCAGGTGCGGACGCCCCCGGTAGGAGTGGATGCCCTCGTAGAAGAGCCGCAGCGGCCTCTCGAGGCGCGCACGCTGCAGGAGTGGCCGCGTCGTGCGCAACATGGGGCGGGCGGAGCGCGCGAAGAAGAGGAAGCCGAGCAGCAGCGCTCCGAAGGCGAAGAGGCCTTCGAGCCAGAGGTACGCGCTCACGTCGTACTCCCCGATCGAGAGCAGGAAGCCGACCGCTCCGAGAGCCACGGTCGCGACACCCCCGAGCCCGCGGTCGAGCAACACCGTCCCGGTCACGACCGTGGCTCTTCCGGGATGCCGCCGCGTCGTCTCGACCACGCGCACGGCGTCCCCGCCGAACGAGGTCGGCAGGACCTGCCCCGCCGTGTAGGCGAGGAAGTAGACCCGTGTGAGCCAGCGGACCCCCTCGCGGATCCCGTGTGCCTCGAGAAGCCAGCCCCAGCGCGCCGCGAGCACGGGGACCGTCACGAGCATGATGGTCGCCGAGAGCGCGAACCATGCGAGGTTCGTCTCCGCGAGTACGTCGAGCGTCGTCCGCAGTTGGATCTTCCAGACGAGGTACGCGATTGCGACGACGGTCAGGACGAGCGTCCCGATCCGCCGCGCTCTACGAGACATCGGCTCGGCCCGCTGCGTTCCTCACGCGGGCGACGGTACCAAGCTGGCCCGCTGGGCCAGGGCTCTCGGCCCCGGCCCAGCGGGCACGTAACTACGCGGCTTCGAGCTCCGGCACGAGCTCCCGGGCCTCGTCCTCGGCGGACACGGCGTCCGCCCGACGCTTCCGTGGGATAGCGACCGCGACGAGGGCGCCGACGCCGACGACCGCCGCACCCACCCACGTCGCCACGACGAGACCGTCCGTGAACGTGGCAGGCGAGTCGTAGCCGCCGTAGCGGGTGAAGATCGAGGCGAGGACTGCGACGCCGAACACGCCTCCGACCTCGCGGATGGCGTTGTTGGTGCCCGACGCCTTGCCCTCCTCGACCCGCCTGACCGCGGAGAGAACGACGTTCGCGACCGGGGCGAAGAACATCCCCATTCCGATTCCAGAGAGGACGAACGGTGCGACGAAGGAGCCGTACCCGACCGTCGGTTCGGAGACGACCGCGATCCACGCGAGGCCGATCGCCTGCAACGCGAGCCCGGTCGCCATGAGCGGCCGTCCGCCTATGCGGTCGGAGAGTGCGCCTGCGATCGGCGCGACGACCATGGGCATCGCCGTCCAGGGCAGGACCCGGAGGCCGGCCTCGAGCGGCGAGTACCCCTGCGCGGTCTGGAAGAACTGGGTGAGCAGGAAGATCGAGCCGAACATCCCGAAGTACATGAACAGCGATGCACCGTTCGCTGCCGAGAAGGCCCGGTCGCGGAAGAAGCGCATCGGCAGCATCGGCTCGGCGGCCCGCAGCTCCCAGGCGACGAACGCCGCCAGGAACACGGCTCCGAGGACGAGCGAGCCGACGATCTGCGGGCTCGACCAGCCGTGCGAGTTCCCGTTCACGAGACCCCAGACGAGACCCAGGAGCCCGCCGCTCGCGAGGGCGAGCCCGCGCAGGTCGAGCGCGCGGTCGGGTCCGGAGGACTCGCGGAGCTGCGTCGCGAGCGGGAGCAGCAGAAGACCGACGGGCACGTTGAGCCAGAAGATCCACTGCCACGAGATTCCCTCGACGACTGCCCCGCCGACGAGCGGCCCCATGGCCACGGCGAAGCCGGCGATCCCCGACCACGCGCCGAGCGCGACCCCTCGGCGGTCGGCCGAGACCGCCGCGCTGAGAAGCGTCAGCGTGAGCGGCGTCACGATCGCCCCGCCGACGCCCTGGAAGGCGCGCGCTGCGATGAGCCACTCCGTGGAGGGCGCGAGCGCCGCTGCCGCGGACGCCGCGGTGAAGATTCCGACGCCGATCATGAACAGCCGCTTGCGCCCGAAGCGGTCGCCGAGCGCCGCTCCCGTCAGCAGGAACACGGCGAACGTCAGCGTGTAGGCGTTGACTATCCACTCGAGCTGCTCGATGGACGCGCCGAGGTCGACCCGGATGACCGGGAGCGCCGTCGACACGACGAGGTTGTCGAGCACGACCATGAAGAGCGCGATCGAGGTGACGGCGAACGTCCACAGCGTGCGGGTGCCTGCTCTCATCGTGACCTCCTCGTATCCGTGATGTTTCGATCTAGTGACTGATTACTCAATTGCGGGAGAAAAAGAGAGAGGGCCGTCATGACCCGTCCTCCTTGCACCCCTCCGCGAGGCGTGCCGCCCACGAGTCGCGTGGCTCGTCCGCGATCGAGTACTGCATGGCGGCGAGGACGTTCAGGAGCATCCCCTTCGCGAAGAACCGGGCGACTGTCTGCTTGTCGGCGCCGGAGACCGTCTCGACGTAGTCGACGAGCCGGCCGTAGCCGCGCGCGGTGCTCGCGCGCACGTCCTCGTCCTCGACGGCGGCCGAGTATGCTTGGAGCTGTCCCTGGAGCATCGCCCGGTCCGACTCGATGAGCTCCGCATAGGCGCGGCCGATCGCGTCGAGGGCATCGTGGCCGGACTTCCCGGACGCCGCCGCTCGAAAGGTGTCGAGGGTGCGCTGGAAGCACGCGTCGTTCGAGGCGAGGAAGAGCTCCTTCTTCGACCCGAAGAGACGGAACAGGTACGGCTGCGAGATTCCCGCACGGCGTGCGATCGCGTCGGTCGACGCGCCGTGCAGGCCGTGCTGCGCGAACTCGTGGCGGGCGGCCTCGAGCACGGCTCCGCGCCGCTCTTCCGCCGTCTGCCGCGTCGTGGTTCCCGTCGCCATGGGAAGGAAGTTAGCACTCACTCACAAGGCTGTCAAGACCCCGGCGACGCGTTCGACCTCGGCTTCCGTCGTGGTCGCGGCGAACGGCAGCGCGAGCGCGCGCTCGAACGCGCGGTCGGCCCCCGGGAACGCGCCCTGCTCGCGGTACGGGGCGAGGCGGTGGAGCGCCCACGTGCCGATCTGTGCCTCGATGCCGGCGGCGCGCAACGCCGCGAGCGCCTCGTCGCGGCGGTCGAGCTGGACGACGTAGGCCTGCCAGCCGTGCCGGTCGCCCTCCTCCGCACACGGGGCGAGCACGAAGTGCTGGAGGCGCTCGGCGTACCAACCTGCGACTCGCTCACGCGCCGCGAGGAGCTCCTCGAGCCGAGCGAGCTGCGGGATGCCGATCGCGCACAGAAGATCCGGCAGGCGGTAGTTGAAGCCCGGGCTCGGCATCTCGCCGAGCGCGGCCCAGCCGTGGTGGCGCAGGCGGCGAACCGCGGCGTCGAGATCCGTCTCGTCCGTCGTGATCGCGCCGCCCTCGCCCGTCGTCACGATTTTTCGCGGGTGGAAGGACAGGCACGCCGCCACGCCGAGCGCGCCGCACGGCGTGCCACGGTACCGGGCCCCGAGGGCGCCCGCGGCGTCCTCGACGAGCACGACGTCCTGCGGGACCGCGCTCTGCAGCGCCTCCCACGGGACGGGTCGTCCGAACAGGTGCACGGCCATGACCGCACGTGTCCTCGACGTGACGGCTGCGGCGACAGCTGCCGGATCGAGAACGAAGGTGTCCGGGTCGACGTCGACGAGCACGGCCTTCGCCCCGCAGAGCTCGACGACGTTCGCGGTCGCCGGAAAGGTGTAGGCGGGGACGACGACCTCGTCGCCCGGCCCGATCTCGAGGGCAAGGAGGGCGAGATGGAGCGCCGCGGTGCCCGAGGAGACCACCGCCGCGTGGGCGGTGCCGACCGCAGCTGCCACGGCGGACTCGAACTCCGCAACCGTCGGGCCCATCGTGAGCTGTCCGCTCCGCACGACCGCCGCGATCGCCTCGAGCTCGGCGTCTCCGACATCCGGCCGGGCGAGCCGGATCGGTTCGGTCATCTCGGCCCGTTCTCGCGATACCACGCGATCGTCCGCTCGAGGCCCTCGTCGAGCTCGACCTTCGCCTCGAAGCCCAGGAGCGCGCGAGCCTTGTCGACGTTCGGGATCCGGAGCTCGACGTCCGAGTAATGGAGTGGCCGGAATACGAGCTCGCCCGGGCAGCCGGTGAGCCGCTTGATCCGCTGGGCGAGGTCGTAAATCGTCACGGCGGAGCGGGCGTTGCCGACGTTGAAGCTCTCTCCGATGGCCTTCGGATGCTCGAGCGCGAGCAGGAGCGCCTCGACCATGTCGTCGACGTAGCACCAGGCACGGATCTGCGACCCGTCCCCGTGGATGACGAGGTCGTTCCCGGCGAGCGCGGTCTCGATGAAGGCACGGATCGCGCCGCCGCCGATCTGGCCCGGCCCGTAGACGTTGAACGGTCGCACGGAGACGGTCGGAACGTCGAGCTCGTCGTGGTACGCATGCGCCATGTGCTCCCCGGCGAGCTTCGAGACGGCGTAGGTCCAGCGCGCTTCCCCCACCGAACCCTGCGTCGTGACGTGCTCCTCGTCGACCTTGTAGGCATACGTCCCGAAGACCTCGCTCGTCGAGAACTCGATGACCCGCTCGATCGTGTCCTTCGTCTGAAGCGCAGCCTCGAGCGCGTTGTACGTGCCGATGAGGTTCACCCGCATCGTGCGCACCGGGCTTTCGATCACCGTGTCGACGCCCGCGATCGCCGCAGCGTGGACGAGATGGGTCGCGCCGCGGACGACCTGCGTGAGGAACGCCGCGTCGAGCACGTCGCCCTGCACGAAGCTGAAGTTCGGATGCTCCGCGAGCGCCGTTCCGCCGAGCGTGTCGCGGTGGAGGTTGTCGACGGCGACGATCTCGTTGTCGTCGACGAGGCGCCGTGCGAGCGTCGTGCCGATGAATCCCGCGCCACCCGTCACGACGACACGTCTGCCCGTCAGAGCCACGCGCGCGAGTCTAGACGCCGTCGCCCGGGTACCCTCACCGCATGCGCGGGCTCGTCGCCTCCGCGATCCTCGGCGTCGCGCTCGTCTCCGGCGGCGCGTCGCTCGCCGGCCCGCAGACCGGCTCGGCGCTCCGCATCACGTACTGGGAGGACGGCGCGAAGCCCGGGGCGAGCACCACGTGGACGCTTCGGTGCGGCCCGCCTCGCGGCACGCTCCCGCAACCTGCCCGCGCGTGCCGTCGGCTCGCCTCTGCTGGCGCGAAGCCCTTCGCGCCGACGCCGGAGAACGCCGTCTGCACCGAGATCTACGGCGGGCCGCAGAAGGCACGGGTCGTCGGCACCGTCGGAACCACACGGGTGCGGGCGACCTTCGCCCGGACGAACGGATGCGAGATCGCCCGCTGGAACCGCATCTCGCCGTGGCTCGTGCCGCCCGGCGGCGCGACCTGATCGGCGCGTCAACCATCTAGCATCGGCGGCCGTGCAGACCGTCCTCTTCGTGGGCGCGGGCCGCCACCAGCGGCGGGCGATCGAGCAGGCTCGCGCGCGTGGCTTGCGCGTCGTCGCCGTCGACCGTAATCCCGATGCGCCCGGCCTCGCGGCCGCAGACGTGGCAAAGGTCGTCGACTTCTCCGACGTTGCAGAGGTCGGCGCCGTCGCGCGGCGCGTCGGCGTCGACGGCGTCCTCACCGTCTCCGCGGATCGGGCGGTCCCGGTCGTCGCGGCGGTCGCCGAGGACCTCGGCCTTCCCGGCATCGGCTCCGAGACGGCGCACCTCCTCACGCACAAGCGCGCCATGCGTGACGCGCTCGGTGCCGCCGGTCTTCCCCAGCCACCGTACGCGACGCTCCGCTCGTTCGCCGACGTCGGCGCCGCGCTCGACGTGTTCCCCTTCCCTGCCGTCCTCAAGCCGGTCGACTCGGGCGGGCAGCGTGCGGTCTTCCGGATCGAGAGCCGCGAGGAGCTCGAGCGCGACCTCTCCGAGGCGATCGAGGAGTCCCCGACGAGCGAGGCGCTTCTCGAGGGCTTCGTGAACGGCATCGAGCTCAACGGGATCGTGATCGCGCGGAACGGCGAGCCGACCGTGATCACCCTGTCCGACCGCCTGCGCCCGCCGGGTATCGGCTTCGGGGTCGGCTGGATCCACGTCTACCCGCCCTCGATCCCCCCGGAGCAGCTCCGACTCTCCGACCAGGTCGCGGCCGAGTCGGTGCGAGCGCTCGGGCTGAAGGACGCCATCGCGTTCCCGCAGCTCATTGCGTCGCCGGACGGAGAGGTCGCCGTCGTCGAGGTGGCCGCACGCATCCCGGGCGGGCAGATGGCGGATCTCGTGAGGCACGCCGTTGGCGTCGACCTCGTCGAGGTCGCCCTTCGGCAGGCGTTGGGGGAGGAGGTGCCCGACCGCGTGGCGCTCCCACGCTTCAGCCAGCCGCTCGCAATCCGTTTCTTCACCGCCGAGCCGGGCCCGCTGCCGACGGGTCGGGTAACCCGCATCGGGAGCCTCGACCGCGTCCTCGCCTCCGAGGGCGTCGTCCAGGCGGACACGTACCTCCAGATCGGTGAGACGATCCGCCCGGTGCGCCGCGACGGCGATCGCCGCGGCTACGTAATCGCGGTCGCCGACACGTCGCGCGAGGCGCTCCGTCGGGCAGAGCGCGCCGCGGCGCGGCTCGAGGTCGAGGTGGAGGCAGCCGCATGACGGACGCGCGCACCCGGCTCGTCGGTGCGGGTTACGACGAGATCGCCGATCGCTTCGTCGAGTGGAGCGCGAGAATCGAGGACGACTCGCGCTCGCGGTGGCTGAAGGAGCTCACGCGACGCCTCCCCGCGGACGCCCGCGTACTCGAGCTCGGCTGCGGATCAGGGATGCGGGAGACGCAGCATCTTGCGGAGCGCTTCCGCTTGACCGGCGTCGACATCTCGCGGGAGCAGATCGAACGAGCGCGTGCAAACGTGCCGAGCGCTCGGTTCGTTCAGGCGGATTTCACCTCGCTCGAGCTCGATGCGTGCTCGGTCGATGCCGTCGCCGCCTTCTACGCGTTCAACCACGTACCGCGCAGCTCACTCGAGAGCCTGTTCGTCCGAGTCCACTCGTGGCTCGTGCCGGGCGGCCTCTTCCTGGCCAGCTTCGGAACCAGCGACACCGAGTCGTGGACCGGGAACTGGCTGGGTACGACGATGTTCTTTTCGAGCTTCCCGCCGGAGGTGAATCGGCGCCTGCTCCTTGCAGCAGGCTTCGAGTTGCTCCTCGACGAGATCGTGGCCGTGGTCGAGCCCGAGCCCGACGGCGAAGGGCAGTGGCAATGGGTCCTGGCACGCACATGAGCTGCACGTTCGACCTGACGCACTACGCCGAGATCCTCGAGGCGGCCAGGACGGGCGGCTACCGCTTCACGACGTTCGGCGAGCCCCCGGCTCGCGGCGACCTCTTCCTGCGGCACGACGTCGACCTCTCGCTGGCAGCCGCGCTCACGATGGCCGAGCTCGAGGCGGCGCACGACGTGCGGACGACGTATCTCCTGATGACTGAATCGGTCTTCTACAACCTCGCGTCGAGCGAAGGCGCCGACGCGATCGCGGGCCTGCGCGAGTTCGGGCACGCGGTGGGCCTCCACGCTGTCCACCCCAACGTGGCGCCCGACGAGCGCTTCGACCCGGTGGTCTCGTGGCACAACCCCCGCGCCGAGTACATGTCGCAGACGATTCTGGGGGCCATCAACGTCTACGCAGAGCCGTACTTCGATCCGGCGACGTACCGCTCCGACTCGAACCAGCACTGGCGCGCCGGCTGCCCGCACGAGGAGCTCCGCGGCGGCGGCTTCCCGTGGCTCCAGATCCTCGTCCACCCCGAGATCTGGGTGTACGAGGGAGCGACGATGGGCCTGACCATGCGGGCGATGCTGAACGCCGAGAAGGCGCGTCGTCTCGAGCAGCTCGCCGCCGACGGCATCGACGTTGGGCAGTAGCGCCCTGCGCGTCACCCACTGCCCGGTGAACACCGCGGGCGTGCCCTGGGCGAACGTGCAGGCGCTGCGCGCACGCGGTGTGGACGCGCGGCTCGTCGTCTTCAACCGCTACACGCTGCACTCGGAGGCGGACTGGTCGCTCGAGCGCGCGGGCGGGCTCGTGCGCCGGCAGGCGACGCAGTGGTCGGCCCTGACGCGGCTGCTGCCGAGAACGGACGTCTTCCACTTCTACTTCGGGCTCACGCTCGTACCGCAATCGCTCCAGTTCCCGATCCTGCGCGCGCTCGGCAAGAAGTCGGTGATGCACTACCTCGGCTCCGACATCCGCGGGAAGTCGCCGGCGGAGCTCGCGTTCGGGAAGAAGGCGGGAGCCGAGGTCGTCGGCTCGTACGACGCGATCCGGTGGGTTCCCGAGGCGGAGGTGATCCCGCCCGGGATCGACGTGAAGGCGATCGCACCCGCTCCGCCGTCCGACCGCGCACGCCCGACGATCCTGCACGCTCCTTCCTCGCGCAGGCGGAAGGGAACGGAGGACGTCATCGCCGCCTGCGAGGGGCTCGACGCGGACCTCGTGCTCGTCGAGGGCCTGCACCACGACGAGGCGTTCGAGCGCTACCGGCAGGCCGACATCGTCGTCGACCAGCTGAATGCCGGCTGGTACGGGTTGTTCGCGATCGAGTGCATGGCGCTCGGGAAGCCCGTCGTCACGTTTCTCCACGACGAGGCCGTCGAACGGACGGAGCGCGAGCTCGGCGCCCGCGTGCCGATCGTGAGCGCGACGCGCGACGATCTCCGCTCCCGGCTCGAGCCGCTCGTCGCCTCTACGGCGGAGCGGAGACGGATCGGCGCCGAGTCGCGCGCATACGCGGAGCGCGTGCACGACCTCGATCGCGTGGCCGACCGCCTGCTCGCTCTCTACGCTCGCCTCTCGTGACCTCGCTCGGCGGCCAGCTCAAGCGCCTCGGGAAGCACTCGCTCATCTACGGGCTCGGCGGGCTCGTCTCGCGGATCCTCGCGGTCTTCCTCCTGCCGCTCTACACGCGCTACCTCTCGCCCTCGGACTACGGGGAGGTCGAGACCCTGATCGCGCTGACGACCGTCGTCGGGATCGCGCTCCGCATGGGGATCAACAGCGCCTTCTTCCGCTTCTACTTCGACTCCCCGGAGCCGCAGGCGAGGCTGCTCGTGCTGCGGACGTCCTTCTGGTTCACGATGACGATGGCGACCGCGGGACTACTCGTCGGCCTGGCGCTCGCCGCACCCATCGCGCACGGTCTCTTCGGCTCGACCGAGGACGCCGACCTCGTCCGGGCGTCGTTCGTCGGGCTCTGGGCCGGGATGAACTACGAGCAGCTCACGTCACTCTTCCGCGTCGAGGAGCGCTCGGTCGCCTTCGTCTCCGCGAGCCTCGTGAACATCTTCGTGACGGTCGGAGCGACGCTCGTACTCGTCGTCGCGCTCGACGCGGGGCCGATCGGCGTCATCGTCGGGAACTTCACCGGGACGCTGCTCGTCTACCTCGCTCTCGTCGGCTACCGACGAGAGCAGCTCGGCCTCCAGTTCGACCGCAGGCTCTTCCGGGACATGAACCGCTTCGGGATGCCCCTCGTGCCGACGGCGCTGTTCCTCTGGGTCACGAACTTCTCCGACCGCCTCTTCCTCGCGCGCCTCGCGGACACGACCGAGGTCGGCCTCTACTCCGTCGGCGTGCGGATCGCCTCCGCAATGGTCCTGATGATCACGGCGTTCCGGCTCGCCTGGCCCGCGTTCGCCTACTCGATCGACGACGACCGCGAGGCCCGGCGCACCTATGCCTTCGTCCTGACCTACGTCGTGCTCGTGACGACGTGGGTGGCGACCGCGCTCGCTCTCCTGTCGCCGTGGCTCGTGCGCTGGATCGCCGCGCCCGCGTTCGAGAGCGCGTCCCGCGTCGTCGGGCCGCTTGCGTTCGCCGCCGTCGCCTTCGCCGGCTACATCGTCGTCGCGATCGGGGTCGGGCGCGCCAAGCGGACGCAGTTCAACTGGGTCGTCACCGGCGCGGCGGCGGCGATCAACGTCGCCCTGAACCTCCTCCTCATCCCGCCGTACGGGATGATGGGCGCCGCGATCGCGACGATCGCGGCGTACACGACGATGTTCTTCGGGATGGTGTGGTGGTCGCAGCACGTCTACCCGATCGCGTACCAGTGGCGACGCATCGCCACCGCAGCCGCCACCGGTGCCGCGCTCGTCGCGATCGCGAAGCTCGCGGGCGGCGGGCTCCCGGTCGCCGCGACGCTCGCGCTCGCGTACCCGCTCGTCCTGCTGCCCCTGGGCTTCTACCTCCCGGCGGAGCGCAAGGCGATCGGCGGACGGCTCAGACTCGCGCGCTGAGCTCGCC
>JBKOYF010000100.1:0-11278 GCA_046725305.1 Actinomycetota bacterium
GTTGCGCGCGGCGAGCTGGAGCTCCTCGAGGCTGATGCCCTCGCTCATCGGCCAGCTCTTGGTCGATGCGCGTGGAGGGGTGTGGGGAACCGGGAGGTTCCCCACGCTCTCAGGAAGAAGGGGGCCTCGCAGGAGGAAACATGGTTTCCGTTCACGGGTTTCCTGGCGAACGCGAGCCGGAGGCGAGCGTTGCTCATCGGTCCGCATCTCCCATCACGGGGTCGAGCGAGCCGGCGGCGGCGATGAGATCGGCGATCAGCACGCCCTGCACGATCGTCGCCGTCGCCTGCAGCGCGGCGAAGCTCGGCGCCCGGAACTTCACGCGCCAGGGACGGGCTCCCCCGTCCGAGACGAGGTAGCAGCCGGCCTCCCCGCGGGGCGACTCGATCGCGACGTACACCTCGCCCTCGGGCACCGTGAAGCCCTCGGTCACGATCTTGAAGTGGTGGATCAGCGACTCCATCGACGTGTGAAGCTCGTGCCGCGGAGGGAGGACGACCTTGCGGTCGTCGACGATCCACGGCTCGCCGGCGGTCTCGTCGATGCGGTCGAGGCACTGTCGCACGATGCGGACGGATTCGCGCATCTCGTCCATGTGGACGCGGTAGCGGTCGTAGACGTCGCCGTTCGGGTACTCGGGGACGTCGAAGTCGACCTCGTCGTAGGCGAGGTACGGCGTCGCCTGCCTGAGGTCCCAGTCGACACCGGATGCGCGCAGCATCGGGCCCGACTGCGCGAGCGCGATCGCGTCGGCGGCGGAGAGTTGGGCCACGCCCTTCGGGCGCTCGAGCCAGAGGGCGTTGCGGTCGAGGATCGCCTCGTACTCGTCGACCGAGCGTGGCATCGACTCGCAGAACTTCCGCGCCTCCGCGGTGAAGCCGGGAGGCAGATCCTCGGCGAGGCCGCCGACCTGGACGCACCGGGAGTGCATGCGCGCCCCGCCCGCCATCTCGAAGAGGTCGTGGATCTGGTCCCGGTCGTCGAAGCAGTACCAGAAGAGAGAGATTGCTCCGAGCTCGAGCGCCGACGTCCCGAGCCAGACGAGGTGCGAGTGGATGCGGTTCAGCTCCGCGAGCGCCATCCGCGTCCAGACGGCCCGGCGCGGGACCTCGAAGCCGAGGAGCTTCTCGATCGCAAGGACGTACAGCAACTCGTTCGCGTGGAAGGAGACGTAGTCGATGCGGGGCGCGTACGTGACGGACTTCCACCACGACTTCGCCTCCATGTTCTTCTCGAAGCCCGTGTGCAGGTAGCCGATGACGGCTCGGATGCCCGCGACCGTCTCGCCGTCGAGGTCGACGACGAGGCGCAGGACCCCGTGCGTCGAGGGATGGTTCGGCCCGAAGTTGACGCGCAGGACGTCCTCGAGCCGATGCTTCTCCGGATCGATCTCGAGGATGGTCGGAACCGGGTGCGGGATGCGCGTCCCCTCGTAGATGCGCGCGGACGGGAGGACGGCCATCAGTCTTCGTCCGAGAAGCGGACAGGCTCGCCGCCGAGCGGGTAGTCCTTACGGAGCGGATGGCCCTCCCAGTCCTCCGGCAACAGGATCCGGACGAGGTTCGCATGGCCCTCGAAGCGGATTCCGAGCATGTCCCAGGCCTCCCGCTCGAACCAGTCGGCCGCGGGCCAGACGGACAGCACGCTGGCGACGGGCTCGCCGTCGTCGAGCCACAGCTGGACGCGCAGGCGAGCTGGGTCGTCTCCGACCCGTAGGAGGTGGTACGAGACCGCGAAGCGCTTCGGCTTCGGGTCGGGGATGCGCGCGAGCCCGCGCGACCCGGGCTCGTTCAGGTCCCGCCCGTCCGCGGTCCCGATGTAGCCCGCGACCTCCTGCTCGCCCCAGCCGAGGTAGTCCGCCGCGGCGATGTCGCTCAGGAAGTTGAAGCCATACTCGTCTCGGAGCGTCGTGCACGCCTCGACGAGCCGCGCCGGATCGACGACCAGGGTCGTCTCGCCGTACGACTCGCGGGTCTCGACCACCCCGGGCACGCCGGCATAGTCCGTCGAGGTGATCACTCGGCCACTCCGCGAATCTCGTACGCGGGCGGGACGCCTCCGCGGATCTTCTCGTGGAGCCGGACGATTCCCTCGATCAGCGCCTCGGGCCGCGGGGGGCACCCGGGGACGTGGATGTCGACCGGCACGATCTTGTCGACGCCCTGGAGGATCGTGTAGTTGTTGAACATCCCCCCGGAGCTCGCGCAGGCGCCCATCGCGATCACCCACTTCGGCTCGAGCATCTGGTCGTACACCTGACGGAGCGGAGCCGCCATCTTGTGCGTGACCCTGCCGGAGATGATCAGCAGGTCCGCCTGCCGCGGCGAGGAGCTGAACCGCTCCATGCCGAAACGCGCGATGTCGTAGCGCGACGAGACGATCGACATCATCTCGATCGCACAGCAGGCGAGGCCGAACGTGTCTGGCCAGACGGAGTTCGAGCGCGCCCAGGCGACAGCCTTGTCGACGGTCGTCAGGAGGAGCGCGTCCTCGATCTCCTCCACCTCGCGCTCGAACACCCCGGGCCCACGGTCCGGCCAGAGCACGCGCTCGGACTGGAGGCCGGCCTTGGCGAGCGGGCGGTCGCTCACAACCGGGAGCTCCCGTTTCAGTGCCAGTTGAGTGCTCCCTTCCGCCAGACGTAGACGTACGCGACCCCGAGGATCGCGACGAACGTCATGAGCTCTCCGATGCCGAACCAGCCGAGCGCATCGAGCCGCACGGCGAGGGGGTAGAGGAAGACGATCTCGATGTCGAAGAGGATGAAGAGGATCGCCATGAGGTAGAAGCTCACGGTGAACCTCCGGTCGCGACTCGGAGGGCCCTCCGACACGCCCGACTCGAAGGGCAGCATCCGCTGCCGCGTGCGGGACACGGGGCGGCCGGGGAGGATGTACGACGCGGCGATCATCGTCGCCGGGATCGCTGCCGCGAAGATCGCGTAGAAGAGGAACGGCAGCCAGTTCGAAAGCACGGGTCCTACCCCCGCTTCATGCTCGGACGTCGGTACCGCGACGAAACCTAGCACTCCCCTTTCGGACGCACGAAGGGATCGGGAACCCCGCACGGAATGAGCGATACGAGTGTCACAAAGTCGGCACTGGAACCCGTCTGGAACCCGTCACCCCGTCCGCTACCATGAGCCCGTGGCCACAATCGAGCATCCCATCGACACACTGATCACGCTCACGCCCGTCGCGGCGACGAAGATCAGGGAGCTCATGGCCGAGGAGGAGGATGCGGCAACGCTCGTCCTCCGCGTCGCGATCCAGGGCGGCGGGTGCTCCGGATTTCAGTACGGGCTCGGCTTCGACGCCGGCGCGGCCGAAGGAGACGTCGAGCTCGAGCTCGAGGGCATCCCCGTGGTCGTCGACCCGTTCAGCGCGCCCTACCTTCGCGGCACGACGATCGACTTCCTGAACACGATCCAGGAGTCGGGCTTCAAGATCGACAACCCGAACGCCGTCTCCTCGTGTGGCTGTGGCCACTCGTTCCAGGTGGACGAGACCGAGGAGCTGCCCGAGGGCACGCACGTCGGCGGCTGCGGCTCTGGTTGTTCGCACTGATGTGCAAGCACATCAGTGGTGGTTGGAGCCACTGACTCGCGTTCCCTATTGAGATCATCCTGAGCGTGCCGTAGGCTCGCGCCGTCAACGAGCGGGAGGAACGCGTGCGCACTGTGTACTGGATCTGGTCGATGGTCGTCCTCGTGATGGTGATCCTGCAGATCGGGTTCGCCGGCTACGGTGCGTTCTACGCCTCGCACAAGCTCGAGGACGAGGGCTCCTCCATCACGGACAAGACGTTCGAGGACGGCTTCGGCATCCACATCGGTTTCGGCTACCTCGTGTGGCTCGCCGTGATGGTGCTGCTCGTGATCGGTCTGATCGCAGGCGTCGGCAGGTGGCGGCTCGGCAAGCACGGCGTCCTGGCCCTGTTGCTCACGCTTCAGATCCTGCTCGCCTGGTTCGGCGAAAGCGTGCCGGCGATCGGCGCGCTACATCCGATCAACGCCTTCGTGATCCTCGGGCTCACCTTCTCGATCGTGTGGGACGGCTGGCAGGCCCGGAAAGCCGCTTCGGCGGCGGTTGCACCCGCGACGTAGGCCACTGCCGACTGGGCTGGCAACGGGCCCTACTCGGGTGCGTTGCCGTCCTTGCCGCCGACGACGAACGGCGTCGTGACGCCCGCATAGGCGACGTGCATCGTCAGCCCGGCGGCGGCATGGCCGAGGTTGTGGCAGTGGTCCATCCAGATGCCCGGGTTGTCCGCACGGAAGGCGATCACGTACTCGTCTCCCGGATCGACGTCGAGCGTGTCCACCCACCAGGGACTCCCCGACGCCGCCTCCCCGTTGCGCGCGAGGACGAGTGCGTGGTGCCCGTGCAGGTGCATGGGGTGGACGACGCTCGTGTGGTTCGCGATCGTCATCCGCACGAGGTCGCCTCTCTCGACGACGAACATGGGAACGTCGGGATAGATCCCGCCGTTCAGTGCCCACTGCCGGCCCGGCCGGCCGTCGAAGAAGCCGAGCTTCTTGCTGATGGTGAGCGTGAAGTCGCGGTCGAACCGGCTCGCCTGCGAGTACGGCATCGGCACCCGCTGGCCGTACGAGAGCGGATCGAAGTCGGCCTTCGGGGCGGTCTCGGGCGGAGGGGGGCTCCCGTCCGCGCTCAGGCCGAGTGCGGCGTCGGTCCCTTCGAGGCCGACACGCACCGCACTGCGCGGCATCGGGAATCCGATGTCCATCCGTCCTCCGGCCGCGATCGGCAGGCGCGCTCCCCGGAGGGGCGCCGGCCGGTTGAGGTCTCCGCCGTCGATCGCGAGGACGCGGAAAGACGTGCCGCTCACGGTGAATCGCCGCAGGGCACTGTCGGTGTTGACGAGCCTGAGTCGGACCGAGGTTCCCGCCGGCACCTCCGCCGACGTCATCGTGTCGCTCGCGTCGAGAGTTGCGATCCCGTCGAACGTGTGGGCGACGAGCACCCGGTCGAAGACGCGCGTCGGCCGTTCACGCGGCTCGATGACCAGCGCGCCGAAGAGCCCTCGCTGGACGTCCTCCGAGGAGACCTGATGCGCGTGGTACCAGAACGTCCCGACCTGGTCGACTCGAAAGCGGTACGTGTACCTCTCACCCGGAAGCACGGCGTTCTGGGTAACCCCGGCAACTCCGTCCTCGGCGTTGGGGACGTCGACGCCGTGCCAGTGGATGGTGACTCCCTGCCTCACGTCCACGTTTCGAAGGATGACCTCGACCAGGTCGCCGCGCCGGACGCGGAGCTCCGGTCCCGGGGAGATCCCGTTGAAGGTGAGCGCGTGGACGACGTGCCCCGATGCCAGACGCACATCGGCCGCCCGAGCCGTGAGCTCGAAGCGGGCGTCCGGCTTCCCCGCGCTCGCGCCGTGCAGATCGGCGACGCTGATCCCCGCGATGCCACCGTGCCCCGCGTGCTCGACAGGCTCGGAGCCGCCGCCGTAGTCGTGTGTGCCGTAGTCCATGACGCTGTACGTGCCCGGCAGCCGGCTGTCGTACCAGGCCTTGCCGATGACGGCGAGGACTCCCAGGATGATCGCGACGCCCGCCGCGGCAGCGACCGTCTGGAGGCGCTCGCGCCGCACGCGCGCATGGTCGCACGCCGGCGTCGTATCGGTCGCGCCGTAGCATTGGCCGGCCCATGACCGACCCTCGACGACCACTTCGTGTTGCGATCGTGGGATCCGGGCCGGCCGCGTTCTACGCGGCGGGCCACGCGCTCGCGAGCGAGGACCCGGTCGTCGAGGTGGACATGATCGAGCGGCTGCCGACGCCCTGGGGGCTCGTCCGGCTCGGCGTCGCGCCGGACCATCCCCAGCTGAAGACGGTCTCGCGTGCGTTCGAGAAGATCGCGTTGCGTCCGGGCTTCCGCTTCCTCGGCAACGTGGAGGTAGGACGCGACGTCACGCACGACGAGCTCGGCGAGCTGTACGACGCGGTGATCTACGCCGTCGGCTCACAGGCAGACCGGAGGCTGGGGATCACGGGCGAGGACCTCCCGGGATCGTGGCCCGCGACCGAGCTCGTCGCCTGGTACAACGGCCACCCGGACTTCCAGGATCTCGACTTCGACCTCGACGTCCAGCGTGCGGTCGTCGTGGGGAACGGGAACGTCGCCCTCGACGTCGCGCGAATGCTCGCCCTCACACGGGAAGAGCTCGCCCCGACCGACACGACCGACGCAGCGATCGAG
The DNA here is from genome assembly GCA_046725305.1 of Actinomycetota bacterium. Lineage (GTDB taxonomy): Bacteria > Actinomycetota > Thermoleophilia > Gaiellales > Gaiellaceae > GMQP-bins7. The sequence goes on from JBKOYF010000100.1 coordinate 6,228, forward strand.
GCGATCGTCGCCTCGGGCATCCGGGAGATCCTCGTCCTGGGTCGGCGCGGCCCGGTCCAGGCGGCGTGGACGTCGACGGAGCTGCACGAGCTGGGGGAGCTCGCGGGGGCGGACGTCCTCGTCGACCCCGCCGAGCTCGACCTCGAGCCGGCGAGCGCCGCCGAGCTCGAGACCAGCTCGAACATCGTCCACCGGAACGTCGAGATACTGCGTGAGTTCGCCACGCATCGACCGTCCGGAAAGCCCAGAACGGTGCGTCTGCGCTTTCGCGTGTCGCCCGTGGCGATCCTGGGCGAACAGCGCGTCGAGGCGATCGAGATCGTCCACAACCGGCTGGAAGCCGACGCGGACGGGAACGTCCGCGCCGTGCCTACCGACGAGCGTGAGGTGATCCCGTGCGGGCTCGTGTTTCGCAGCGTCGGCTACCGCGGCGTCGGAATTCCGGGAGCGCCGTTCGACGAGCGAACCGGCACGATGCCGAACGCGGGCGGCCGCGTCCTCGACGAGAGCGTCCGGCCGATCCCCGGCGCGTACTGCGCGGGGTGGATCAAGCGGGGGCCGACGGGCGTCATCGGGACGAACAAGAAGGACGCCACCGAGACCGTCGACGCTCTCCTCGAGGACGCGCGCGGCGGAGTGCTTCCCGCGCGCTCGGGCGCGAGCCTCGACGAGGTTCTCGCCGAACGCGGGAGCCAGGTCGTGACGTACACGGGCTGGGAGGCGATCGACGCCGTCGAGAAGGCGCGCGGCGAGCCGCAGGGACGTCCTCGCGTCAAGCTCGGTACCTGGGACGAGCTCCTCCGAGCTTCACGCGTCTAGACTCGAAGCGTGGCCAAGTCTGCCGAGAAGCAGGTGCTCTGGGGAGGGGAGACGGAGAAGGCGATCGCGAACTTCCCCGTCTCGGGCGAGCCGATCCCGATCCGCGTCGCGCGCTGGCTCGGGAGGATCAAGGCCGCTGCTGCACGGGCGAACGCCGACCTCGGGCTACTCGATCGCGAGCTCGCGGAGCGGATCGCCGCCGCCGCCGACCGCGTGGCCGCGGGCGAGTTCGACGACCAGTTCCCGATCGACGTCTTCCAGACGGGGTCGGGGACGAGCTCGAACACGAACGCGAACGAGGTAATCGCGGCGCTGGCCGGCGACGGCGTCCACCCGAACGATCACGTCAACATGGGGCAGTCGTCGAACGACGTCTTCCCGTCGGCCGTCCACCTCGCGGCGCTCGGGGAGCTCGTCGACGAGCTCGTGCCGGCGCTCGAGCTCCTCGCGGCGTCGCTCGAGCGGAAGGCGGACGAGTTCGCCGACGTCGTCAAGTCGGGGCGCACCCACCTCATGGACGCCGTCCCCGTCACGCTGGGCCAGGAGTTCGGCGGATATGCGGCGCAGGTCCGGCAGGGGATCGCGCGCGTTCGCGAGGCTATGCCACGCCTCGGCCAGGTCCCGCTCGGCGGCACGGCGACGGGGACGGGGCTCAACACGCACGCGGACTTTGCCGCTCGCGTGCGCGAGCAGCTCTCCGCGGAAACCGGCCTCACCATCTCCGCCCCCGTTGACCACTTCGAGGCACAGGCCGCACGCGACGGCCTTGTCGAGGCCTCGGGCGCGCTCAAGGTCGTCGCAGTCTCGCTGACGAAGATCGCGAACGATCTCAGGCTCATGGGGTCGGGGCCGCGCGCCGGGCTCTCGGAGATCTTCCTGCCGGAGCTCCAGAAAGGGAGCTCGATTATGCCGGGCAAGGTCAACCCGGTGATCCCCGAGGTCGTCACGCAGGTTGCGGCCCAGGTCATCGGGAACGACCTCGCGATCACCGTCGGCGGCATGGGCGGCCACTTCGAGCTCAACGTCTACATCCCGCTCATGGCGCGGAACCTGCTCGACTCGATCGGGCTCCTCGCGAGCGCCTCGCGCCTGCTCGCGCAGAAGTGCGTGGACGGGATCGAGGCCAACCGCGAGCGGAACGAGCAGTACGCCGAGAGCACGCTCTCGGCAGCCACGGCGCTGAATCCGTATATCGGCTACGACAAGGGAGCGGAGATCGTGAAGGAGGCCACGGCCTCCGGACGTCCGCTCCGCGAGGTCGCGCGGGAAGCAGGCGTCGACGAGTCGATCCTCGACGAGGCGCTGGACTACCGTGCCATGGCCCGGCCGCACGACTAGCGCTGCGCCATGCGGAAAGGGCCTAGACTTGGCCCGTTAGCGGGCAGCCTGGTGGGGGGCTGTCATACCGCGACGAAAGGGGAGAGCAGTGAAGAGAGCACGGACGACTGTGTTCATCGTGGGCGCGGCCGTAGCAGCCGTCCTGGCCATCGGGGCGGCCGCGGCGACATCGCCCATCGACATGTCGAACGAGTTTCGCCCGCGGTACATCGCCAACCACCAGATGCAGATCCCGGGCAACCAGAGCGCCGCGCATCTGTCGGCGGACCACGTTCCACGACCGCCGGACAACGGGCTCGCGAGCTCGAACCCCGATCTCGCGCTGAGCCTCGCAGGCCTCAACTTCGAGGAGCAGCGGACCGCCGACGGCGGCAACCAGTTCAGCCTTGAGCCGCCCGACCAGGCGCTCTGCGTGGGCAACGGCTACGCGCTCGAGGCCGTCAACAACGTCTTTCGGGTTCGCAGCAGCGTGACCGGAGCTGCGATCGATCCGGCCAGCGGCGGGGCGGCGATGAACCCGTTCTTCACGCAGGACCACCAGATCGTCCGGGGGACGCCCAACGTCATCGGCCAGGATCTGTTCGACCCGAAGTGCTACTTCGACTCGGGCCTCAACCGGTTCTTCTTCGTCATCGACCAGATCGGTCAGATGCCGTCCGGCGCCTTCACGGGCGAGGCGTACCTCGACATCGCCGTGAGCAAGACCGGAACTCCGACCACGAACCGGAACGACTGGTTCTTCTATCAGCTGAACATCGCCAACGACGGCACCGACGGGACGCCGAGTCATCCGACGTGCCCGTGCTTCGGAGACCAGCCGCTCGTCGGCGCCGACCAGAACGGGCTCTACATCACGACGAACGAGTTCGACCTCGTTCCGTTCGGCGGGACGTTCAACGGCGCGCAGATCTATGCGTTCGACAAGGCCGCCCTCGCCTCGGGGACGATGAAGGTCCAGCGCATCGAGGGAGCCCCGCTCGCGTCGTCTTACACGACGTCGACGGACTTCCCGTACTCGCTCCAGCCCGCGAGCTCGCCGAGCAGCGCGAACTGGGTCACCACCAACGGCGGGACCGAGTATCTGCTCGGCGCACTCGAGTTCTCGAAGGGGAACGTGACGCTCGACGATCGCATCGCGGTCTGGGCGCTCACGAACACTGCGTCCCTCACGACCGCGACGCCTGACGTGCACGTCGACGACGTCGTCGTGACCACGCAGTCGTACGGGTTCCCGCCCGACGCGATCCAGCAGGATGGTCCCACGCCGCTCGCCGACAACGCGCTGCTGGCGGCGGGGGCGCCGAAGCCCGGAAACGGTCCCGATGAGCACGAGAGCCTGATCGCCGGCAACGACGACCGCATGGAGGACGCGGTCTGGGTGAACGGGAGGCTGTGGGGCTCTCTGAATACGATCGTGAAGACGCAGAACGGCTCGTCGCAGGTCGGGACCGCGTACTTCGCGTTCGCGCCCACGGTGTCGGGTGGGCAGGTCTCGGCAACGGTGGCCAGCCAGGGCTACGTGACCGTGAACAACGCCAGCGTCCTGTTCCCGGCAATCGCCATGAACGGCAACGGCCAGGGCGCGATCGTCTTCAGCGTCTCCGGGAAGGACTACTTCCCGTCCGCGGGCTACGCGCGGCTGACGCTGTCGGGAGGCGCCGGTCCGGTGCACATCGCGGCAGCAGGAGTGAAGCCCGCCGACGGCTTCACCGGATACCGCGTCTTCGGCGGTTCGGGCACGGAGCGCTGGGGTGACTACTCGGACGCGGTCGTGAACCCCGTTGACGGGTCGCTGTGGCTTGCGACCGAGTGGATCCAGGGCAACGTCGGCTTCCCGCCGCGCCTCGCCAACTGGAACACGCGGATCCTCAAGATCACGCCGTAGCAGCGGCGCCGAATTGCAGAATGAAGAGCCGCCTTCGGGCGGCTCTTCGTTTCAGTACGCGACGGCCCCGCGGCCGGTCTCGGCAGCGTGACGCTGCTCGTCCGCGCGGTACGAGGAGCGGACGAGCGGCCCGGAGAAGACCGAGCCGAACCCGAGCGCCTCGCCCTGCTCGCGGAACCAGCGGAACTCGTCGGGGTGCACCCAGCGGTCGATCGTCGCGTGCTTCGGCGACGGCTGGAGGTACTGGCCGATCGTGACGACGTCGACGCCGTGGCCGCGCAGATCCCGCATCGTGTCGACCACCTCGTCGTTCGTCTCGCCGAGCCCGACGATGATCCCCGACTTCGTCAGCACGGGGTAGTCGGCGACCTCATTCGCACGCTCAAGGAGCCAGAGCGCCTTGTCGTAGCTCGCCTTCGCGCCGCGCATCTTCGCGTGCAGCCGCCGAACGGTCTCGATGTTGTGATTGAAGACCTCGGGCCGGGCGCCGAGCACGGTCGCGAGCGCCTCTTCCTCGACGCCGAGGAAGTCCGGCGTGAGCACCTCGACCTTCGCGGCCGGGAGCTTGCGCTTGATCGCTCGGATCGTCGCGGCGTAGTGGCCCGCGCCCCGGTCCGGGAGGTCGTCCCGGTCGACCGACGTCACGACGACGTGCGAGAGCCCCATGCTTGCGGCCGCCTGCGCGAGCCGCAGGGGCTCGAGCGGATCCGGGGGGCCGTCGGGCTTCCCGGAGTGGACGTAGCAGTAGCGGCATGCCCGGGTGCAGGTGTCGCCGAGGATCTGGAACGTCGCCGTTCCACGTCCCCAGCACTCGCCGATGTTGGGGCAGCGCGCCTCCTCGCAGATCGTGTGCAGGCCACCCTCGCGCATGAGGCCCTTCACCTCGAAGTAGCGCGAGTTGGCGCTCGGCGCGCGCACCTTCATCCACTCGGGCCGGCGCGGCCTCTTAGCGACTGGCTGCGAGCTTTGCATGGGTCGGCTGTGCCCAGAGGCCGGCACCCTCATCTGC
>JBKOYF010000045.1:0-10011 GCA_046725305.1 Actinomycetota bacterium
CTCCTCGACCGGCGGCTCGCGCAGGTCGCCGACGCGGAGGTCGAGCCGCGCGGCGACGCCGGCCTCCTCCGCACCGGCGCGCGCGACCGCGAGCATCGCCGGGGACGAGTCGACGCCGATCAGGGACACGCCCGCCCGTGCGATCGGGATCGCGATCCGCCAAGTGCCGACGGCGAGCTCCACGACCGGCCCTCCCGAGGCGAGCGCCTGGTCGACGTAGAAGCCGACGTCCTCGGTGACCGAGCGGCTCCAGGGGTCGTAGATGCCCGCGATCCGGTCGTAGAGCGTCATCGCGGCGATTCAAGCACCCGGAAGCACGTTGGTAACCTCGGCGCTCCCGTGGACGCCTTGGCTCTGGAGAGCGCCGCCCTCACGGCCGTCGAGGGCGCTTCCTCGATCGACGAGATCGAGCACGTCCGCGTCGAGTTCCTCGGCCGGAAGAGCGAGCTGAAGCTCGCGCTGCGGGAGGTCCGCGACCGCGAGACGGGCATGGCGCTCAACGCGCTGCGGGAGAAGCTCGAGGCCGCGATCGACGCCCGTGCGGCGGAGCTCGGAAGGGCCCAGCTCGATCGACGGCTGACCGAGGAGCGGATCGACGTCACCATGCCCGGCAAGGCGTTGCGCCGGGGTCATCTCCACCTGATCACGCAGATCAGGCGCGAGTTCGAGGACATCTTCCTCGGGCTTGGCTATTCGATCGTCGACGGCCGCGAGGTCGAGACCACCTACTACAACTTCGATGCCCTCAACATCCCGCTCGAGCATCCGACCCGGTCGCCGCTGCAGACGCTCTTCCTCGACGACGAGACGGTGCTGCGTACGGAGACGTCTCCGGCACAGATCCGCACGATGGAGACGCAGCAGCCACCGGTGTACGTCGTCTGCCCGGGCCGCGTGTACCGGCGGGACACACCCGACGCGACGCACACGCCGACGTTCCACCAGGTCGAGGGGCTCGCGGTCGACGAGGGCATCACGCTCGGCGATCTCGAGGGGACGCTCGACTACCTCATGAAGGCCCTCTTCGGCGAGTCGCGGCGAAGCAGGTTCGTGACGAATCACTTTCCGTTCACCGAGCCGTCCGTCGAGGCGCTCGTCTCGTGTCATATCTGCGACGGGTCGGGTTGCTCCGTCTGCCGGCACTCGGGCTGGATCGAGGTCGGAGGCTCCGGCATGGTCGACCCGAAGCTCTTCGAGCTCGTCGGCTACGACCCAGAGCGCTATACCGGCTTCGCGTTCGGCTGGGGTCTCGAGCGGATCGCCGTCCTCCGGCACGGCATCCCCGACCTCCGCGAGCTCTGGCGCAACGACCCCCGGCTCCTGGAGCAGTTCTAGAGCGATGCACGTGCCGCTTTCCTGGCTCCGCGAGTACGTCACCGTGAACGCGACGGCGACCGAGATCGCCGACCGGCTCTTCACGTCGGCCGCGGAGGTCCAGCGGGTCTTCGATGTGGGCGTGCCGGACGTCGACGGCAACCTCGGCCGCTTCCTCGTCGGCCGCGTGCTCGCCGCCGATCAGCACCCGAACGCCGACCGACTGCGCGTGTGCCAGGTCGACGTGGGCGAGGGTGATCCGCGCCAGATCGTGTGCGGCGCATGGAACTTCGAGGCCGGCGCGACCGTCGCCGTCGCGCTGCCGGGCGCGTTCTTGCCCATCTTCGACGAGCCGCTCGACGAGCGCGAGCTTCGTGGCGAGCTCTCCCGCGGGATGATCCTCGCCGAGGACGAGGTCGGCCTCGGAGACGATCACGCCGGGATCATGGTGCTCCCCGACGGCTCCGAGCCGGGAACGCCGCTCGTCGACGTCCTCCCCATCCGCGACCAGGTGCTCGACGTGACGCCGACGGTGAACCGCGTCGACCTGCTCTCGATGGTCGGGATCGCTCGAGAGGTTGCGACCCTCCTCGGCGGCGACCTCCATCCCCCAGATCCCGACGATCCGCAGATCGTCGATGCCGAGGAGGTCGACGTCTCGGTCGAGGACTTCGACGGGTGCCCGCGCTACATCGGTCGAGTGTTTCGCGACGTCTCCGTCGGCCCGTCGCCGCAGTGGCTCCGCTCGCGCCTCTTCCTCGCGGAGATGCGTTCCATCTCGAATGTCGTCGACGTGACGAACTACGTCATGCACGTCTGGGGGAGCCCGCTCCACGCGTTCGACCGCAGGAAGCTGACCAACGGGCGCATCGTCGTGCGCCGTGCGCGCGCCGGCGAGGAGCTGCGCACGCTGGACGGGATCGTGCGGCGTCTCGACGCGGACGACCTCCTCATCACCGACGGCGACCACGCCGTCGCGCTCGCCGCGATCATGGGTGGCGAGGACAGCGAGGTCACGGACGACACGCGGGACGTTCTGCTCGAGGCCGCGAAATTCGAGCCGCTCGGGATTCTCCGCTCCTCGGAGCGCCTCGCGCTCCGCACGGCCGGCTCGAACCGCTGGGAAAAGGGCGTCGACCCGTACCTCGCGGAGAACGCCGCCGTCCTCGCGAGCCGCCTGCTCGTGGACCTCGCGGGCGCGCGGATGACCGGCCACGTCGACGTCAACGCCGGCCTTCCCGAGCGTCCTGCCGTGCGCCTGCGTCCCGAGCGCGCGTCGCGCGTGATCGGGCTCGAGGTTCCGTCCGACGAGCAACGCGCTTCCCTCCGCGGCTTCGGCTTCGAGGTCTCCGAGGACTGGACCGTGACGGTGCCCACCTGGAGGGCGAGGGACGTGACCCGCGAGATTGACCTCGTCGAGGAGGTGGCACGGCCGCTCCTCGACCGCATCCCGCACACGATGCCCCTCCGGCGACATGTCCAGGGACGGCTCACGAGGGACCAGCGGGTGCGCCGTCTCGTCGAGGACACCCTCGTCGGCGCGGGCCTGTCCGAGGCGTACACGTGGAGCCTCGTCCCCTGGGACCCGCACCCGGAAGCGATCCGTCTTCCGAGCCCGATGACCTCCGACCAGGCGATCTTGCGCACCACGGTCATCCCCGGGCTCGTCGAGGCGGCGAAGACCGCGCTCGACGCCGGCGCGGACGACGTCGGGCTCTTCGAGATCGCTCGGGTCTACTACCCCTCCGGCGAACAACTGCCGAACGAGGGTTGGCACGTCGGAGGCGTCGTTCAGGGCGGGTTCGAGAACGTGAAGGGCGTCGTCGAGACACTCTACGACTCGTTGCACGTGGAGCTGCGGGTCCGGCGCGGCTCGAACGCGCTCCTGCATCCCGGCAAGGCTGCGGAGACCGACGCAGGCTGGCTCGGGGAGCTGCACCCGACATTGCTCGAGGGGCGCTGGGGAGCGTTCGAGGTCGACCTCGGCGCGCTCGCGGCCTCCGTGCCCGAGCGCATCGTCTACGAGGACGTCATCACCTACCCGGCGGTCCTCCAGGACATCGCGGTCGCGGTGGACGAGGACGTCGAGGTCGGCGCGCTCGTCGATACGGCACGCGAGACAGGAGGGTCGCTCTTGCGGGAGGCTCGCGTCTTCGACGTCTACCGCGGTGAGCAGATCGGCGATGGACGCAAGTCCGTCGCCATCCATCTCTCGATCCAGTCCCCGGAGCGGACGCTGACGGACGACGAGGCGGGCGAGGTCAGAGACCGGATCGTGGCGGCGCTCGCCGAGCGGTTCGCCGCCGAGCTTCGCGCGTAGCCAATCCGATCACGCCGTGGCTGCGTAGTCAGCCACGTGAGCCGCCTCATCGCCGTCTCGCTCGCAGTGGTTGCCGCGGCGCTTCTCGGAGCCAATGGCGGTGGTGCAACGCCCGAGCAGAGCACCACCCTGCACGCAACCGTTGGTCCCGGCTTCACGATCTCGCTGACGACGGATGCGGGAGCGCGTGTGACGAAGCTCGACCCCGGCGCGTACGTGATCGAGGTCGACGATCTGGCGGAGGAGCACAACTTCCATCTCAAAGGCCCCGGTGTCGATCGCGCGACCGAGATCGGCGAGACCGGTAAGCAAACCTGGAACGTGACGCTCGCCGACGGGACGTACACCTATGTCTGCGATCCGCACTCCGGGATCATGAAGGGGTCGTTCACGGTCGGGAATCCGACGACCAGCCCGACGCCTCCGGCGGCGACCAAGAAGCTCCTGCTCACCTCCGGGCCTGGGTTCACGATCACGCTCAAGACCGCGGCGGGCAAGGCGGCCAAGTCGGTGAAGCTCGGGACGTACACGGTCGTCGTGCGCGATCGCTCGAGCATTCACAACGCCCACCTCGTGGCGCCCGGCTACAACCGTAAGACAACGGTTCCCTTCGTCGGGACGCAGACGTGGAAGGTGAAGCTCGCGAAGCCGGGGACGCTCCGCTTCCAGTGTGACCCCCACGCGGCGCAGGGAATGAAGGGCGCCGCGAAGATCGTCCGCTAGACGGAATTTGCGCAGGCCGGAACCCGGCTAGCGCCGGCTTCCGGCCGCGCGGAGATCCCTGAAGCGGCCGCTTGGCGGCCGGTCGCCTCGTCAGACCGACTTCCCGGCAAGGCGCCAGACGGGGCCTTGCGTGACGACGTTCTCGGTGTTGGAGAGCTCGTAGACGATCCTGATCGTGCCCGTGATCCCCTCCGCGTCCATGCGCTCCAGGCAGCGCCGGACCATGAGCGGCGAGGCTCCGTACCCCTGCTTGCCCGACACGCGAAAGCGCAGCGCGATGGCGTCGAGGTTCCGCGTCGGGTTGAGGGGCGCGCCGAGGAGGGCCGCGCGCGGGAGGTGGTCGCTCGAGTCGAGCTCGAGCTCGCACAGGAGGTCGCTCCAGTCCGGCGGAAGCTCTGCCACGGCCGCATCCCAGCCGCTCGTGAGCGAACGTCGAGGCCCTGACGTAGGCTCGGCCGGCGCCGGCTCGGCTCCGCCCTTCTCCGAGACGAGGCTCAGCGTGCCCCAGATGCGCCTGCGGTCGAGGCGCCGGAGGATGTTCTGCAGGCGCTCCGGCCCGCCTCCGGCGCGCGCGACCTGGAGGCGAAGCTCGTTCCCGACGCGCCCGGGCTGCAGCGGACCGAGGGCCGTGGCCGCGTCGGCGGGCGGGCCTTCCGGTTCGAACGACAGCAGAACCTCGCTCCAATCGTCCTCGAGGCCCGCCTCGATCTGCGCCCACTGCTCGGCAGCTCGCATCGGCGGATCAGCATAATGGCCGCTCGATGACCACCGTCGAGGAGCGAGCCGGGTCCGGAGGCAGGGGAGTCTCCGAGGAGGCCCTGCGCGGGTTCTTCCGCGAGATGCTCCTCATCCGCCGCTTCGAGGAGAAGGTCGAGGACAGGTTTCGTGCCGGTGACCTCCCGGGTTTCCTGCATGTCGCGATCGGGCAGGAGGCGACGGCGACCGGCGTCTGTGCGGCGCTCGAGCGGGATGACGTCATTGCGTCCACGCACCGCGCGCACGGTCACGCGATTGCAAAGGGAACCCCGGTCGAGCGAATCATGGCCGAGCTGTACGGGAAGCTCGAAGGGTGCAGCCACGGGTACGGGGGCTCGATGCACCTGTACGACGTCGAGGTCGGCAACCTCGGCGCTAACGCCGTCGTCGCCGGCGGCATCCCCGGCATCGTCGGCGCAGCGCTCGCGTTCCAGATGCGGGCCGAGAAGCGCATCGCGGTGGCATTTCTCGGCGACGGCGCGACGAACACCGGGACGTTCCACGAGTCGCTGAACCTCGCCCAGCTCTGGAAGGTGGCCACGGTCTTCGTCCTCGAGAACAACGGCTGGGCCGAGTCGACGCCCGCCAGCCAGCAGCTTCCGCTGCCGGTCGACGAGCTCGGGAAGCGGGCCGCCGCTTACGGGATGAAGCTCATCGAGGCCGACGGTCAGGACGTCGAGGCCGTCTATCTCGCGATGCTCGCGGCGCGCGAGCACGCCGTCTCCGGGAAGGGTCCCGTCCTGCTGCACCTGCGGACGTTCCGGCTCACCGGGCACTACGTCGGTGACCCGCAGGTGTACCGGGACAAGGACGCGCTCAAGCAGGAGCTCGAGACGAAGGACCCGATCCGACTGCTCGGCGCCCGGCTCGAGATCGGCGACGACGAGTTCGCGTCGATCGACGCGGAGGTCACGGCCGAGGTCGAGGCCGCGGTCGAGTTCGCGAAGGCGGGCACCGATCCCGCCCCCGAGGACGCGCTCAAGTACGTCTATGCCTGAGCTGACGTATCGGGAGGCTGTGCGCGACGCGCTCGGGAAGGCGCTTCGCGAGGACGACACCGTCTTCATCATGGGCGAGGACATCGCCGAGATGGGCGGCTCGATGGCCGTTACGCAGGGGCTGCTGGACGAGTTCGGGCCCACGCGTGTGCGCAACACGCCGATCTCCGAGATGGCGATCGTGGGCAGCGGCATCGGAGCTGCGATCCAGGGGATGCGCCCGATCGTGGAGATCATGTACGAGGACTTCCTCACGATCTCGATGGAGCAGCTCGTGAACCAGGCGGCCAAGCACCGCACGATGTCGGGAGGGCAGGTGAAGGTTCCGCTCACGATCCGCACGCAGGGTGGCGCGGGTTGGTCTCCGGGCGCGCAGCACGCACAGCAGGTCGAGGCGTGGTTCGTCCACGTGCCCGGGCTGAAGGTCGTGTTCGCCTCGACGCCCGAGGACGTACGGGGCCTCCTCTGGTCCGCGATCTACGACGACAACCCCGTCGTCTTCTTCGAGCACCGCACGCTGTACCCGATCAAGGGCGAGGTCCCCGAGGAGCTCGAGCCGATCCCGCTCGGGAAGGCTCGCGTGCATCGCGCAGGCACGGACGTGACCGTCGTCGCGACGGGGCGTCTCGTCCACGAGGCGCTGCGGGCCGCCGAGGACGCGGAGAAGGACGGCATCTCGGTCGAGGTCGTCGATCCCCGGACGCTCCTGCCGCTCGACGAGCAGACGATCGTCGAGTCGGTGAAGAAGACGACGCGGTGCGTGACCGCCCACGAGGCGGTGACGCGCGGCGGCTTCGGGGCCGAGCTCACGGCCGTGATCCAGCACGGCGCGTTCGACTGGCTCGACGCGCCGATCGAGCGCGTGGGCGCGAAGTTCGCTCCGCTCGCGTTCGCGCCCGGGATGGAGCAGTGGGTCGTTCCGCACGCCGACGACGTTCTCGAGGCGATCCGCCGGACGGTGGCACGGAGCTAGCGGTGGCCACGGAGGTCAAGCTCCCGCGGCTGGGGCAGGGGATGGAGTCCGGGACGATCGTCCGCTGGCTCAAGACGGAGGGCGACGCCGTGTCGAAGGGGGAACCGCTCTACGAGCTCGACACCGACAAGGTCACGCAGGAGGTGGAGGCGGAGTCGGACGGCGTCCTCCTGAAGATCGTCGTCCCGGACGGTGAGGTCGACGTCGGGACCACCGTCGGCATCATCGGCGCCCAGGACGAGGACGTCTCCGCGCTGCTCGCGGGAGCGCAGGGCGGCAACGGAGATGCCCCGGCTCCTCCGGCGCCTGTCGCCCAGGAGGAGGCAGAGGAGAAGGCAGAGGAAGCCGACGACGAAGCTCCGAGCGAGACCGTCACGGAGCGCGAGCAGCCCTCTGCAACCGCGGCCCCGGCCGAAGCCGCCCCCGCCCCGCGCGCGGCGGGCGAGCACGTCAAGGCGAGCCCCCTCGCGCGGAGGATCGCGCGCGAGCGCGGCGTCGACCTCGCGCAGATAGCCGGGACAGGCCCCGAGGGGCGCGTGATCGCGGAGGACGTCGAGAAGGCCGCGCTGCGACCGGCAGCCGTCGCAGAGGCGGCCGCGCCACCTGAACAGGAGGTCGTCGAACTGACGTCGACGCGCAAGACGATCGCGCGGCGCCTCACCGAGGCGTGGCAGGCGCCCGTCTTCCAGCTCACGGTCACCGCCGACGCCACCGAGCTCGTCGCCACGCGCGAGCGGATGGTCGAGCTCCTGCGCGAGGGCGAGACGAAGCCGACCGTGTCGGACGTTCTCACGCGACTCGTCGCGTCGGCGCTCGTGCGCCACCGACCAGTCAACGCGCACTTCGTCGACGGGAGGATCGTCCGCTTCGCGTCCGCGAACGTCGGCCTCGCGGTGGCGGCGCCGAGCGGCCTCGTCGTCCCGGTGATCCGCGACGGCGACCGGAAGTCGGTGCAGCAGATCGCCACCGGTCGCGCCGACGTCGTCGCCCGCGCACGCGAGGGGAAGCTCCAGCTGGCCGACCTCGAAGGCGGCACCTTCACGATCTCCAACCTCGGGATGTACGGCATCGAGCAGTTCGTCGCCGTGCTCAACCCGCCGCAGGTCGCGATCCTCGCGGTCGGCTCGATCGACGAGCGGCCCGCGGCGATCGACGGCGAGCTCGTCGTCCTCCCGACGATGACGATGACGCTCACCTGCGACCATCGCGCCATCGACGGCTCCGAGGGCGCCGAGTTCCTCGCGACTGTCAAGTCGTTCGTCGAGTCACCCGCGCTCGCCTTATAAGCGCAAGACCGGAAACTCGCTCGCGCGAGACTTCCGGTCGCGCGAAGTTCCCTGAAGCGCCACCGCTGCGCCGTGGCGGTGTTCGTGTTGAGATGAGCCTCTAGGCTGTCCTTCATGGTCATCCGCCGGGGCGGACGGCAGGACGTCAGGTTCCTCCGCGACATGCTCCACCATGCCTACTACTGGCGCGAGCGGAATCCGGGAGATGGCCCCGGGCCTGCTGCGCGCTACGTCAAGGGCTGGGGTCGGCCCGGGGACACGGTGCTCATCGCCGTCGACGACGCCTTCCCGGTCGGGGCGGCCTGGTACCGGCTCTTCCGGAAGGAACAGCCGGGGTACGGCTTCGTCGACGAGCAGACGCCCGAGCTCGCGATCGCCGTCGTCCCGAGCAGACGCGGACGTGGGATCGGGGATGCGCTCCTCGACGCGCTCTGCGAACGGGCGCGCGCGGACGGCTATCGCGCGCTCAGCCTCAGCGTCGAGCGCGCGAACCCGGCGCTCGTCGCCTTCTACCAGGAGCACGGGTTCGAGCCGGTGGGCGAGGGCGACGAGCACAGCCTGACCATGCGGCGCCCGCTGGAGCGTCCGGGCTAGGATCGCGCGCATGGAGTTCGACGTCGCCGTCCTGGGGGGCGGCCCTGCGGGTTACACGGCGGCCATTCGAGCGGCACAGCTGGGCGCTCGCGTGGTGTGCGTCGAGCGCGAGCCGGAGCTCGGTGGAACGTGCCTCCGCGTCGGCTGCATCCCGACGAAGGCCTGGGTCTCGACGGCACACGCCCTCCACGCCGCACGCGAGATCGACCCCAAGCTCGGCGTCGTGACCGGGGAGCCGACGCTCGACTTCGGGACGGCGAACGAGTGGAAGGCCGCGGTCGTCAAGCAGATGACGAGCGGCGTCGCGTCGCTCTTCAAGGCCAACGACGTCACGTGGTTCCAGGGAAGCGGCCGCTTCGAGGACGCACGCTCGATCGCGTTCGACAAGGGCGACATCGGGCTGAGCTTCTCGAGCGCGATCGTGGCGACCGGCTCGTACCCGATCACGCCGCCGATCCCGGGGCTCGAGTCTGCGCGCTGCGTCGACTCGACCGGACTGCTCGCGCAGACCGAGGTGCCGAAGAGGCTCGTCGTGCTCGGCGGAGGCATCATCGGCTGCGAGTTCGCCTCGATCTTCGAGCGCTTCGGGACGGAGGTCACCATCGTCGAGATGCTCGACTCGCTCATCCCGCAGGAGGACGTGGACGCGACGAGCGAGCTGCGGAAGTCGTTCGCGCGGCGCGGGATCGTGGTGCACCTCGGCAAGCAGTGCACGAAGGTCGAGGACACGGGCACCGCGCTGACGGTCCACTTCGGCGAGGGCGAGACGGTCGAGTGCGACCTCATGCTCGTGTCGGTCGGCCGCGCTCCACTCGTCGAGGGGATCGGCCTCGAGGCCGCCGGCGTCGCGTTCGACACGCGCACCGGCATCGAGACCGACGCGCACCGCCGGACGTCGGTGCCGCACATCTACGCGGCAGGCGACGTCGCGGGCTACTGGCAGCTCGCGCACACCGGCTTCCGCGAGGGGGAGGTGGCCGCCGAGAACGCGACCGGGCACCAGGCCGAGATGCCCGAGAACGGCGCGGTTCCCCGGCCCATCTACAC
>JBKOYF010000126.1:0-12701 GCA_046725305.1 Actinomycetota bacterium
CCCCATACGGGTGTCCACGGCGACGCGGTCGTCGCCGACGCACGCGTCGCCGAGCTCCACGGGGTCGCGGCGACGCACCTGGTTCCGGCGGGAGAGGCGGCGAAGTCCGTCGCCGAGGCCGAGCGGCTGTGGCGCGCGCTCGAGCTCGACCGCGGCTCGACGCTCGTCGCGGTCGGGGGCGGATCGACGACCGACCTCGCCGGGTTCGTCGCCGCGACGTACGTGCGGGGAATCGAGTGGATCCCCGTTCCGTCGACGCTCGTCGGGCAGGTCGACGCGGCGATCGGCGGCAAGGTCGGGATCGACGTGCCCGAGGGCAAGAACCTCGTGGGCGCATTCCATTGGCCGAAAGAGACCCTCGTCGACCCCGCGCTGCTCGCGACGCTTCCCGAGGAGGAGCGGTTGAACGGTCTCGCCGAGGTCGTGAAGACGGGCCTGCTCGCCGGCGAGCCGCTGTGGGAGCTCGACCTCGAGCAGCAGGTGCGGCGCTGCGCCGCGTTCAAGGCGGCGATCTGCCTGCGTGACCCACTCGACCGCGGCGAGCGCGCGCAGCTCAACCTCGGGCACACGTTCGCGCACGCGCTGGAGGCCGCCGCCGGGTATCGCCTCCCGCACGGCCGCGCCGTCGCGCTCGGTCTCCTCGCTGCGCTTCGCCTGTCGGGCCTCGACGACGACGCCCGCGCGGTGGAAGAGCTCCTGTCGCCGGCGCCGGTCACCGTCGACCGCGACGCCGCGTGGGCTGCGCTCCAACGCGACAAGAAGGTCAGGGACGGCCGGGTACGTCTCGTCCTCCTCGAGTCGCCCGGCAGGCCGCGCGTGACGTCCGAGATCGAGCCCGAGCGCTTGCGCGCTTCCCTCGATGCACTCATCGCGTAGGGTCAGCCCGTGCGGATCGCCGTCCTGAACGGGGCAAATCTCGACGTACTCGGACAGCGCGATCCGGCTCTCTACGGCGGCATCGGGCTCTCGGAGCTCGAGACGAGGATCTACCAGTGGGCGCTCGAGCTCGAGTGCACCGTCCGCTGCCGCCAGACGAACCACGAAGGGGAGTTCATCGACTGGTGCCACGAAGCGTACGAGTGGGCGGACGGCGTCATCACCAACCCCGGCGCGTGGTCGCACTACTCGTGGGCCATCCACGACGCGCTCGAGCTGTTCACCGCGCCCGTCGTCGAGGTGCACCTCTCGAACGTCGACGAGCGCGAGGAGTGGCGCCGCTTCTCGGTGCTCCAGGACGTGGTGTCCGCGCGCTTCGTGGGGAAGGGGCCCGACGGCTATCGCGACGCGCTCGAGTTCCTCGTCAGGGGGCGGGGATGACCCGCGTCGAGCGGTTGGCCGCGCTCCTCGAGGAGCCGCTCCTCGTCGCAGGGCCGCCGTACGTCCTCGGTGGCCAGGCGAACGTCCGGTATCTCACCGGCCTGCAGAGCTCGAACGCGGCCGTGCTCGTCGAGCCGGACGGGCGCGCGACCCTCTACACCGACTTCCGCTACGCGAACCGCGCGCGTGGGCTCGGCGGGATCGACGTCGTCGAAACGGCACGTGGGCTGTTGCCCGCGATCGGCGTACTCCTCACCGGGAGAAGGATCCTGTTCGAGGAGCAGCACCTGCCCTATGCGCTCCATCGTGGTCTCGTCGACGCGGGCGTGGATGCGGTCCCGAGCGCCGGCCTCGTCGAGAGCCTGCGCGCCGTGAAGGACGCCGACGAGGTCGCGACGATGCGCCGAGGCAGCGCGCTCTCGGACGACGTCTTCGCCGCGCTCTCTCGTGAGCGCTTCACGGGCCGCAGCGAGCGCGAGCTCGCCTGGTGGATCGAGCGCAGCTTCCGCGAAGGAGGAGCAGAGGGCGTCTCGTTCGAGGCGGTCGTCGCCACGGGCGCGACCGCGGCGTCGCCCCATGCCGTCCCCGGCAGCGAACCGATCGCGCCCGGCGTGCTCGTCACGATCGACGCGGGCTGCATCGTTGACGGTTACTGCTCGGACTGCACACGCACATTCGCGGTGGGCGAGGTCTCGGAGCGGCTTGCGGAGATCCACGCGCTCTGCCTCGAGGCGCAGCTCGCCGGTCTCGCGGCGGTCGCGCCCGGCGTCGGCGGCCGGGATGCCGACGCGGCGTCGCGGACGCTCATCGAGGGAGCGGGGATCGGCTGGGCGTACGGGCACGGGATGGGGCACGGCGTGGGACTCCAGATCCACGAGGCGCCGACGCTCCGGCCAGAATCGACCGATGTCTTGGAGCCGGGGAACGTGGTCTCCGTCGAGCCCGGCATCTACCTCCCGGACGAAGGTGCAGGCGTCCGCATCGAGGATCTCGTGCTCGTCACGGACGACGGCTGCGAGCGGCTCACCCTGTTCACGAAGGAGCTCCTCACCGTCGAGTAGCACTACACTGCGGCGCTGGCGATGGCCGAGACGGTCAACACGAACCAGTTCCGGAACGGGATGCACATCGAGGTCGACGGCAGCGTCTGGCGCATCGTCGAGTTTCAGCACGTGAAGCCCGGCAAGGGTGGTGCGTTCGTGCGCACGAAGCTCAAGGCTCTCGAGTCGGGCTCGGTCGTCGACCGGACGTTCCGTGCCGGAGAGAAGTTCTCGCGCGTCCACACGGAGGTGAAGAACGTCCAGTTCCTCTACGACGACGGCTCCGAAGCGCACTTCATGGACGAGCAGACCTACGACCAGTTCGGTCTGCCACGGGCCGAGGTCGCAGATGCGCTCGCGTACCTCCCTCCCTCCAGCACCGTGCAGATGCTCTCGGTCGACGGCAAGCCGGCGGGGATCCAGCTGCCTGCGTCCGTCGAGCTCGCGGTCACGAAGACGGAGCCGGCGGTTCGCGGCGACACGGTGACGAACGTGACGAAGCCGGCGACGCTCGAGACGGGCGCGATCGTGCAGGTGCCGCTGTTCGTCGACACCGGCGAGCGCATCAAGGTCGATCCCCGCGAAGGTCGCTACATCAGCAGGGCCTGAGGCGTGACCGAGCTCCTGCTCGCCGGGTTCGGGCTGGGAGTGCTGCTCGCTGCGCAGATCGGGCCGGTGACACTGCTCGTCCTACGGTCGATCCTCCGAGGCGGACGGGCTCTCGTGATCGGATTCGCCATGGCCGGCGCCGTGGCGCTCATCGACGTGCTGTACGCGACCGTCGGCCTCGCCGGCGCCGGTGAGCTGCTGGAGGCCGATCGGCTCCAGCTGGCCCTCGGGCTGGTCAGCGGGGTCATCCTCGTCGCAGTCGGCGTCCGGACGATCTGGATCGGCATGCGCGCCCGGTTCGGCCTCGAGCTGGCCGACGACGTGCTCGGACCGCGGCGGGCGTTCGTCACTACCGTCGCAGCGACCGCGCTGAATCCGCTGACGATCGCGCTCTGGACGGTCTCCTTTCCCGCGGCCGCGCCCGCCGCCGCAGCCTCGTCCGTCGCGCACGCAGCCGCGGTCCTGGCAGGTGTGGCACTCGGGACGCTCACGTGGTACTGCGGGCTCGCGACGTCCGCCGTCCTCGCGCGCGACCGCATCGGGCCGCGGCTCCTCGCGGGAATCGACATCGGGACCGGCGGGGTCTTGGTCGCGTACGGCGGCCTGCTCGGATATCGGGCTCTCGACGATCGCTGACACGGCTCGGCGAGGACACTCGCCTCGGGCGAGTGCTCGCTAAGGTCCAGCCGCCGTGCCGAAGCTCGTCGACACCACCATCCGACTGCTCTCGCAGGAGCCCCTCGCCGGCAACCTGCCGACGGCCGAGGTACTCCGGGTTGCGGAGATCCTCGACCAGGCCGGCTTCGCCTGCCTCGAGGTGTCGGGAGGAGGCGTGTTCGACGCAACCGTGCGCCGTCGCGTCGAGAGCCCGTGGGAGAGGATCCGCGCGATCAAGGGGCGGGTATCGACGCCGCTCGGGATCGCGCTGCGCGGCCGCTTCCTCGTCGGCTCGCGTCCCGTGAGCGGTGACATCGTCGGCCGCTTCGTGTCGTGCGCGGCCGAGAACGGGATCGACGTCTTCCGGCTCCACGACCCGCTGAACGACGTCTCCAACCTGCGGGAGGCCGGCGCGGCGATCACGAGCGCAGGCGGTGCGTTCCACGCGGGGCTCGTCTACAGCCCCGGGCGCACGGACGAGACGGACACTCTCGTCGAGGCCGCGAAGAAGCTGCCGGAGCTCGGCGCGACGCGGGTTCTCGTGAACGACCCGACCGGCGCTCTCGTCCCGCACAGGGCGCAGGAGCTCGTCACGCGCATCCGCGAGGCGAGCCAGCTGCCCGTCGGCTTCTACGTCCAGGGGTCGGCGGGCGTCGGCCTCGCGTCGGCTCTCGCGGCCGTGGACGCGGGGGCCGACCTCATCGCGACCACGGTCTATCCGCTCGCCCTCATGCTCCATCGCGTCTCGGGGGAGTCGGTGGCGGAGTCGCTGCAGGGCCTGGGTCACGCAACCGGGCTCGACGTCGCGAAGCTCTGGGACGCCGCGGACGTCATCGACGAGTTCATCGGCGACGAGCCCGTCGCGCACGTCGCGCCGCGAATCGCGGTGCGCGCCGCGGAGTTCGACCTACCGGCCGGCCTCGTCGCCGCCCTCGAGGTGCACCTGCGCGCGCATGCCGCCGCGGATCGGCTGCTCGAGGTGCTCGAGGAGGTCGGACGCGTGCGCGCGGAAGCGGGCTGGCCGCCGCTCGCCGCGCCGATCGGCCAGATCCTCGCCTCGCAGGCGCTCCTCCACGTGCTCGAGGCTCGGCGCTACGGCTCGGTCATCGACGAGTTCCGCGAGCTTGTGCAGGGCGGCTACGGCGTCACGCCGGAGCCGGTCGACCAGACGGTCGAGCGTGCGGTCGAGCTCCTCGCTCCGCGGGCGGAGCTCGCGGAGGACCCCGTCACGACGGAAGACGTGCGCGAGCAGGCCGAGGGACTTGCGGCGAGCGAGGAGGAGCTCGTGCTCATCGCGATGTTCGGCTCGGATGCCGAGGAGCTCCTCAAGGGCATCCGTGCGCGGCACTCGCGTGACGGTGTGCTCATCGCGGAGGACGCCGACGCGGAGCGCGGGGAGCGCATCCGCGAGCTCGTGAAGATCGTCCAGGAGTCGGGGGTGGGGGAGATCGAGATCGAGGACGAGGGGATGCGTGTCTCCGTCCGCCGCGCCGACGAGCCGGTGACTCCCCTTCCCTTGCCCACCACGACGGCTGTCGAGTCGGCATCCGCGATCGCGCAGGCGGCCACGGCGGAGGCGGACGGCATCGTGCGCGTCGAGTCGCCCATGGTGGGCGTCTTCTATCGCGCCCCCAACCCGGGAGCGCCTGCGTTCGTCGACGTCGGCGACACGGTCGTCCCCGGCCAGACCCTCTGCATCCTCGAAGCGATGAAGCTCTTCAACGAGCTGAAGGCGGAGGCCGCGGGAGTCGTGACGGCGATCCACGTCGAGAATGCCCAGCCCGTGGAGTACGGCGAGCTCCTCTTCGAGATCGAGCCGCTGTTGACGCCTCCCGCCGTCTAGGAGCAGGCGTGTTCGGTCGAGTGCTCGTCGCGAACAGGGGCGAGATCGCGGTCCGTGTCATCCGCGCGCTGCACGATCTGGGGATCGAGGCGGTCGCCGTGTACTCGACGGCCGATCGCGACTCCCTGCACGTCGAGCTCGCCGACCACGCCGTCTGTATCGGGCCGCCCGCTGCCGCCGAGAGCTACCTTCGGATCGCGAACGTCGTGGGTGCGGCGGAGACGACGGGCTGCGAGGCAGTGCACCCTGGATACGGGTTCCTCGCCGAGAACGCCGGGTTCGCACGGGCGTGCGAAGGGTCGAACATCGTGTTCATCGGCCCGCGGGCCGACGTCCTGGAGCGGCTGGGTGACAAGGTGCGCGCGAAGGAGGCCATGCGCGCTGCGGGGGTCCCGCTCGTGCCGGGCTCCGACGGCGCGACCGGGCTCACCGACCTTCGGCGCGCCGCTGCAGAGGCGGGCTTTCCCGTCCTGCTGAAGGCGGCGGCGGGCGGAGGCGGAAAGGGGATGCGCGTCGTCGTGTCCGAGGACGACCTCGAGGACGCCTTCGGGGCCGCGAGCGCCGAGGCGGATGCGGCGTTCGGCGACGGCTCGATCTACGTCGAGAAGCTCGTCTCGCCGGCGCGCCACGTCGAGGTCCAGGTGCTGTGCGACGCCTTCGGGGGCGTGTTGACGCTCGGCGAGCGCGAGTGCTCCATCCAGCGCCGCCACCAGAAGCTCGTGGAGGAGTCGCCGTCTCCGGCCCTCGATGCGGAGAGGCGGGAGGCGATGGAGGCGACCGTCGAGCGGGCTTGTGCCGCCATCGGCTACCGGAACGCCGGGACCGTCGAGTTCCTCGTCGGGCCGGACGGAGACTTCTACTTCATCGAGGTCAACTGCCGACTCCAGGTCGAGCATCCGGTCTCGGAGCTCGTGACCGGGATCGACATCGTGCGGGAGCAGATCCGTCTCGCGGCAGGGGAGCGACTCGCAGTCACGGGCCGAGCTCCGAGGCGCGGCCATGCCATCGAGGTCCGGATCAACGCCGAGGACCCGGCGCGCGGCTTCCTCCCGGCGCCGGGGACTGTGACGCGCTTCGTACCTCCGCTCGGCCCCGGTGTTCGCGTCGACACCGCAATGCGCTCGGGAAGCGAGATTCCGCCCTACTACGACTCCCTGATCGCGAAGGTGATCGTGTGGGACGAGACGAGGGAGAGCGTCATCGCGAGGACGACGCGGGCCCTCCGCGAGCTCGAAGTGGAGGGGATCCCCACGACCCGCGAGCTCGCGCTCGACGTGCTCGACGCGCCGGAGTTCCGACAGGGCACGTACTCGACCTCGACGCTCGTGGAGCTTGAGGGCCGCGTCCCCTCGCTCGCCCCGGCATGACGCCGACGCCGACGAGCCGGAAGGCGGCGCGCCGACAGGCGCTCTTCCTCCTCTACCAGTGGGACCTCACGGGACAGGAGCTCGCGTCGCTCTTCGAGGGCGAGCCCGACGACTTCGCGCGCTCGCTCGCGGAGTCCGTCGCGGTGCGGTCCGCCGACCTCGACGTGCGGATCTCCGCGGCGTCGCCGGACTGGCCCGCCGAGCGGCTCGGGACGCTCGAGCGCAATATCCTGCGCATCGGCGTGTACGAGCTCGAGGAGGAGACAGTGCCCCGCGAGGTGGCGATCAACGAGGCGGTCGTGCTCGCGAAGCGGTACGCGACGGAGGACGCGGCGCGGCTAGTGAACGGGATCCTCGCCCGCATCGCACGCGAGGAGGAGGCCGCATGAGCACTCCCGTGGACGAGGCCCTGGCTCGGGCGGAGGAGCTCCTCGCGACCCTCAACGAGCGCCGCGAGGCGCTCGAGCAGCTCGCGGCGTCCGATGACATCGACGGCGACGCCGCGGTCGACCTCATCGCGGAGCTTGCGGAGCTCGCACGCCAGATCGAGGGTGAGCTCACACGCGCTCGCACCCTGGCGGATGCTGCCGGCTGACGAGCTCCGTGACGCCGTCGAGGAGTACCTCCGCTCGCTGCGGTTCTCGTCCGATCTCGGCGGCCTCGAGGAGACGCTGCGCTACTCGCTCGAATCCGGAGGCAAGCGCGTGCGCCCCGTCCTCTGCCTCGCCGTCGCGGACGCGTGCGGCGGGAGCGTGGAGGACGCGCTCCCCGCAGCGGCCGCGCTCGAGCTCGTCCACACGTTCTCCCTCGTCCACGACGACCTGCCGGCGATGGACGACGACGCCGAGCGGCGCGGGCGCCCGAGCGCGCACGTGGCCTTCGGCGACGGCGTCGCCCTCCTCGCGGGAGACGCCCTCCTGGCCGCGGCGGTGAAGCTCGCGTTGACCCACGAGTCGAGGGACATCGCACGCGAGCTCGTCGACGCCACCCTCGGCATGATCGGAGGGCAGTACCGCGACATCACGGGCGACGACGCCGACCTCGACGAGGTCCACCGGCTGAAGACGGGCCGACTGTTCGTCGCGGCGGTGCGCATCGGTCTGGACGCGGCCGGCGTGCCCGGAGGGGAACGCGGAGAATGGCTCACTTTCGGAGGCGATGTCGGCCTCCTCTTCCAGGTCGTCGACGACCTGCTCGACGGCGACGGCTACGCGGAGCGGCTCGGACACGACGGAGCGAGCCGACTCGCGGACGAGGTCGCCGATCGCGCGCGTGCACGCCTCGACGAGCTGACGGTGGACACGAGCGTGCTGCGGCAGCTCGTCGACACGCTCGCCGTACGCACCGGTTGAGGGGTGGACACGCCCGAGGTCGTCACTACTCTGTGACGCTCACGAACAGACCAGGTCTGTCTTGCGCGCCGCCGCGCGGACTGCGGACCGTCGTTCCCTCACCATGTCGACCTCCCCCCGCAGCCGCGTGTCCGTGTTCGCCCTCGTCGTCGGACTGGCTGCCGCCTCCGCGTTTCCCGGCCCGGCTGCGGCGGGCGACGGTAGGGATGCGGTCCCGGTGATATCGAGCGAGCGCACGCCGGACCTGCCGCCGGCGACGAAGGGCGAGCGGGCTGTGCACTACGCGCTCGATGCCGTCGGCATTCCGTACCGCTGGGGAGGCGAGTCGCCGTCGACGGGGTTCGACTGCTCCGGGCTCGTGCGCTGGGCCTACGGGCACGTCGGCGTCGACCTGCCGCACAGCTCGTACGCGCTCTACGGCGTGGGCCGGCGCGCCACTTCCTCGCGGCTCGAGCCCGGGGACATCCTCTTCTTCGAGGGGCTCGGCCACGTCGGTCTGTACGTCGGCAACGGCAGGATGGTGCACGCGCCGCAGACCGGCCGCGACGTCGAGGTCGTGACGCTCTCGGCGACGGGCTACGGGTCTCGCCTCGTCGGCGCGCGCCGCGTCGTCCCGGCGTAGAGCCTCGCGACGGCATCATTGGCCGGTGGTCACCACCGGCCCAGATCTCGAGCTGAAGCCACTCCTCGTCCCGCCACGGCTGCGGACGCTCGAGAGCGGCGACGGACGGCGGGCGAGCTACCTCGAGCTCTTCTTCGACCTCGTGTTCGTCGTGGCCATCGCGCAGCTCGCGCACGAGCTGACCGCCGATCACTCACTGCGGGGGTTCGCGGTCTTCGGCGCGCTCTACCTGCCGGTGTTCCTCGCGTGGCAGGGGTTCAGCTTCTACGCGGACCGGTTCGACACCGACGACGTCGTCTTCCGAGTCGTCATGTTCACGGCGATGCTCGCGATCGCGGCGCTCGCGATCCAGATCCCGGACGTCGCGCACGGCGCGAGCACCGGCTTCGTCCTCGCCTACGTCGTGCTCCGCTCGCTCATGGTCGGCCTGTACCTGCGCTCGTACCGGCACGTCGCCGCGGCGCGCCCGCTCATCGTGCGCTACGCCGGGGGCTACTCCTTCGCGATCGCGCTCTGGCTCGTCTCGCTCGCGTTCCCCGCGCCGGTGCGCTACGTCATCTGGGCGGTCGCGCTCGCGTGTGAGTACAGCATGCCCGCCGGGCTCGGGCGCAGGCTGTTCGCCGCGATCCCGGTGCACGCGAGCCACGTTCCGGAGCGGTTCGCGCTCTTCACGATCATCGTCCTCGGCGAAACGATCGTCGTCGTCGCCCTCGGGACGTCCGGTGCGGACTGGCAGCTCCCGGCGGCGACCGTAGCTGCGCTCGGGTTCGTCGGTGCGACCGCCGTGTGGTGGACCTACTTCGGCTCCGGCGGGGAGGTGACGATGCGGGCATTGGCGGCCGACGTGATCGTGTTCACGCACGTCCACATCCCGCTGCTCGCGGCGCTGACGGCCGTCAGCGCCGGGGTCGCCCTTGCGATCGAGCAGGCATCGCGTCCCGAGCTCGACGTCGGCACACGGTGGGCGCTCGCTGGAGGGGCGGCGCTCTACCTCGTCTGCATCACGGTCGCCCAGCGCATGACCGTGCAGGGCGTCCTCCCCGGAACGACGGCGACCCGGGCCGTGGGAGCCGCGGCTCTCGTAGTCCTCGCGCTCGTCGGTGCGGCGCTCGACCCGGTGCTGTTCGTGGCGCTCTCGGCGGGGATCCTCGTCGCCGTCGTCGCGGTCAAGCTCTGGGCGCTGCACAGGGTAGGGCAGGCGGCGTGAAGAAGCGCCTCGACGTCGTGCTGCACGAACGCGGGCTCGCGGAGTCGCGCACGCAGGCGCAGGCGCTCGTGCTCGCCGGGCTCGTGCCGGGTCACGACAAGCCCGGAGAGCAGGTCTCCGACGACGTCGAGCTCGTCGTCGAGCAGCCACCGCGCTTCGTCTCGCGCGGTGGCGAGAAGCTGCAGACCGCGCTCGAGGCCTTCGGAGTCGAGGTCGCCGGACGCGACTGTGCGGACGTCGGCGCGTCGACCGGCGGCTTCACCGACTGCCTCCTGCAGGCGGGCGCGGCGCGTGTCGTCGCGATCGACGTCGGGTACGGACAACTGCATCCGCGACTGCGCTCGGACCCTCGGGTGAGCGTCCTCGAGCGGGTGAACGCCCGGACGCTCACAGAGCTCCCGTTCGCTCCCCGGCTCGTCGTCTGCGACGTTTCCTTCATCAGCGTGACGAAAGCGCTGCCGCCGGTGCTCGAGCTGGCGGCACCCGGGTGGGAGGCGCTCGCCCTCGTGAAGCCGCAGTTCGAGGCCGGACGGAGCGAGGTGACGAAGGGCGTGGTTCGCGAGCCCCGCGTGCAACGAAAGGTCCTCGAGAGCGTCATCGAGGCCGCACGGGCGTGGGATGCCGTCACGGTCGGCGTCGTAGACTCCGGTCTGCCCGGCCCGAAGGGGAACCGGGAGTTCTTCGTCCACCTCGAGCATCGACCCGGCGAACCGAACCCCGATGACATCGACCGCTGGATCGCCGACGCAGTCGGGTAGACGCATCGCCCGCGCGGCGGTCGTGACCCACGGCAAGGCGGGCCAGATCGGATCCGGCCTCGCGCGCCTCCAGGCCGTTGCCGCCGATCACGGCGTGGAGCTGCTCGTCTCCCCCGACGAGGCGGAGAAGCACGCGGTCGCCGCGACGGGCGAGGCCTCCGAGGCCGATCTCGCGGTCGTCCTCGGCGGTGACGGCACGGTGCTGCGTGCGCTCGCGCGCTTCCTCGGGACGGGCGTCCCGGTCATCGGCGTCAACTTCGGCCGGGTCGGGTTCCTCAGCTCGATGGGCCGACGCGACCTCGAGGCCGGGCTCGCGCGTGTCTTCGCGGGGGAGTACGACGTCGTCGAGCTCCCCACCCTCGAGCTCGAGCACCCGGACGGCCGTGCCGTCGCGGTGAACGACGTCGTCGTCGCGAGCGCGTCGCTCGGCCGCATGATCGAGCTCGAGCTCGCCGTCGGAGGCGACGAGCTCGGCCGCCAGCCCTGCGACGGGATCATCTGCTCGACCCCGTCCGGCTCGACCGCCTACAACCTCTCGAACGGCGGGCCGGTGCTCATGTGGGGGCTCGAGGCGATCGCGCTGACGTTCGTCGCTGCCCATTCGCTCCGGGCCCGCCCGCTCGTGATCCCGCCCGGCGTCGACGTCATCGTCTGGAACCGCTCGGCCGACGTCGAGGCCGGCGTGCTGCTCGACGGGCACAGGGTGTCGACCCTCGGGAAGGCGGAGCGTGCAGTCGTGCGCATCGCCGCGGCGCGCTCGCTCCTCGCGACGCTCCCGGAGGCGACCTTCGTCCGTCGCTATCGCCAGAGCTTTGCTTCGTAGCGTGCCGCCGGTGACGCGCGACATGCGCATGGCGATCGTTCGGGAGTTCTACGAGCAGTGGAACGCTGGAGCGATCGATTTCGAGCGCCTGGTCGACCCGGACGTCGTCAACCATCAGCCGGACCGGGAGCCCGAGAGAGGCCTCGACCAATTCCGACGGGCGATCGAGGGTGTCATGGCCGCGGTTCCAGACTCAAACTGGACGACTCTCTCGCTCTTTGCGGACGGGGACTTCGTCGTCTGCCGCAACCGGTGGGCCGGCACGTATGGAGCGACGGTGTTCCGAGGCGTTCCGACACCCGCCGGCCGCCGCTTCTCGGTCGAGCACGTCCACATCTACCGGATGGCGAACGGGCGGATTGCCGAGCACTGGGTTGTACGCGATGACCTCGGCATGCTCCTCCAGCTCGGCGCGATCGGTCCGGCGTCGTGATGCACGGTGTGCCGAGCGCCGAGGGAGCCCGTGCTTCGTAGGCTCCGGATCGAGAACCTCGTCCTCATCCGTGAGGCCGAGCTCACGTTCGCGCCCGGGCTGAACGCCGTCACGGGCGAGACGGGGGCGGGCAAGACGATCTTCGCGCAGGCGATCGGGCTCCTGCTCGGGGCGCGGGCGGATCCATCGTCGGTCGGCTCGGACGCCGCCGAGGCCTACGTCGAGGCGGAGCTCGACGTCCCGGCAGGGTTCTTCGACGGCGACGAGCTCGCGGCGCTCGCGGAGCTGCGGCCCGAGGGCGAGGCGGGGCTCGTCGTCGCGAGGCGCGTGTTCGGCGACGGCCGCACACGGGCGTACGCGTGGGGGCGAGCAGTCGCGCGCGAGGACGTCGCGGCTGCCGCGGAGCGGCTCATCGCGATGTCCGGCCAGTTCGAGCAGCGGCGGCTCGCACGAGCGTCGTTCCAGCTCGACGTCCTCGACGCATTCTGCGGTGCGGAGCAGGTCGAGCGACGGCGCGACGCGGTGCTGGCCTCGCGCGAGCTCGTCGCCGCGCGGCGACGGAACGAGGAGCTGACGCGCGATGCCGACGCGGTCGCCTTCCGTCTCGCGGAACTGCAGGCGCTGGTCGAGGCGACCGACGGCATGGCGCCCGACGACGAGGAGGAGCTCCTCG
>JBKOYF010000028.1:0-11006 GCA_046725305.1 Actinomycetota bacterium
GTGGAGGCGTGCCGCCCTTCGACTCCCACGCCCCTCATGCCGCCACAGTAGTCGACGCATGAGGCTCCGATATGAGGATCTGCCACGCGAACGACCACCCATATACTCGCGTGGGCGCGATGATCGGTGATACCTCGCCCGAAGCCCTGACGTTCGTGTTCGCGGACCTCGAGTCGAGCACGCGGCTGTGGGAGAGCTTCCCCGACGCCATGAAGACCGCGATGGAGCGCCATGACGCGATCCTGCGGGAGGCCGTCGAGGGCGCACACGGGCGTGTCGTCAAGATCACCGGTGACGGCCTGATGGCGGTTTTCCGATCCGCATCGGACGGCGTCAGCGCATGCCTGCGGGCGCAGCAGGCTCTGCACGACGAGACGTGGCCCGAGACCGGGCCCCTGCGCGTACGTATGGGAGTCCATGTCGGGGAGGCGCAGCTGCGCGACGGCGATTTCTACGGCCCGTCGGTAAATCGCGCAGCGCGGATCATGGCGGCCGGCCACGGAGGCCAGGTCTTGCTCTCGTCGCGAGCAGCGGATCTCGTGAAGCGGGGTCTGCCTCGTGAGGCCAGACTTCGCGATCTCGGCCAGCATCGCCTCAAGGACCTCTCCCAGCCAGAGCACGTCTACCAGCTGGTTCATCCCACGCTTGCGAGCGATTTCCCGCCGCTGGCGACGCTCACTCACCGACCGAACAACCTGCCCACGCAGACATCCGAGTTCGTTGGTCGTGAGGCGCAGCTCGCGACCGTCCGCGACCTCCTGGACGCGCCGGGGATCAGGCTCGTGACGCTCACCGGGCCGGGCGGCATCGGAAAGACTCGACTGGCCCTCCAGGGCGTCGCCGAACAGATCGACCGCCTCAGAGATGGTGTCTTCTTCGTCGACCTCTCTGCCGCCCGTGACGCGGATGACACTTTCGAGGCGATCGCCCGGGTGGTTGACGTGACGCGGACGAGCGACGAGGACCCGCTCGAGGTCTTGAAGCGTGAGCTGCCGGCCCGCCACATGCTGCTGCTCCTCGACAACTTCGAGCACGTCATCGATGCCGCCGAAGGTGTCGTGGACCTCCTCCAGGTTTGCCCGCAGCTCGAGATTCTGGTGACGAGTCGCGAAGCGCTTCGCGTGCGCGGCGAGCACCTCTTTCCGGTGCCGACTCTCTCAGTCCCCGACGACGGAGTCGTCCGCGCCTCCGCCGATGCAATTGCCGCGTACGAATCGGTGCGCTTGTTCACGGAGCGGGCCCGCGAAGCCCGCCCGAGTTTTGCGCTCAACGACGAGAACGCCGCTGAGGTGGCCGAAATCTGCGCGCGCCTCGATGGCTTGCCACTTGCGATCGAGCTGGCCGCAGCGCGCCTGAAGCTGTTCTCCCTCGACGATCTTCATGCCCGCCTGCGAACCCGCCTCGAGCTTCTCCGCGGCGGCCACCGCGATCTTCCCGCGCGACAGCAGACCCTCCGTAGGACGATCGAGTGGAGCTACGACCTCTTGGACGAAGACGAGCGAGCCGTCTTCGCGCTCCTGTCGCTCTTCTCGCCAGCGCGTGTCGAATCTGTCGAGGAAGTCGTCGAACGTCTCGCGCTGGGGAGCATCGATGTCGTCGACGTCCTCTCGTCGTTGGTGGACAAGAGCCTTGTCCGAATCACGGAGTTCCCGGAACGAACGCGGTTGTGGATGCTCGAAACCGTCCGCGAGTACGCCGCCGAGAAACTCGAGCAGTCGTCCGAGCTCGCGCACGCGGCAAGCCGAGCTCATGCCGGGTACTTCTCAGACTTCGCCGAGGCAAAACGGACGCAGCTCCATGGATCCGCGCGAGCTGACGCGCTCGACGAGCTGGCCTTCGAATCCGGCAATCTGCTCACAGCGTGGAAGTACTGGGTCGCCGCCCGCGACCTGGAGCAACTCGACAGGCTGCTCGACGGTCTCTGGGTCCTCTACGACGCGCGGGGCTGGTATCACGCGGCTGTCGAGCTGGCGACCGATCTCCTCGGTGTGCTCTCCACGGCTCCTTCGACGCCAGAACGCGCTCGGGAGGAAATCACGCTCCGGACCAGCCTGGCGAGAGGGTTGTTGGCGATCCGCGGCTATACGGCGGAGGTGGAGCAGGCCTACGAGCAGGCACTCGCCCTCTCGGAGGAAGTGGGTGAGCTGCCGAGACGGTTTCCGGTGTTACGCAGTCTCGCCAGCTTCTACCTCTATCGCGGGGAGTTCGACAAGACCGCCGCAGTCGGCCGCGAGCTCCTGGGACTTGCCGAGGAGCACGGGGAAGCAGATCTCCTGGTCGAGGGCCATCTCGTGCTGGGATCGAGTCTCGCGTTCCTGGGCGACCTTTCGAGCGGTCTGGATCACCTCGATCGCGCGATTACGCTCTACGACCCTCTCGCTTATCCCCGGAGCCGTTTCCGGCTCGGTCCCAGCCCCGGCGTCGTCTCCCATACGACGTCGGCGCTCGTGCTCTGGACACTCGGTTACCCAGACCGTGCAGCCGAGCGTGCCGCACGCGCGGTAGAGCTCGCGACGCAGCTCGCACATCCGTTCACGCTCGCCTATGCGTACTTCCACGTCGGTGTCCTCGACCTCTGGCGACGAGACCTGGGGCTCGTCGAGGCACGGGCGGTCGCCGTGCTCGACGTCGCGGAGGAGCACGACTACCGGATCTGGAGAGCGCTCGCCCTGGCGCTCCAGGGCGTCGCCATGACCGGACTCGGTCGGCCCGAAGAAGGACTCGCCCGCACCGAGCAAGGCGTCGCCCTGTACGAGGGACTGAAGACACCGCCCGTGTTCTGGCCCCTTCTCCTGTCGATCCGAGCGAGCGGACTCGGCTTCGCGAGCCAGCCCGCCCTCGGTCTCGACCTGATCGAACCGGCAATTCAGATGACCAAGGCGGGCGACATCCTCTATCCCGAGTTCGCGCTGCTCAAGGGTGACCTCCTTCTCGCATCGGCAGACGTCGACGGCGCCGAGTCCAGCTTTCGCAGTGCTCTTGTGGCCGCACAGGAGCTGGGGGCACGCATGCCCGAATTGCGAGCCGCGACCAGACTGACTCGCATCAGCGCCGCGTCAGGGTCCGCGGAGGACGTGGTCGAGGAGCTACGCAGCATCTACGAGGACTTCACGGAAGGCTTCGAGACGCCGGATCTGCTGGAGGCTCGCGGCATCCTTCATGAGCTCGACGCCCAGGTCGTGTGACGTGCTGCAGGGCTTCCGCTCACCCGGAGTCCTCGATCGTCAAGACGCTGAGGTCGAACCCGTCGTGAGTCGTACACGCGGGTCCGTGCTCACGCGCTGATCGTCACCTCGACGTCTTCTGCCGCCGGAGCGCGCGGCCGCCCGACGACGATCCCGGCCGCGGCCCAGACGGTGAACGCGAGCCACTGGATCCCGATGACGTCGGTCTGCAGCCCGATCGCGAGGACCGTCACGAAGGCCGCCGCGAGCCACGCCTCCCGTCGCCAGAGGCCGGCGAGCAGTGCGAGGTTCCAGAGGACGAACGCGAGCGCGCCCGCGAGGCCGACGTCTACGCCGAGCTCCGTGTAGGTCGACTCACCGGCACGCACCTCGACGCCCGTGCGCTTCGCGACGACGCCTGCATTGCCGAGGCCGTAGCCCTGTGGGTGACGGAGGACGACCCTCACTCCCTCTCGCAGGTTGCGGAGGTGGCTCTCCGTCGACGACTCGTTGCCGGCGAAGGGGTCACCGCTCGTGGCGCCGCGCTCCTGCGCGTTTTGGCGGAGCCACTCGAGCTCCTCCTGCGTGTAACTCGTCGACGGCCCGAGAGTGGGGTAGGCGACGAGGAACAGGGCCGCAACCGCCACGGCTCCGGCGGCGGCGGCGGCAGGTGCCAGGCGGCGCTGTGTGAGCGCCAGCACGAGGAGCCCGAGGGCGAGTGCTCCGAGCGCGGCGCGCGTGTGCGTGTACAGGAGGGCGACGAAGAGCAGCAACCCGAGCGGCACGGACCACCAGCGGAGCGGGCGGCTTGCGAGGTAGACGAGCGCGACGACGAGGACGTACGCGCTCGCGAGCGGGGAGAGGAAGGTGGAGACGAGCCGGCGGATCGGGTTCTCCTCGTTCCCGGTGTTGTAGACCCAGTTCTCGGGCAGCCCTGAAAGTCCCTCGTAATCGAGCCCGAGCTGCTCGCGGTACCAGCCCGGAACTCCCGAGTCACGCCAGGCCTGGAGCGAGACGAACGCGAGGTCGACGAGCCCGACGACCGCGACCACGAGGGCGGACAGGGCGACGAGGCCGCCCAGCCGCGAGCGCTCGCCCCAGGCGACGAAGGCGAGCCTGCCGAGGGCGTACGCCGCGACGGGAAAGAGGTGGTGGCGGAGCGCGAGCAGCTCGCCACGCCCGGTCGCGTCTCCGCCGAGCAGGTGCTGCGGGATCGCGAGGTAGACGACGACGATGACCGCGTAGGTGGCTGCGAGGACGTCTGCCGCCACCACCGCAGGCCGATGCCGTACGTGCCACGCGACGACGAGGAGGGCGAGGAGCAGCAGGCCCTCCTTCCAGGCCGCGACGACGTCGAGAGCCGTCCCGCGAACCCCGAGGTCCCACAGTTGCGCCATGACGAGGTTGTGCACTGTGAGGCCGAGGACCAGGAGGGCGAAGACCGCCCCGATGAAGCGGCGGGCGCTAATCGACGATCGCCACCAGCGTGAGCCCGAGGCCGACGATCCGGACGCGCCCCGGGAAGAGCGATTCGAAGCTCCGCCGGGACAGGAGGTGGATGTCGGTCGCGAACTCCTTCCCCGCCGCACGGTACGCGCGATGCGCAATCGCGTCCGGGAGCCAGTGGACGAGCGGGAGCCGCGTGTGCACCTCGACGGGGAAGCGCCGGTTCGGGGTGGTGATGAACACGCGCCTTCCGACCCGGATCGCCTCCCACACGAGCCGACGCTGGCGCTCGCGGCCGCCGACGTGCTCGATCACGGCGTTCGAGAAGACGACGTCGAACTCACCGTCCGCGAACGGGAGCGCACACGCGTCGCCCTGGACGTAGCGGATGCCCGGATAGCGGGCACGGAAGCCCTCGCCCTCGTGGAGGCCGAGCGCGGTGATCCGGTCCGGCCACGGGTAGAGCTCCTCGAAGAAGTTGAGTGTCCCGCATCCGTCCCCTTCGCCGAAGCCGAGCTCGTCCGCGCCGACGTCGAGGACCGAGGTCTCGGAGGTCGGGCGGAGCTCGTCGAGGAACAGCTGCAGCTTCCGCCTCCGGGACCGGAGCGAGATCGCGTCGACGAGCCGCACGCGTGGAAGTATCGGGTCCGCGGGGGCCAGTAGGCTGCGCCGATGGTCGAAGCGGTGCTCCGGGCGGCCGGTCCGTACTCCCTTCGACTGACCGCGAGAGGCGCCACTTGGAACGCCGTCCTTCCGGGGGGTCGTTGGGCCTCGGCGCAGCAGCTCCAGGACGGGCGGATCGTCGTCCGCGCATCCTGCGACCGGGCAGTCGAGCAGTCGCGGTTCATGCTCGCTCTCGACGACGACACGGGCGAGTTCCACAGGGCGTTCGCCCGGGACCCGCTCCTCGGCCCGTCGGTGCGCCAACTGCGGGGCATGCGCCCGCGCAGGAAAGCGACCGTGACCCATGCCGTCGTCCGCGCGGTGTGCGGGCAGCTCGTGCAGGCGAGCCGGGCTCTCGAGATCGAGCGCACGATCATCCGAGCCTGCGGAGAGGACCCACCCGGCAGGGAACGGCTCGCGCGTCTTTCCCCTGCGCGACTGACGGCGTGCGGGCTCGCGTCATCGAGAGCGGCGACCCTCACCCGCGTCGCGCGAACCCTCGACCTCGACGCGTTGCGAGCGAGGAGCGACGCGCTCCGACGACTCGGCCGCGAGCGCGGGATCGGCCCCTGGTCGGTCGGAGTCGTCGCGCTGCAGGGTCTCGGCCGCTACGACGCGGGCCTCGTGGACGACCTCGGCCTCGTGAAGCTCCTCGCATCCGTCAGAGGACTCTGGCCCGAGCCGGGTGAGACCGCGGACTTGCTCGCGCCCTACGGCGAGTGGCAGGGGCTCGCCAGCGTGTTTCTGCTCCAGGGGTTCAAGCGCGGGCTCGTGCCCGGGGCGAGCATGGATCGGGCACGCCTCGCCCGCTCGAGCGCCCGCCGCGCTGCCTGATCGACCGCCGTACACTCCGCGAATGGTCGACCCGCGCAAGATTGCGATCCTCGGCGCGGGGCGCATCGGCGAGTCGCTGATCTCCGGCCTGCTCTCGTCGGGGTGGCGCGACGCCTCGGAGGTCGCGGCCACGACACGGCGCGCCGAGCGCGCGGCGGAGCTCCGCGAGCGCTATGGCGTGGACGCGACCCTTTCGAACCGCGATGCCGCCGCGGGCGCGGCACTCGTCGTGATCGCCGTGAAGCCGCAGGACATCGAGAGCCTGCTCGGGGAGGTCGGAACGCTCCTGCTCCCAGAGCAGACCGTCCTCTCCATCGCCGCCGCGATCCCGACGTCGCGCATCGAAAGCAGGCTGTCCCCGGGCGTGCCTGTGGTCCGCGCGATGCCGAACACGCCGTCCACGGTGCACGAGGGAATCGCCGGGCTCTGCGCGGGCGCGCACGCGAGCGAGGAGAACCTCGACCTCGCCGAGGAGGCGCTCTCCCATCTCGGCGGAGTCGTCCGCGTACCGGAGGAGGCACTCGACGCGATCACCGCGGTCTCCGGATCCGGGCCGGCGTACTTCGCGTTGCTCGCCG
This sequence comes from Actinomycetota bacterium, assembly GCA_046725305.1. Taxonomy (GTDB): domain Bacteria; phylum Actinomycetota; class Thermoleophilia; order Gaiellales; family Gaiellaceae; genus GMQP-bins7. The sequence continues at coordinate 6,686 of JBKOYF010000028.1, forward strand.
AGGCGATGATCGAGGCCGGGATCCTGCTCGGGCTGTCGCGCGAGATCTCGACCCGGCTCGTCGTCCAGACGATGTTCGGCACCGCGAAGCAGCTCCGCGACGAGAAGATGCATCCGGTCGAGCTCCGCGAGATGGTCACGTCGCCCGGCGGGACGACGATCGCCGCGATTCGCGAGCTCGAGATGGCAGGCGTGCGCGCCGCGTTCCTCAACGCCATCCAGGCAGCGATGGTGCGTGCGCGAGAGCTCGCCGCCGGCGAGCCCTAGGTCTTCATCGGTCTGGGAGGCGCGGCGAGTCGAGCCGCACGGAGATCCCGCGGGCGGCTGCGAGCGCCTGGAGCGCCAGCACCGTATCCGCAACCGGAACGTCCTCGAGGAACTCGGTGCGCGACTCGAAATCCGCCACGAGCTCGCGCGCCGCTTCCTCGTACGCCGTGGCTTCGCTTGCTGCGAGTGCAGCGAGTGACCGCGTCACGGACGGGGGGATCGCCCCCTCTCCGGCGAGCCCCTCGGCGAGCGTCGCTGCCGTGGCGTCGTCGTCGCGCACGAGGTGGGCGAGAGTGGCCGCATATCGCCCGATGGGGCTCTCCGACCCGGCGGCACCGGCTGCGAGTGCCCATTCCGCATCGGCGCGGGCCCCGTCGAGGTCGCCCGCAATCAGCCGTGACTTCATCGCCCCGATCGGGCGTCCCCAGCTTCCCGGCGGCGCGTCGGGCCAGCTCCGCCGATACGTCTCGGCGGCGCGTCGCAGCCACTCGCCCGCGTCTTCGTGGCGTCCGAGCATGAGCATGCACAGGCCCGCCGCCCACGCGGCGTTCCCCATCCGGGTCAGCTGACGCTGACGCTCGTCGCCGTCCTCGGGCAGCCGCGCCTCGCCGTCCTCGAAGCGCGCGCGGGCGCGCTCGGCACGATCCTGCCAGTCGACCATTGCTTCCGAAGTATCGTCTTGCCCGTGCCGGAGCTCCGCGAGGTGGTCTACGTCGACGGCGTGCGGACCGCGTTCGGCCGCGCGACGCCGGACGGCTTCTTCGCCAGGACACGTGCCGACGACATGGCCGTCAAAGCCGTCCGTGAGCTCCTTCGCCGGAATCCGCAGCTCCCTCCGGAGCGGGTCGACGAGGTCGTGTTCGCCGCGACCGCGCAAGTGGGCGACCAGGGCTTGACGCTCGGGCGGGACGTCGCCCTGCTCGCCGGTCTCCCGACGAGCGTGCCCGGGTTCGCCGTCGATCGCATGTGCGCGGGCGCGCTCACGGCCACGACCGCGGGCGCCGGAGAGATCGCGATGGGCGCCGCCGACGTCGTTCTGGTCGGGGGCGTCGAGCACATGGGCCACCACCCGATGGGCGAGGACGTCGACTTCAATCCGCGTTTCGTCGCCGAGCGGATCGTGGACGAGTCCGCCGCGGTGATGGGCCAGACGGCGGAGAACCTCCACGACGCCTTCCCGCGGCTGACCAAGGAGGCGGCAGACGCGTACGCGGTCGAGTCCCAGCGCCGCGCCGGGAAAGCGTGGGAGGACGGGGTGATGGACGACATCGTCGTCCCGATGTCCGTCTTCACGAACGAGGGCTGGACGGTCGCCGACCGCGACGAGTTCCTCCGCCCGGACACGACCTTGGAGGCGCTAGCGAACCTGCGGACACCGTTTCGCGAAGGCGGCCGCGTCACCGCGGGCAACTCGGCCGGGCTGACGGACGGGGCGACTGCAGCGCTCATCACCTCCGCAGCCGCGGCAGCCGAGCTCAGGCTCGAACCGAAGATGCGACTCGCGGGGTTCGCCTACGCGGGCGTCGCCCCGGAGCTGATGGGACTCGGCCCGGTCCCCGCGACGCAGAAGGTGCTCGAACGCGCCGGCCTCACGATCGAGGACGTCGACCTCTTCGAGCTGAACGAGCCGTTCGCCGTCCAGGTGCTCACGTGGTGCGACGGCATCGGCGTCGCACCCGACGACCCGCGACTCAACCCGTATGGCGGTGCCATCGCGTGCGGTCATCCGCTCGCGGCCACCGGCGTCCGGCTCATGGCGCAACTCGCGCGAGGCTTCCGCGACCGCCCGGGATCGCGCTACGGGCTGACCGCCCTCTGCATCGGGCTCGGCATGGGCGCCGCCGTCCTCTGGGAGAACCTCGGAAACGGTGGCTAGCCCCCCGACCGAGTTCAAGCTCCGGCGCATCGACACACGGGTAGGCCCGGTCGCGCTCGTGACGATGGACAATGGCGAGGACTGGCGGAAGCCGAACACCTTCGGCGAGGCTGCCCTCCGTTCGCTCGAGGGCGTGCTCGACCGGCTCCGGTCGCGCGACTGGCGCGGGATGCTCCTCACCGGAAAGCCCTTCGTCTTCGCTGTCGGTGCCGACATAGGCGAGTTCGGCGCGATCACGGCCGAGCGAGCACGGCTCGGCGGTCGGACAGGGCACGAGCTCTTCGGACGCATCCGCGAGCTGCCCTTCGTAACCGTCGCGGCCGTCAACGGCGCGGCGCTCGGCGGAGGCGTGGAGATCGCGCTCCACTGCGACTACCGCACCATCTCCTCGTCGGTACGGCACTTCGCGTGCCCCGAGGTGCTTCTCGGCCTCATCCCGGGCTGGGGCGGCACCCAGCTCGTGCCGAGGCTCGTCGGCGCGGAGCGGGCGGTGACGTTCATCGTGGAGAACCCGCTCCGCCAGAATCGCATGCTCACGGCCGCACAGGCCCACGAGGCGGGCTTCACCGATGCCCTGCTCGACCCGGTCGAGTTCGCGGACGAGTCGCTCGCGTTCCTGCTCGACCGCGTCGAGGAGGGTGAGGGAAAGCAGCTGCCTCGTGCCGATCTCGGGGACGTCGCGGAGGTCTGCCGGAAGGCCCGTGCGCGCCTCGACGGCCAGGTGCATGGTGCAGCGCTTGCGCCGTATCGCGCGCTCGACCTCATCGAAGGAGCCGCGGGCTGGTCGCTCGAGAAGGGATACGAGGCCGAGGAGGACGCGCTCGCGGAGCTCCTCCCGGGGCCACAGGCGCAGGCGTCGGTGTACGCGTTCGATCTCGTCGAGCGTCGCGCGAAGCGTGGCGTCGGCCTGCCCGAAGCCGAGCCGCGGGGCGTGCGGCGCGTCGGAGTCGTCGGCGCAGGCCTGATGGCAAGGCAGCTCGCGCTCCTCTTCCTCAGACGTCTCGAGATTCCGGTCGTCATGCGCGATCTCACACAGGAGCAGGTCGATGAGGGAATCGCGTGGATCCACGACGAGCTTGCGGACCTCGTGCGGCGCGGCCGGCTCGCGGAGGGCAAGGCGAGGTTCCTCGGTTCGCTCGTGGGCGGCGGCACGGGCTGGGAGATCTTCGCCGGCTGCGACCTCGTCCTCGAGGCGGTATTCGAGGAGCTGGCCGTCAAGAAGGAGGTCTTCGCGGAGCTCGAGCGAGTCGTCTCGCCCGAGTGCGTGCTCGCGACGAACACATCCTCCCTGTCGGTCACCGAGATGAGCGACGACCTCGAGCATCCGGAACGTGTGGTCGGCATGCACTTCTTCAACCCCGTCGCGGTGCTCCCGCTCGTCGAGCTCGCCAGGACGCCGCGCACCGACGATGTCTCGCTCGCGACGGCCTGGACGGTGACGAACAAACTCCGCAAGACAGGCGTACTCGTACGAGACGCGCCCGCGTTCGTCGTGAACCGCCTCCTCGGTCGACAGGGCGCCGTCGTGACGGATGCACTCGACCACGGCAACACCGTCGAAGAGACCGACGAGGCGGTGCTCCGACTCGGGCTTCCGATGGCCCCGTCCGTCCTCCTCCAGCTCGTCGGGCCGAAGGTCGCGAACCACGTGCGCCACACGCTCCACAATGCGTGGCCCGATCGCTACCCGCTTTCGGCGACGCTCGAGAGCCTCGCCGAGGGCGGAGAGCCCGTCGTCGTCGAGCACGCGCCGCGAACCGTCGACGAGCTGCACACGGCCGTGCTCGAAGCCCTCGCGGACGAGGTCCGGCATATCCTCGAGGAGAGGGTGGTCGCAGAGGCCGCAGACGTCGACACGTGCCTCATCCTCGGCGCCGGCTTCCCGTTCTGGCTCGGTGGGATCACGAAACACCTCGACCAGACGGGCGTGTCCGAGCGGGTCGTCGGCTGCCGCCTGGCCGAGCTGAACGGCGCGCATTCGTAACACACGTTCCGTTCTCACCCGGACTCTGCGGTATGCTCTAGAGGAACCGCTCGCCGGCGATCAGGCGAGCGTCAACTCTCGGAAGGAGCGGCACGGCAACGACGTGCTGCGTGAATGCACGAGGCGACGACCATCCCGACGCTGACGTCGGACACATCCGAAAACCTGACCGCTGCGGCCCACCGGGCCGAGTCC
>JBKOYF010000019.1:0-2850 GCA_046725305.1 Actinomycetota bacterium
GTACGTGTTCGCCCAGACGACCCCGGCACGCAGCTGCTGCGCCATCCAGAGGATGCGCGAGCCCTTCTCCGTCCACACGCCCGCCGAGAGGCCGTACGGCGTGTTGTTCGCCTTCTCGACGGCCTCCTCCGGTGTCCGGAACGTGAGTACCGACAGCACAGGCCCGAAGATCTCCTCCTGCGCGATCCGGTAGCTCTGCGCCACGTTGGTGAAGAGGGTCGGCACGAACCAGTAGCCGCGCTCGGGGAGACGGCATTCGGGCTGGAAGATCTCCGCGCCCTCGTCCTCGCCGCTCGCGACGAGCTCCCGAATCTTGTCGAGCTGCGCCTTGGAGTTGATGGCACCCACGTCCGTGTTCTTGTCGAGCGGGTCTCCCACTCGCAGCGTCGTGAGGCGGCGCTTGAGCTTCTCGATGAGGGGCTCGTAGATGGACTCCTGCACGAGCAGACGCGAGCCCGCGCAGCAGACGTGGCCCTGGTTGAAGTAGATGCCGTTCACGATCCCCTCGACCGCCTGGTCGAGCGCTGCGTCGTCGAAGACGATGTTCGCCGCCTTCCCGCCGAGCTCCAGCGTCATCCGAACGTCGCGTCCCGCGAGCTCGCGCATGATGAGCTTCCCGACCTCGGTCGAGCCCGTGAACGCGAGTTTGTCGATCCCGTCGCTGCGCACGAGGTGCGCACCGGTCGTGCCGTCGCCCGTGACGAGGTTGACGACGCCGGCCGGCAGCTCCGCCTGGCGGCAGATGTCGGCGAAGATCATCGCGGTCAGCGGTGTCGTCTCCGCCGGCTTCAGCACGACGGTGTTGCCGCACGCGAGCGCCGGGGCGATCTTCCACGAGAGCATGAGCAGCGGGAAGTTCCACGGGATGATCTGAGCGGCCACGCCGAGCGGCCGCGGCGTCCGACCCGGGTAGGCGTACTCGAGCTTGTCGGCCCAACCCGCGTAGTAGAAGAAGTGCGCCGCCGCGAGCGGGACGTCGACGTCGCGCGACTCGCGGATCGGCTTCCCGCCGTCGAGCGACTCGGCGACCGCAAGCTCGCGCGAGCGCTCCTGGATCAGGCGTGCCAGGCGGAAGAGGTACTTCGCACGCTCGGACGGTGCGAGCGCCGACCAGCCGTTCTCGAACGCGTGTCGGGCGGCCCCGACGGCCAGGTGCACGTCCTCCTCGCCGGCGAGCGCGACCTCGAAGAGTTGCTCCTCCGTCGCCGGCGAGATCGACTCGAACCACTCGCCGCTCTTCGGCTCGACCTCCTCCCCGCCGACGAACAGGCCGTACCGCTCGCGGATCGAGACGATGTCGCGCGCCTCCGGCGCCGGCGCGTAGTCCCACTCGAAGGTGGCGGGAGCGTGGAACTCGCGCTTCTCGACCTGGGTCATCAGTCGATGGTGAAGTAATCGCCGGACTGGTACCGCCCAGTCCGCTCCTTGCGCAGCTGCATGAGCACGTCGTTCAGCAGCGAGGAGGCGCCGAAGCGGAACAGGTCGGGCGTCATCCACTGTGGGCCGAGCGTCTCGTAAAGCGTGACGAGGTACTGGATCGCCTGCTTCGAGGCCCGGATTCCCCCGGCAGGCTTGATACCGACGACGTGCCCGGTCTCCGCATGCACGTCGCGGACGACCTCCATCATGCAGAGGGTGACCGGGAGGGTCGCCGCAGGGCTCACCTTGCCCGTGGACGTCTTGATGAAGTCCGCGCCCGCAGCGATCGCGATCAGCGAGGCGCGGCGAACGTTGTCGTACGTGCCGAGCTCGCCGGTCTCGAGGATCACCTTGAGGTGCGCGTCGCCGCACGCCTCCTTCACCTGCACGATCTCGTCGTAGACCTTCGCGTACCGCCCGGAGAGGAACGCGCCGCGATTGATGACCATGTCCACCTCGTCGGCGCCGAGCTCCACCACCGCTCTGGTCTCCGCCACCTTGATCTCCGTCGGCGACTGCCCGGACGGGAACGCCGTCGCGACCGATGCGACCTTGACGCCGCTGCCGCCGAGACGTTCCTTCGCGATCCCGACGAGGCTCGGGTACACGCACACCGCGGCGACAGAGGGGACGGAGAGGTCCACCGGGTCGGGGCGGATCGCCTTCGAGCAGAGGGCCGCGATCTTCCCCGGCGTGTCCTGGCCCTCAAGCGTCGTCAGGTCCATCATCCGCACCGCGAGCTCGAGGGCCTGCACCTTCGACTCGCGCTTGATCGAGCGCTTCGCGAGCGTCGCCGCGCGCTCCTCGAGCGCGACAGCGTCAACCGAGCCGATCCGTGGGAGCCGCGGCCCCGACGGCAGCTCGAACCCGCCGACGAGTGCAGGGGCCCTGGCCATGATCCGAGTGTAGTCCCGTGCGGGCTACAGCCCGAGCCGCTCGAGCATGCGCGGATCGCGGCGCCACTTCGGCCGCACCTTCACCTGCAGCTCGAGGAAGAGCGGGCGGCGTCCGACCAGCGCCTCGACCTCCGGCCGAGCGCGGGTTCCGATCTCGCGGACCATGGAGCCCTTCTTCCCGACGAGGATTCCCTTCTGGGACTCCGTCTCGACGTAGATCACGGCCCGCAGCCTCCGCTCCTCGATCTCCTCGACCTCGACCGAGACGGCGTGTGGCACCTCCTCGCGCGTGAGCTGGAGCGCCTTCTCGCGAACGACCTCCGCGACACGCTCGTCGAGCGAGAGATCGGTTGCCTGCTCGGCGGGGAAGTACGCGGGGCCCTCCGGGAGGAGCGAGACGAGATCGTCGCGCAGTTCGCCCACGCCCTCCCGCGTCTTCGCGGAGACGGGATGGAGCGCGTGGAAGTCGCCGAGCGCGGCCGCGGCCTTCATCTGGGTCGCGATGTGGGACGGCTTCAGGCGATCGACCTTGTTC
>JBKOYF010000068.1:0-7050 GCA_046725305.1 Actinomycetota bacterium
GCCCGGTGCTCAGGCTGACGGATCGCCCTACGCGCCCGGACTCGTCCAGGGAGCAAGCGGCGTCCTCGATCCGAGTGGAGCCCGGCGCTCGTCACGCTTGCCACGCCAAGATCGACGGTTGTCGCCGCCATCGGGGTCCGCAGCGGCCGCGTCGTCCGCAGCACGGTCCTGCGCGGTTTCTACGGCGTGCCGATCGTCGCGTGGGACGGATCGACGGGTGGCGTGTCCGGCGACGGCCGCTCGCTCGTCCTCGGGTCGTACGGACCTCCCCCCAGGCAGGAGGGCGTGACGCGCTTCGTCGTCCTGAATGCGAAGACGCTCAGGAAGGTGCGTGCCGTCGAGCTTCCGGGCTCCTGGGCGTACGACGCGATCTCGCCGGACGGCTCGAGCATCTACCTCGTCGAGTACCTCTCGGCCGGCCAGAGCCCTCACTACCGCGTCCGGTCCCTGGACACCGCGAACGGACAACTCGATCCCGATCCGGTCGTCGATCGGCGCGAGGACGAGGTCGCGATGCGAGGTCAGCCCGTCACGCGGAGGACGAGCCGCGACGGCCGCTGGGCGTACACGCTCTACGCCCGTGGCCACGAGCCGTTCGTCCACGCGCTCGACACGGCCGAGGGCGAGGCGTACTGCATCGACCTCCCGATCCGGCTGAAGCAGCTCGAGCAGATGGGGCTCCGGCTCAAGCTCGGAGTCCGAGGCGAGCTCGAGATCCGACACGGGCGGGCCACGCTCGCCGTCGTCGACACCGAGAAGCTCGTTGTTACAGGCCGGTGATGCCCTTCACGAGCAGCCAGATCCCGAACCCGAGGCCGAGAACGACCTGGATCCACCGGTTGTTCGCCGTCATCCAGTTCCCCAGCCAGGGTAGGAGGCGCGTGGCGCGCCGGGCACTGCGACTGCGAGCACCCACGGCACCCACGCCACCATCAGCGTGATCACGAGGATGACGAGCGTAGCGAGCCCTCGCTGCCCGAGCGGCAGCCCGCTTCCGGCGATCAGCGCCAGCGCTGGGATGTAGAGCGCGAACGTCGTGACGTTCGAGGCCATGCCGCCCGCCCCGGCGAGGAACGACCGGCCGATGCTCGCCGGCTTCTGCTCGGCATTCGGCTGTGCCGGCTTCGGCTTGGGCGGCCGCAGCAGCGCTCGCAGGCCGACGGCGATCAGGAGGAGGCCGAAGGCGATGTTGATGACGGCCTGGAGCGTCTCCCTGTCCGAGAACCCCGTGCCCCCGAGGAGAACTCCGATCGTGCTGCCTGCGATGAGCACGAGCGCGGCACCGGCCGTCAGAGACGCCCCGCGTGCGATCGGCCGTGCGCCGGTGAGCGTGTTCAGCTGCAGGATGAAGAGGACCGGGCTGATCGCCGCGGCGAGCGCGAGCGGGATGACCTGCGAGAGGAGACTGCTCATCGCGCTGCCGGCGCCGACTCGACCGGCGCTCCGACTCCCGACGAGAGCGACTCGGTCGCGTCCGCGATCCCGCGGGCGACTTCCACGATGTCCCGGTTGGCGCTGTAGATCCGCAGCTGCCGGTCGGCGGACGAGCCCCTTCCGACGATGTCGAGGATGCCTTCGAGCTCGCGCTCCGAGCCGAGCTCACGAGCGTGCGGCCGAAGGTCTGCGACGGTCCGGCGGATGAGGCGCGCGACCGGGACACGGTTCCTGCTGACCCGCGCGAGATCCATCACCGGCGCCTCGAGGCCGTAGCGCGCAGCGAGCCACTTGTTCTCGCTCGTGAGGATGCGGTGGTACGAGGGGATCCCCTCACCGGCTTCGTACTGCTCGCTGAGCTGCTTCACGAGCGCCTGGCAGTACGCCGCGATGGCGACGGCATCCTCCACGCGCGTCACCGCGTCGCAGATGCGGATCTCGATCGTGCCCAGCCTGGGATGCAAGCGGATGTCCCACCAGATGTGCGTGTAGTCGGCGATGCAGCCGGAGCGTTCGAGCTGGCCGACCACGGCCGCGTAGTCCGCGTAGTCGCGGAAGCGCGGCGGCGGCCCCGAGCGCGGGAACGCGGAGAACACCATCTGCCGGCTCGATGCGAGACCTGTCGGCTCGCCGCGCCAGAACGGAGAGCTCGCGGAGAGGGCGAGCAGCGGCGCGAGGTGAGGAAGCAGGCCGTTGACGACCTGGATCGCCTTCTCGGGATCGTTCACGGCGACGTGGACGTGCATGCCGAAGATGAGCTCCCGCCGCGCCACGTACTGCATCTGGTCGATGAGCGCGCGGTAGCGGTCCTTCGCCGTGATGCGCTGCCTCTCGAACAGGCTGAACGGATGCGTTCCGGCGGATCCGACGCGCGTGCCCTGCTCGAGCGCGATCTGCGTGACGTATCCGCGCAGCTTCGTGAGCCAGCCCATCACGTCTCCTGCGTTGCGGCAGACCGGAGTCGCGATCTCGAGCACCGACTGCATGAGCTCCGCGTTGATCCGCGCCTCGAGCTCGTGCCCGGTGACCGCCGCGAGCATCGTCTCGATGTGCTGCACGAGGTCGAACGTCTCCGCGTCGAGGAGTTGGTACTCCTCCTCGACGCCCAGGGTGTACGGATCGCCGGCGCCGAAGGTGTGGTCGAGCACGCTGCCGGCCGGCTCGGAGCCGTTCCCGGTGATCGAGGGCGGAAACGCCTGCTTTCCCGTCACGGCAAGACCGCCTCGACCTCGATCTCGACCTTCCACGCGGGATCGAAGAGCCCCGCGAGCACGGTCGTGTTCGCCGGCCGCACCCCGCCGAAGACCTCCGCATGCGCGCGCGCGAAACCGTCGAAGTCGTCCGCGTTCGTGAGGTACACGCGCGTGCGCACGACGTTCTCCAGGCTCGTCCCTGCCCGCTCGAGCGCCGTTCCGATGAGGTCGAGGCAGAGGAGCGTCTGGTCGTAGACGTCCTCGGGCGGCGGCGAGCCGTCGGGCGGGTTCGCGGCGGTGCCGGAGACGTGCACCCGGTTACCCGCCACGACGGCGCGTGAGTAGCCGACGATCGGCTCGTACGCGCCGGTTCCCGAGATCAGGCGTCGCTCCACGACCCGGCTAGTATCGCCGCGCGTGCAGGCACTTCGCCAGATCGACGCCTGGCCGGTGGAGTTCGCCGCAGCTGGGATCGTCGGTCGCGACGGACAGGTGTCCACGCACGGGGACGCGGCACGCGTCGTGCGGCTCGCGTCGGTGTCGAAGCCGGTGGCGGCGCTCGCGGTCCTCGTCGCCGCCGAGGAAGGCGTCGTCGACCTGGACGAGCCGGCCGGTCCTCCCGGATCGACCGTCCGCCATCTTCTCGCTCACACGTCCGGGTTGCCCTTCGAGGGGACGGAGCCGATCTCGCGGCCCGGGCAGCGGCGGATCTACTCGAACGAGGCGTTCCGCGTGCTCGCCGCGCACGTCGCCGCGGCTTCGCAGATGCCGTTCGTCGACTACGTGCGAGAGGCCGTCTGCCGCCCGCTGGGCATCGGCCTCGACCCGGCCGGCGATCCCGGCTCGGGCATGCACGCCTCGCTCGACGACGTCCTCGCCCTCGGCCGGGAGCTCCTCACGCCGCGCCTCGTCGCCGAGGAGACGCGCGACGAGATGGTGAGCGTGCAGTTCCCGGGCGTCGCGGGCGTGCTCCCCGATTACGGCCGGTTCGACCCGCTCGACTGGGGGCTCGGTGTCCAGCTGAACACGCGCCCGCCATCGTGGATGGGTGCGCGCACGTCGGCGCGCGCGTTCGGCCACTTCGGCGGGAGCGGGACGTTCCTGTGGGTCGATCCGGAGCCGGGGATCGCCTGCGCCGCGCTCACGACGCGGGAGTTCGGAGACTGGGCGAAGGACGCGTGGCCGCGCGTGGCCGACGCCGTGCTCGGCGAGCTCGGCCGGTAGGGCCTACGCCGCGACCGGGTCGTCGCCGTCGTCCGCGAAGAGCGGGCGCACGAGCTCGTCGAACGTCGTCTCGTCGCAGCTCGCGACGACGCAGGGCGTCATCGCAGTGACCGTGGCGGTACGCGGAACGTGCATCGTCAGTGCGACCTCGCCGAAGAACTCTCCCGCCTTGAGCACTCGGCGCTCACCGAGCTCGGACTGCGACACGCCCGCGAGACCGGAGAGGAGGACGAAGAACCGGTCGCCCGGCTCTCCCTCGCGGACGAGGACGGTCCCCGAGGTCACCTCCTCGCGCTGCATCCGGCCGGCGAGCTTGCCGAGCGTCTCGCCCGTAAGGTCGGCGAACAGGCCGACGCGGGCGAGCTCGGTCACGGAGGCGGGGACGTGTCGTGGAGACACGGAAATACGGTACCGGCGAAAGAACCGCGGGCCGGCGAACCGGCCCGTCGGTTAGGGGAGGGGGAGGGGGAAGCCTCGAACAAAAATTCGCTGCAAAGAGCTTCCTATCAGGTTACGCGCTGCGCGGGTAGTGCCGTCGGCTTCAGGCCGCGAATCCGAGCGAGCGCTCGAGCGCGGACTTGGGCTGCGCACCGACTGCAGCGGCGGCGGGTTCGCCGTCCTTGAAGAGAATCATCGTCGGAATCGACATGACCCCGTACTTCATCGACAAGCTCTGCTCTTGGTCGATATTGACCTTCACGAGCTTGACCTCGTCCTTTCGCTCCTCGGCGATCTTCTCGAGGACCGGCGCTACGGCGTGGCAAGGACCGCACCACTCTGCCCAGAAGTCGACGATGACGGGCGTCTCGCTCTTCAGGACTTCCTGCTCGAAGGTCGCTTCCGTGACGTCAAGTGCCATAAGACTCATTTGTTCCTTTCATGTCTTTCATTCGAAATGCCTTGTCCTTGAACGCCCGGCGAGCCCGAATCCTTCCCTGCCAAACGGTTGCCTAGACTGATTCCACGTGGCGGAGATCTTCACACCCCTTCCGGACAAGCCCGACCATAACGCGCTCGAGCTCGAGATCCTCGAGCGCTGGGAGCGCGAGGACACGTTCGATGAGCTCCGGAAGCAGAACCGGCGCGGCCCTAAGTTCAGCTTCATCGACGGCCCGATCACCGCGAACAATCCCATGGGCGTGCACCACGCCTGGGGACGCACGCTGAAGGACGTCTTCCAACGCTACAAGGCCCTGCGCGGCTTCGACGAGCGCTACCAGAACGGGTTCGACTGCCAGGGTCTATGGGTCGAGGTCGAGGTCGAGCGATCGCTCGGCCTCAACTCGAAGCGGGAGATCGAGGAGTACGGGCTCGCGGAGTTCGCCGAGAGGTGCAAAGAGCGCGTCGCCAAGTACGCGGAAGTCATCACGGAACAGTCCAAGCGCCTCGGCATGTGGATGGACTGGGACCGCGACTACTACACCTTCTCCGACACGAACATCGAGTACATCTGGCGGTTCCTGAAGGCGGTTCACGATCGCGGGTGGCTCTACAAAGGCCATCGCTCGACGGTGTGGTGCCCCCGCTGCGGAACATCGATCTCGCAACACGAGCTCTTCGCGGGCGAGTACCAGGAGATGGAGCATCCGTCGCTGTTCGTGCGGTTCCCGCTGAAGGAGCGCGAGAACGAGGCGTTGACAGTCTGGACGACGACGCCGTGGACGCTCCCCGCCAACGTCGCCGCCGCGGTGAACCCAAGCGCGCAGTACGGGCTCACCGACGCCGGTGAGTGGTGGGCCACCGCCCTCAAGCCCGACACGACGTTCGTCCGGACAGCGCTCGGCGGCGAGCTCGTCGGCCTCGAGTACGAGGGGCCGTTCGACCATCTGCCGGCGCAAGAAGGTGTCGTCCACCGCGTCATCCCGTGGGACGACGTCGTGCTGGACGAGGGCACTGGAATCGTCCACATCGCGCCGGGAGCAGGAGCCGAGGACTTCGACCTCTCGCGGATCCACGGGCTCCCGGTGCTCGCTCCGCTCGACGAGGCGGGCCACATGCTGCCCGGCTACGGCTTCGACGGGCTCTCGTCGGACGAGGTCGCCGAACCGGTGATCCATGACCTCCGACACCGCGGGCTTCTGCTCGACGCCGGCCGAATCGTCCACCGCTATCCCACGTGTTGGCGCTGCGGCACGCCGCTTGTCTTTCGCGTGGTGGACGACTGGTTTATCTCCGCCGAGGAGATCCGCCAGCCGATGCTCGACGCGAACGCGGCGGTGGAATGGACTCCCGGCTTCTACTCGAAGCGGATGGACGATTGGCTGCGCAACATGGGCGACTGGAACATCTCGCGGAAGCGCTACTTCGGCTTGCCGCTGCCGTTCTACCCCTGCTCCTGCGGGCACCTCACCGTCATCGGCTCCCGAGCCGAACTCGAGGAGCGAGCCGTGGGCGGGCTCCAGCAGCTGCAGGAGCTGCACCGGCCGTGGATAGATGAGGTGGTCATCCGGTGCGAGCACTGCGACGAGCAGGTGCACCGCGTCTCGGAGGTCGGCGACGCGTGGCTGGACGCCGGCATCGTCCCCTTGTCGACGCTCGGGTGGGAGAGCGGCGACAACGTGCATGCCGGGTACGGAACTGGAGCGGCCAAAGGACTTACGCTGGCGGACCTACCCGACCACGAGTACTGGAAGGAGTGGTTCCCGGCCGACTGGGTCTCCGAGATGCGCGAGCAGATCCGGCTCTGGTTCTACTCGATCTCCTTCATGTCCGTGACGCTCGTCGGTCGCTCGCCGTACCGGCGCGTGCTGACATACGAGAAGCTGTTGGACGAGACGGGCCGCGAGATGCACCGCTCGTGGGGGAACGCGATCGAGGTCGACGAGGCGCTCGAGCGGATGGGCGCCGACGTCATGCGCTGGCAGTACTGCTCGCAGCCGCCGAGTCAGAACCTCCTCTTCGGATACAGCCCGGCGCACGAGATCCAGCGGCAGCTGCTTACGCTCTGGAACTCCTGCAAGTTCTTCGTCGACTATGCGAACATCGAAGGCTGGGAGCCAGCCTACGCCGACCTGGCGGACGGGCTCGACGCCGAGCTCGAGCCGCTCGATCGCTGGCTCGTCGAGCGCACGCATGCGCTCGTGGCGGACGCGACGGCGGCCTACGAGAGCTGGCTCACGGTCGATGTCGTTCGCGCGTACGAGGCCTTCGTCGACGACGTCTCGAACTGGTACATCCGACGCTCGCGCCGGCGGTTCTG
>JBKOYF010000077.1:0-15414 GCA_046725305.1 Actinomycetota bacterium
TCGACATGGAGGCGAACAAGGATCTGCGGTAGAGCGGTGATCGCTCTCCGCAGTGGCGTCGTGCGGCTCGATCTGGACGAGTAGCGCTGGTTCGACGGCTCCCTCGATCGGGGGAGGGCGTGTTAAGTAACTGGCTGCAAAACCCGCAAATTGCAGCCTCCTGCGTTTTAGCCCCGTGCGCGGCGGGCACGGTCCAGCGGTAACCGTCAACCATCGAGGAGGTATCGAATGGCAACGACGGTCACGCACTCCATGGTCCAACAGTTCGCTTCGATGAAGCCGAACGAGTTCGGACCGACGATAGAGCCGAAGTGGCAGGTAGGTGAGCGCCTCCTGAAGGAGGTGAAAGTCTCTGTCGAGAAGGGGTACTTGACACCGCTCGACGGAGCGCGCTTGATCTCGTCGATCAGCGCGACGCTCTTCGGCTACGACGAGTTCATCCTGCGCGAGATCTCACCTGAATCATGGCTCGCGTCCACGCCTAGCCGGCGTTAGGGCAAAGGCACGCCACGACGCGGTGGGGAGGAGCGCAGCTCCTCCCCACCGCGTCGGCTCGACCACAAGTGCGCGCGGACGACGGCGAGGTCGCGATGCGCCCAGACCACCTCGGCCACGAATCCAACCTCGCGGAGCCACGAGAGCTGGTCAGCCGTGCTGTCCGGGAGATCGACGACCCAGTCGATCTCGATCTGCGCATCCTCCGGCCGTTCGGGGACGACAACGTCGCCCAGCACGAAGCAGCCGCCGCGCTCGAGCACGGATGCGATCCGGCGGAAGAGATCGCGCTTGCCGTCCGGGCGGAGGTGGTGGACTGCGAGCGCGGAGACGACGAGGTCGAACGGGCCCTCCGGAAGCTCGTGCTCCAGGCGGCCCAGCCGGAGATCGGTGTCCGGCAGCGCCTCCCTCGCGTGCGCGAGCATCGCCTCGCTGGCGTCGATCCCGGTCCACGACGCACGAGGATGGAGCACCCGCACCCGCAGCGCCGTCTCGCCCGTCCCGACGCCCAACTCGAGCACGGAGCGCGCGTCGACGTTACGCGTCGCCTCCGCGACGGCGTGCTGGAACTCGTCGAAGCGCGGAATCTCGACCCGGATCGCCCTGAGGTAGAGATCGGGATCCCACTCCATCTCCGCCATTGGGCGACGATAACCGGAGTGGGACGAGGAGCAGGCGAGGCGACGTCGTAGAAAGGAGGCGCGCGCGAGCGCCGACTACGATCAGACCCATGCCGACCTCAGTCGTCACCGGAGGAGCCGGGTTCCTCGGCTCCCACCTCTGCGAGACACTCTTGCGGCGCGGCCACCGCGTCATCTGCGTCGACAACCTCGTCGTCTCGACGCTCGAGAACATCGAGCACCTGCGCGACGACGCCTTCACGTTCGTCAACCACGACGTGATCGAGCCGATCGCGTGTGACGAGCCCGTCGACTTCGTCTACCACCTGGCGGCGCTGGCGAGCCCGGTCGACTACCTGCGCATGCCCCTCCACTCGCTAAAGACCGGCTCGTACGGCACGCACCATGCCCTCGGCCTCGCGAAGTGGAAGCGCGCGCGCTTCCTCCTCGCCTCGACGAGCGAGGTCTACGGCGACCCGGAGGTGCATCCGCAGCCCGAGACGTACTGGGGCAACGTGAACCCGATCGGCCCGCGCGGCGTGTACGACGAGGCCAAGCGCTACGCCGAGGCGCTCACGATGGCGTACCACCGGCAGCAGGGGCTCGACACCGCGATCGTGCGCATCTTCAACACGTACGGCCCGCGGATGCGCGCGAACGACGGACGGGCGATCCCGACCTTCCTCCGCCAGGCGCTCGAGGGGAAGCCCGTCACGGTCTTCGGCGACGGGTCGCAGACGCGGAGCTTCTGCTACGTCGACGACCTCATTCGCGCAGTCGTGCTCCTCGCCGAGTCGAAGGAGCACCTGCCGGTCAATCTCGGGAACCCGGACGAGAAGACCCTCCTCGAGCTGGCCGAGCTCATCCTCGCGCTCACCGGCTCGTCGAGCGAGATCGTCTACGAGGCGCTCCCGGTCGACGACCCGCAGGTGCGCCAGCCGGACATCACCCGCGCGAAGCAGATCCTCGGCTGGGAGCCGGAGATCCCGCTCCAGGACGGCCTGCGCCGGACGATCGAGTCGCTCGGCCGCGGGGCCGCGGTCGGCTCGGCGTGACGGATCTCTCCGAGCGCTACGAAGAGCACCACCGGACGCGGCGTGACGAGGGAGACTTCGTCTTCGTCCCGGAGCGAATCCCGCTCTTTCGCGCGGCGATCGGGCGCGACAAGCGCGTCCTCGACCTCGGCTGCCGGTCGGGAGCGCTGACGCGGCACTTCCTCGAGGACAACTCGGTCGTCGGGCTCGACGTCGACAGCGCGGCGCTCGAGAAGGCGGCCGCTCTCGGGATCGAGCCCGTACAGGCGAACGTCGAGGAACGGCTCCCCTTCGAGGACGCGAGCTTCGACGCGGTCGTCGCCGGAGAGCTCTTCGAGCATCTCCGGTTCCCCGACGCGCTCGTCGCGGAGATCCGCCGCGTACTCCGTCCCGGCGGCGTCCTCGTCGGCTCCGTGCCGAACGCGTTCCGCGTGCAGAGCCGGCTGCGCTTCGTCCGCGGGCGCCCGCCCGAGGACGACCCGACGCACCTACGCATGTTCTCGCCGGACGGGATCCGTGCGCTCCTCGGCGACTTCGAGCAGGTCGAGCTGAGGTACGTCGGTGGCCGCTATACGCGCCTGAACGCGCGGCTCTTCGCACGAGACCTCGTCTTCACCGCCTCGACGTCCTGAGGAGTGCGCGCCTGGAAACGGGCCGTTCGGGCTGAGATACTCAGACAGGGAACTCGACAGGGGTGAGCGCGTTGCGACGACGAGCTCAAGATGCAGAGCAGTTTCAGGTGACGGGGGTGGCATCCCGGCTGGAGGCGTACGGGACGTCCGATGTCTCCGTGCCGGGTGACGACGAAGCGGAGCCGGAGCTCGTCGAGCGAGCGGCGACCCTTCTCACCGTCATGCCGCGCAATCAGCTACGCAGGACGATCGAGGACCTTCTCTCGCCGCACGATCTCGAACGAGGCCGCCGCGCGGTCGATGCCCTGATCGACGCCGCTTTCGCGATCGAAGACGAGACCGGGCACCTACGCCGTATTGCCTGATCCGAACGCCGCGCGCCGCGCGACGTCGGACTCGTCGACCATGTGGCCGTCCCGCTCGACGTAGCCGTCCTTGCCGCCCACGACGAGAAGGACGAGATCGTCCGTCTCGCTCGCGTTCGAGACCTTGCGGGGCGTCGTCGAGTCGACGTGCAGGAGGCCGCCAGGCCCGAGAATCCGTACCTCTTCTTCGACCTCGACGCGCGCCTCCCCGGAGTGGACGAAGTACAGCTCGTCCTGCGTGTCGTGGAAGTGGTGGAAGCCCTCGTATCCCGGTGGGTAGACGACCGCGTTGACGCCGAACGCCGTCACGCTGAGCGCTCGGCGCACCTTGCGGAAGCCGTATCCCTCGCCGAGCTCGTCGATCGAGCTGATTGCGTGTCCCACGGTCACTCCTTTCCGCTGAGCAGGTAGTCCGCCGTTCGGCGAAGCCCTTCCGCGAAGTCGATGCTCGGCTCGTAGCCGAGTAGGCGTCGGGCCTCGCCGACGTCCGCCCAGGAGGCTCGCACGTCCGCCTCGCGTGCCGGCTCGTACGACCGCTCGAGCGGCCTGCCGAGCATCGTGGCGATCGCCTCCGCGAGCGCGTTCACCGTCACGGAGCCGCCGGTCGCGACGTTCACGATCTCCCCGCCGATCCCGGGCGCGTCGGCCGCGAGGAGGTTTGCTCCGACGACGTTGTCGACGAACGTGAAGTCGCGCGACTGCTCCCCGTCGCCGTAGACGGTTACGGGCTCGCCCGCTGCGATCGCGCGGATGAAGCGAGGCACGACGGCCGCGTACTGGGACGTCGGGTCCTGGCGCGGGCCGAAGACGTTGAAGTACCGCAGCGACACGATCTCCATGCCGTACACGCGGCTGAAGCTCGTGCAGAAGCGCTCCGCGGCGAGCTTCGCGACGGCGTATGGGGAGATCGGGTCCGGCGCCTGGGACTCGACCCGAGGGAGGCTGCCGGTGTTCCCGTAGACGGACGAGGACGACGCGTTGACGATGCGCCGCACGCCTTCGTCGCGGGCCGCGAGGAGCACGTTGAGCGTGCCCTCGACGTTCACCGCGGTCGTCGTCAGCGGGTCCTGCACGGACCGTGGCACGGACGGAAGCGCTCCCTGGTGGAAGACGACCTCCACGCCACGCACAGCCGCGTGGACGCGCTCGTACGAGCGGAGATCGCCCTCGACGAGCTCGACGTCCCGCTCGAGCCCGGCGAGGTTGGCGCGGCTGCCCGTCGCGAAGTTGTCGAGGACGCGGACGTCGTCGCCGCGTGCGAGCAGCGCACGCACCACGTTCGAGCCGATGAACCCGCCCCCGCCGGTCACCAGTGCCTTCATCTCGGCTCATTCTCCACGGCCGCGGCACCCGCGGCAGCGAGGCCCAGGAGCAGGCACGTCGCGGCCTCGAGGGGTATGCCCGCGACGATCCCCAGCGAGGCCCACTCGGCGGCGAGCGTGAGGACCGCGCAGACGACGAGGAGGCCGGCCCCGATCGCCCAGGGCGTGGGGGCACGCGCGGCGGCGCGCCGGGCCAGCACGAGACCCGCTGCCCCGACGAGCAGCACCAGCGCGAGACCGATGACTCCGGCGTCGGCGAGCATCTGGATGTAGAGGTTCTGGACGCCCCACTCGCGCCCTTCGGCCGGGAACGCGAGATCCACGACGTCGGGGAAGCGCGCCCGTGCGTCGGGGACGTACTGCTCGAAGACGTCGGGGCGCGACGACCGCTGCCAGCCGACGCCGAGCACCGGGTTGTCGCTGAAGATGCGCAGCCCGATGTAGGCCAGGACCGTGCGCTGCGAGTAGCTCTCTACCCCCTGCGCCGGCCGGTTCCCGTGCAGCCCGACGAACCGCAGGAAGTCCTCGAGCGCGGCGCTGCGTATCGCCGTCACGCCCAGCGCGACCGCGACGACGACCGCCATGAGCGCTGCCGTCTGCCGTCGGGTCGGCGCGAACCGTCGACGAGCCGCGAGCCACAACCCGACCGCGCCGACGCCGAAGCCGCCGGCGGCTGCGACCGACCCGGCGAGGACGAGGCCCAGGACGCCCGCCCCCGCGACCACGGCGAGCAGGCGGGGCCGCGGGACCGAGTCGCGGCCGACGACGATGAGCGCCGCGCCGAGAGCCGCCGCCACGGAGGACAGCGCCGCGAGATCGTGGCGGCCCAGGAAGGAGGGGTAGCGCCAACCGGCGGTCGAGGCCAGGAAGACGTCGCTTCCGAGGAACTGGAGGACGGCGACGCCGGTGGCCACGACGCTCCACAGGCCGAGCGCGCCGATGAGCACAGCGAGGTCGCGGCGCCTGCGCACGAGCAGGGGAACGGCGATCGCGAGGAGCGCGTACTCGACGAACTTGAGGAAGCTCACGAGGTGGGCGTCGAACTGCGCATCGCGTGTCGACGCGGGGCGCAGGCAGCTGAAGGTCAGCCAGCCGAGGAGCAGACCTCCGGGGATCCAGAGGAGACGACCGGCCGCAAGCGGCCGCGCGCCGAGCCTGACGGCGCTGACGAGCGCGACGACGACGACGGCGAGCACGGCCCAGTCTGAAAGGCGGACCTGCACCGACGTCGTGCCGGCCGTGAGCGCGAGCTCGGGCTGGAAGCGCTCGTGCATGAAGAGCGCCGGGACCGCGGCTGCAAGCACGAGAACGCCGAGGGAGTCGCGGTCGACGAGGCTCCGAACGCCCGTCGACGAGCGTGTGCTGTCGAGCGCCGGTGTCGCCACCGGCGGCACTATAGGGCCGGTCGGGTCTGGCCTCGCTCCTAGACTGACTCGAGATGTCCTCACGGGCTCTCCGCCGACGGTCGGTGACGGCCGCGTGGATCTACGTTGCCGTCGCGTGCGGCATCCTCGGGACGATCGTCGCCGCACGTGTGCTCGGCCTCGGTCAGTTCGGCGTGTTCGCGACCGCGCTCGCCGCGGTCGGCTTCTTCCAGGTGCTCCTCGACCTGACGGTGGAGGAGTCGCTCACGAAGTACGGGTTCCGGTACGTCGCGGCGGAGGAGTGGGGCAAGCTCCGGCGCCTCTTCCGGCAGATGCTCGTCCTGAAGGTGGTGGGAGGAGCGCTCGCGACGCTCATCCTCCTCGTGTTCGCACCGTTCGCGAACGACGTATTCGGGGAGGATGGCGTGGAGAAGGCGTTGCTCGCGGCCGCGCTCCTCCCGCTCGTCCAGGCGCCCGAGAACGTCGGTGCCACCGCGCTCCTGCTGCACAGCCGGTACGACCTGCGGGGGCTGTACCAGGCAGGGTCGGCGGCGCTGCGTCTGCTCGCGATCGTGGTCGCGGCGCCGAGCGGCGTGACGGCCGCGCTCGTCGCGATCGTCGTCGCGCAGGCGATCTCGACCGTCGCGATCTCGTTCGCCGGCGTGGCCGCGCTGCGCCGGTTCCCGGCAGAGCACTGGGAGAGGCTCGGGCGCGATGCCGCCGGGGTGCGCTCCTTCGTCCTCCAGTCGAGCCTCGCGACCGGGGTGATCTCCCTGCGGACGACGCTCGTTCCCTTGATCCTGGGCATCGTGTCGGGACCGACGCAGGTCGGCCTCTTCCGGATCGCGCAGTCGCCCCAGACGGGCCTCGCCGCCGCGAGCTCCCCCGCGCGCCTCATGCTCCTGACCGAGCAGACGCGCGACTGGGAGCTGGGCGAGCGCTCGCGCATCCTCGCCGGCGTCCGCAGCTACTCGAAGTGGGCGGGAGGACTGATGCTCGTCGGCGTCCCCGTGTTCTTCGTCGCCATGCCATGGCTCGTCCGGACGGTGTTCGGCGCCGAGTACGAGGGAGCTGTCGACGCCGCACGCATCATCCTGCTCGCCGCTGCGGTGTCCTTCGTCATCGGCTGGACGAAGTCGCTGCCCGTCACCGTGGGACGCCCGCGGTTGCGCATCGTCACGCACGGGCTCGAGACCATCGTCGCGATCCCGCTCGTCGCCGTGCTCGGAGCGCGCTGGGGTGCGACGGGAGCCGCCGTCGCGGTGCTCGTGTCGACGTTCGTCTTCGCGGCAGCGTGGTTCGTCGTCCTCTCGCGCCTCCGGGACGAGGTTCGTGCCTCGGAACGTGCGACGGGTGCGGCTCTCTCCTCGTGAAGGTTCTGGTCGTGTCGGGCATCTGGCCACCCGATCCGGGCGGGCCCGCGAGCCATGCCCCCGCTCTCGCGGATTTCCTCGCCGACAGGGGGCACGACGTCGAGGTCGTGACCACCGCCGACGCACCG
The DNA here is from genome assembly GCA_046725305.1 of Actinomycetota bacterium. Classification (GTDB taxonomy): domain Bacteria; phylum Actinomycetota; class Thermoleophilia; order Gaiellales; family Gaiellaceae; genus GMQP-bins7. The sequence goes on from JBKOYF010000077.1 coordinate 7,334, forward strand.
CCCGTGACCCGGCCGTATCCGGTCTCGTGGGCTCCTCGCCGGTCGTCGGTCAGGCACGTGCGCGCTGCGCTCCTCGTCCGCGCGGGCGCGCGCCGCTCCGACGTCGTATACGCCACGAGCATGGTTCGACGCGCCGCGGCGGGTGCACGGCTCGCGCGTCGGCCGCTCGTCGTCAAGCTGGTCTCGGACGAGGTCTTCGAGCGGGCGACCAGGAGCGGGGGCTACGCGGGAACGCTCGACGAGTTCCAGCGCGTCGGCGGCGGCCTGCGAATCCGGGCTCTACGGTCCTTGCGGACCGCTGCGCTCCGCAGTGCACGCCACGTGTTCTGTCCGAGCGCGTACCTGCGCGACGTCGCTCTGCGGTGGGGCCTCGACCCAGAGCGCGTCTCAGTGCTACCGAATCCTGCGCCCGACGTTCCGGCGATGCCCGTCCGCGACGAGCTGCGCGGGGAGCTCGGCGTCTCCGGAGCGGTGCTCGTCTTCGCGGGGCGCCTCGGGCCGCAGAAGGCGCTCGGCGTCGCCCTCGACGCGCTCGCCGGGCTCGACGACGTGACGTTCGTGGTCGCAGGCGACGGTCCCGAGCGCGCGGCGCTCGAACGGCGCGCGGCCGAGCTCGGACTCGACTCGCGCGTCAGCTTCGTCGGAAGCGTCCCGCGCGAGCGCGTGCTTCGCCTCTTCCGCGCGGCGGACGCGTCCGTGCTCCCGTCCGCCTGGGAGAACTTCCCGCATACGGTCGTCGAGGCTCTCGCGGTCGGCTGCCCGGTGATCGCCACCGCCGTCGGAGGCGTGCCGGAGGTCGTCCGGGACGGCGAGAACGGCCTGCTCGTCCCGCCACGGGACCCAGCCGCGCTGAGAGCCGCGATCGCGCGGTTCCTCCGCGACGACGAGCTGCGCGAGCGGCTGTCGGCCGCGGCTCCGGCCTCCGTGTCCGGCTCCTCCGAGGCCTCGGTCTTCGGAGAGATCGAGGCCGAGCTCGAGCGGGCGGCGAGGTCGTGAAGAAGAAGCTCCTGCTCGTGAGCCGCTCGCGGTACTCGCTCCCGCTCTCACCCTCGCTCGAGCGGAAGTTCGACGCGCTCTCGACCGAGCTCGACGTGCGCGTCCTCGCGAGCTCAGCCGAGGGTGGCCGGGGAACCGACCCGCGCTTCCACCTCGTTCGTCCCGTCCGACCGCGTGCGCTCGACGGGGCGGCGTTCTACGCGGCGCTGCCGACGCGTGTCGCCCGCGAGCTCCGCGCCTTTCGGCCCGACGCCGTCCTCGCGCAGGGCGCGCAGGAGGCGGGTCTCGTCGTCCTCGGACGCGCACTCGCACGCGTTCCGACCCGTGTCGTCGTGGACGTCCACGGTGACCCCGCGGCCCCGGCCCGTCTATACGGATCCTCGTCGAGGCGTACGCTGGCGCCGTTGGCGGACGCAGTCGCTCGCTACGGCCTGCGCAGGAGCGACGGCGTGCGGACGATCTCGGCGTACACCTCCGGCCTCGTGCGCTCGGCAGGCGCCGAGCCGACCGCGGAGTTCGCGGCGTTCATGGACCTCGAGCCGTTCCTCGACTCCGGACCCGAGCCCCTGCCCGAGCAGCCGGTCGCGCTCTTCGTCGGAGTCCTCGAGCGCTACAAGGCCGTCGACGTGCTCGCCGACGCGTGGCGGCTCGCAGCTCCGCGCGTACCCGGAGCGATCCTGCATCTGGTCGGGAGCGGCACGCTCTCGGAGGTGACGAAGGCCCTCGTCGCGGAGCTCCCGGCACAGACGCGGTGGACCGAGCGGCTCACGACGGCAGAGGTCGCGCGAACCCTCGACGAGTCGACCGTCCTCGTGCTCCCGTCCCGTTCGGAAGGGCTCGGCCGCGTCGTGGTCGAGGCGTTCTGTCGCGGCCGCGGCGTCGTCGGAAGCCGCGTCGGTGGGATCCCGGACATCGTCGAGGACGGGCGAACCGGCATCCTCGTTCCTCCCGGCGACCCGACGGCGCTCGCGGATGCGCTCACCGACGTCCTGTCCGATCGTGCCCTCGCGGAGAGGCTCGGCGCGGAGGGTCGCGTCGCCGTCAGGCCGTGGCTGGCCACCCCGGAGGAGTACGCGGAGCGCATCCGCGAGCTGGTCGACGAGGTCACGGAGCGTCCGGCCTAGACTCACGCGATGCAGGCCTACCGTCTCATGCAGGTCGTGAAGAACGGGCTCTACCGCACGACCGGCGAGGTCGTCGACCGCCTCGGAACGCCCGACGAGTCGACCCGGACGCTGCGCGTCCTCATGTACCACAAGGTCAACGACCTCTGGCCGAACCCGATCACCGTTCCGACGGCCGTGTTCGCCGAGCAGATGTCCCTTCTCCGTGAGCTCGGCTACGTCCCGGTGTCGCTCGAGGCGGTGCGCAACCACTACGTGCGCGGCGAACCACTCCCCCCGCGGGCGGTGCTCATCACGTTCGACGACGGCTATCGCGACAACCTCGAGAACGCATTCCCGATTCTCGTCGCGCACGGCTACCCCGCGGTCATCTTCGTCCCGATCGCGTACCTGTCCGACTCGCGGCCCCTGCCCCACGAGGAGCCGCTCTTCCGCGCAGGGATTCGCAACCCCACACTCGCCTGGGACCAGCTCGCCGAGCTCGACGCCGGCGGGGTACGCATCGAGGCGCACGGGATCGGACATCGGCGGCTCGCGGAGCTGCGGCCCGACGAGGCACTCCGTGAGATCACGATCTCGAAGTTCCGGCTGGAGGAGTGCCTGGGTCGCGAGGTGGAGGCCTACGCCTACGTCAAGGGATCGCGCGCCGACTACCGGCCGGAGCACGCGAGTCTCGTCCAGCAGGCCGGCTACAAGCTCGCCTTCTCGGCAGTGTCGGGCGTGAACACACCCGAGACCGACCGCTTCCAGCTGCTCCGCTACAACGTCGAGCCGTACGCGCCGAGGACCTTCGAGCTCGTCCTCGCTGGTGCGTGCGACCCGCTCTCGGTCAAGGACACGGTCGCCGGGACGTACGTCCGGCGAACGGTCACCCGCGCCCTCGGAATCGGCTCCCGGTGAGCTTCGAGGTCGTGCGTTACACGCCGGAGTGGCGGGCGTCGCTCGTGTCGCTGCTCGCTCGCGTCGGGACGACCCAGCTCACCGACGAGGAGTTCGCGTGGTGGTTCGACCGGAATCCGGCCGGAGAGGGGATCGTGTCCCTCGCCGTCGACGGAGGAGAGGTCGTCGGCGTGGCAGCGATGAGCTTCTTCAGGACGCGGCTGAACGGCGTCGAGACTCGCCTCGCGGTCCCCGTCAACGTTGCCACGGACGCCCGGTACCGCGGCCAAGGGGTCTTCTCCACCTTGGAGCGCGAGAACGAGGATGCCGCGACGGCGGCTGGCTCGCCGTTGACCGTGACCTTTCCCAACGCGAAGTCGTACCCGATTTTCGTCGGCAGGCTCGGCTGGGTCGATCTCCTGCGGCTGCGCATGTGGGCGCGCCCGTTGCGTGCCGCCGGCGTCGTTCGCTACCTGCTCGGTCGCGCCGGCGAGCACGGCGGCCTGCGAGCGCCGAGCGCTGACGCATGGAGCCTTCACGGCGTCGAAGTGCGTGCCGTCGAACGCTTCGGGCCGGATCTGGACGCGCTGGGACAGCAAGCCGCGTCGAGCTATGGGAGCCACTTCGCCCGCGACGCCACGTACTTCAACTGGCGCTACCTCGACTCGCCGCGTGACTACCGGTGCTTCGGCGCCTATCGCGGGGGCGAGCTCGCGGGCGTGGCGATCGTCGGCCACACGTTCAAGCACGGCGTGTCCGCTGGATTTCTCGCCGATCTCGTAGCCGCGCCGGAGGACGGACGGGCGGTGCGTGCGCTCGTGTCGCGCGCCGTGGCCGAGGTCAAGGGCGGTGCGGACGCCCTCGTGCTGCTTCCTCCGCCGACACGGGCCCAGCGTCGCGCGCTCGTGCGGGCGGGCTTCGCCCCGACGAACACGAAGCTCCGGTTCATCGGCAAGCCCCTTCGCGACGGCGCCCGAATCGACGCGCACGCCGAGGCGTGGCACTTCACGCTCGGCGATTTCGACTTCTTCTAGAGCGCAGCCCGGAGATCCGCTAGCGCGGAATCTCCGGGCGCGCGAAGATCCCTCAAGGCGGCTGCTTCGGAGCCGCACCGCAGCTAGCTCATGACGACGCTCGTCTTCATCACCCAGCAGGTCGACCCGCGCCATCCGGCGCTCGCCGCGACCGTGCCCAAGATCCGCGCTCTCGCGGAGCTCGTCGACGAGGTCGTCGTGCTCGCGGACTGGGCCGTCGAGGGCGTACTCCCGGACAACTGCCGCGTGCGCGCCTTCCGCTCGGGTCTCAAGGTCGGACGGGGTGCGCGCTTCGAGGCCGCCCTGGCCCGTGAGCTGGGCGCGCTCCGGCGAGGCGGCGCGGTCGTCGCGCACATGTGCCCGATCTACGCCGTCCTCGCGGCCCCTGTCGTGCGACCGTTCGGCGTGCCCGTCGTCCTGTGGTTCACGCACTGGCGGTCGAGCAGACTCCTGCAGCTCGCCGAGCGGGCCTCGACCGCGGTGACGACCGTGGACGAGCGGTCCTTCCCGTTCCCGTCGAGGAAGCTCCGCGCGATCGGACACGGGATCGACCTCGACGAGTTTCGATGCGCGCCTCCTCGCGACGGGGAGGGAATGCGTCTGCTCGCGCTCGGGCGTTACTCGACGGCGAAGGGGCTCGACGTCGTGGTCGCCTCGGTCCCGCTCGCCGGCGACGGCACGACCCTCGACGTCCACGGGCCAACGCTCTCCGAGGACGAGCAGGCGCATCGCGCCGAGCTGGAGCAACTCGTCCACGAGCTCGGCCTCGAAGGACGCGTGACGGTCGGCGACCCGATTCCCCGAGCCGAGATCCCCGCGCTCTTCGCAAGCCACGATGCGCTCGTGAACAACATGCGCCCGGGCGCACCGGACAAGGTCGTGTACGAGGCCGCCGCGTCGTGCCTTCCCGTCCTGGCCTCGAATCCGATCTTCGACGGGCTCCTCGACTCCGAGCAGCGCTTCGTGCGCTGGGACGCTCGTGCACTCGCCGAGCGAATCCAGGCGCTCGGCGACCTGAGCGCCGAGGAGCGGGCCGCGCTCGGGCGCCGGCTTCGCGAACGCGTCGCCGCAGGGCACTCCGTGCGGTCCTGGGCCCGTGGCATCCTCGACGCGGCAGGGCTCTCGTGACCGACGGCGTCGTCCTCCACGTCCAGAAGGTGGCCGGGATCTCCGGCTCGGAAGCACACCTCCTGCAGCTTCTCCCGGATCTGCGGGAGCGAGGGTGGGACGTACGTTTTCTCATGCTCCACGAGGACGAGCCGGGGGCGTGGGAGTTCGCGGACGAGCTCCGCGCGCGCAACGTCCCGCTCGACGACGTCCGGTTGCGCGCGGACGTCGACCCGGTCGCGTTCGCAGACGTGACGGCGTACCTCGCCCGGCTGCGGCCTCTGGTCCTGCACACGCACCTCGTGCACGCGGACGTCTACGGTCAGCTCGCCGGCTCGGTCGCGCGCGTTCCCCTACGCCTCTCCACGAAGCACGGGTTCAACGAGTTTCGCGAGGGCCGCTGGTTCGGGTTCGCGGATCGCTCCGTCGGCTCGCTCGCTCACGTGCACATCGCGATCTCGCGCGGGCTCGCGCAGTACCTCGCGGAGACCGAGGGCTTCGACGAGGAGGCGTTCGAGATCGTCCACTACGGGATCTCTCCGAACGGTGAGACGGCGCCGTACGCCGGCTCGAGCCCTCGTCTCCTCTGCATCGGCCGCCTCATCCCAATCAAGGGCCACCTCGTCCTCCTGCGGGCTCTCGCACAGGCGCGCGCACGCGTCCCCGACGTCACGCTCGAGCTCGCCGGCCGCGGGCCGCTCGAGCCGGCGCTCAAGGCCTACGCACGGGAGCTCGGGCTCGCGGACGCCATCCGCTTCCTCGGCTTCGTCTCCCCGGTCCAGGTGGCGATCGAGGACGCCGCGATCGTGGTCGTCCCCTCTCTAGGCGAGGGCTTCGGGATGGTGGCGCTCGAGGCGATGGAGCGCGCGCGGCCCGTCGTCGCGAGCGCGGTCGGCGGGCTGCCGGAGATCGTCGCCGACGGCGAGACCGGGCTCGTCGTGCCCGCGTCCGACGCAGAGGCGCTCGCGGAGGCGATCGTCGCCCTCGCCGGGGACCTGGCGAAGGCGGCCGCGATGGGGAGCGCGGGCCGCGCCCGCGCCCTCGCGGAGTTCACGCCGGAGCGTTGTGTCGAGCGCGTGGAGGAGCTCTACGTGCGTGCGCTTGCGCCCGCGGGATAGCGGCGCCGTCCCCGCCAGCGCGCGAGAGCTCCGATTCCGGCCGCTGCCATGATCGCGATGAGGAAGTCCCACGGCACGCGATACCGCGTTGCGCCCGCGAAGAGCATCGCGACGACGGTCTGGTAGCCGAGGAGGACGAGCGCGAGCACGACGAAGCTGCGGGGCAGGGCGAAGAGCCCGACGACGGCGAGGGCGTAGAGCACGCTCATGAAGATCGGCTCGACGATGCTGCGCGCGTCGTCGCGCCAGGTGCCCGCTCCGGGGCGTCCTTCCGTCTCGAGGACGTTCGGCTGCCACAGGAGGCGCACGGACTGTCCGGCGAGACGGGCCTTCTCGCCGGGGTGCTCGCGCCAGAAGTCGACGACCTTGTCTCGGAAGAAGCGCATCTGCGCGCATTCGTCGACCTTCACGATCCTGCCCGTCTCGCGATAGATCTGGCCCGCGTCCTGCGGGCTCGGTGGCGCTCCCGGATAGGGCGGCACGTCGTCGATCCAGCCGCCGCGGGCGAGCACGTCGTAGGTCGCGAGGTTGTTCGCCTTCCACAGCGCTCGCGAGTCCGTCGTCACCGCGAAGCAGCCCACGGATACGCGGTTGCGGACGACCCATGGTGCGAGGACGAGGGCAGCACACGAGCACACGACCAGGAGCGCGGCGAGCCCGTGCTGCGCGAACCCGAGCCGCACCATCAGCCAGATGCCGAGGACGAGCGGCAGCGCGACGAGTCGCGCGTTGCCGAGGATCGCGACCCCGAGGACCGTGCCCAGCAGCGCGGCCCACCAGAGGGACCGTCCTTTCTCCGCCGCGACGATCGCCACGAGGACGAGCGCGGCGGCAAGCAGCTGGTCGAGGATCTCTCTGTTGAGATGGACGTCGTGCCAGACGAGGTACGGGTGGAGGGTGGCGAGCAGGGCACCGCCGAGGGCGACGCCCTGCGACGCCACACGCGCGCCGATCGCGTAGACGAGCCACACGGTGAGGACGGCGACGCAGATGTGCGCCGCCCCCACGGTGACCCAGGAGCGATCGACCCAGTAGATCGGGATCAGGAAGAAGCCGTACAGCGGTTGCGTGTACGCGGACGGAACCCCGGGGATGAAGCCGAACGTCCCGCTCGCGAGGAACGTCTGCGCGAAGTCGTCGCTCTTGTCCGTGTACGCGGCGAGGATCCGGTCCCGTTCGGACAGAAGGGCCGCCAGGCGTGGCAACCCTGCGGCCACCGCGAGCACGACGAAGGGATGGCGGTACAGTCGGCGCAAGGTGAGCCGGGAACGCTACGCGGTCGTCTCCTGCCACGTTGAGCGACCGCTCGACGACGAGGTCTGGGCTCGGCTCACGGCGCTGCAGCGCTCGCGCCCCGGCGGCTTCCGGATCGCGGCGCTGATGCGGCCGCCGCACGCCGAGGCGGGGGAGGACGAGACGACGTGGGTCGAGCGCGCCCGTGAGGCTGCAGCTCTCGGCCCGGTCGGGCACCACACCCACTGGACGGCGCCGGACCACGCGCGGCCGACAGGCGCGGGCACGGGTGAGCACGTGCGGGCGGAAGGAGAGCGCATGCGCGAGCTTGGTCTCACGACGACGCTCTTCTGCGGAGGCGGGTGGTATACCGACGTCGAGGTCGCGGAGGCGTGCGCTGCGCTCGGGTACGTCGACTGCACGATGCGGGCTCGACGCCCGCCGTACCTGGCCGAAGGCGAGCGCTGGGCGTCGCTCGACGACGCTCGCGTGGTCGAGCTTCCGTCGGGCCAGGCGCTCCACGCGATCCCGACGACGCACTCCCTCGGCGACCTTGCGCGAGCGCTCGTGCGCCGGAGGATGCCCGAGGT
>JBKOYF010000120.1:0-11226 GCA_046725305.1 Actinomycetota bacterium
CATCTCGATGATCCACCCGAGTTCTGGCAACCCGTAGTACGCCTTCTTCCACTTGACGGCGTATTGAAGCCCGGGGATTGTCTCGCAGATCAATTCGTCCAGCCGCTTGACGATGGGATGCAGATCCGGCATCACGCGCCGGATCCAATCCTCGATGTCGGCGTGCCTATCCGATGGCACAGGCGGCTTTCGGGCCGCATTTGGCTTGCGTGGTTTCGCCATCGCACGTTCTCCTCTGTGGCCTAACCTCCAGCGATTGACCCGCGCGAGGCGAAGCCGAGCGCCAGGTCCAATCGCGAGGTTAACGGCACTCGCCAGCGCCGAATTACGACGTCGGCCACGACCTGCGCGGCCTGCTCCTCCAACTGGGGAATCGCGGCGGCGTAGACCCGCGTGTCTCCGCCCGCCCTCGCGCGCGCGCGCATGCCTTTGTAGGACTTCCGGAGACTCGAGGCGGCGCGTCCTGAGTGCGAGAAGTTGAGCTCGAAGCCACCGGGGACTCTGAGGACGGGTTGCGGCGTGGTTGCGCCGGCCCGCAAGCCCGCTTCCCGAGCGGGCTCGGGTAAGGACACGAGACCGACCATCTCGTCCACCGGGCACCGTCGAGGGGTGTACCCGAGGCGGCTGTCGGACCTCTCCGTGGTGTTTCGTCGTCGTGGCCCTCCTCTCCGGCGTCGTCGGAGCAGTCCTCGCGACGGTGCTCCGTAACAGGCACGAACGCACGGGTGACATTCGTCAGAAACTGCTCGACTCGGGCTCGGGGTTCTCGGAGCGGTTGCAGAAGGCGTTCGGTCCGGTGACCGCGGCAATCGATGCCCGCTACGACGAACCAGACGAGGACGAGGCCGCGCTCCCGGACGACGAGGACGACGAGGACGACGAGGACGACTACACCGCTTCCTGGTCGCCGGACATGACGCAGCCGTACGACGCGGCGCTGAACGCGTTCCTCCGTGCGGAGTCGGCGCTGTCGCCCTTGTTGCTCCTTCTCCCGGAGCAGTTCGGTCGCGGTGCGATCCGCGCAGGAGGCGATCTCAATGCTTGGGTCCGCGGTCGATGCGCTGACGGAGCCAGACGACGAGACCACGTGGAGCAGGCTCCTCGTGCTCCACGCCCAGCTCTCATTGATCGCGTTCAACCGCGCGATGCGGCACGAGATCAAGCGGGCTGGACGCCCCGGTCGCACCGTGGACGCGCGGCCGGGAGTTTCGTCGGCACAAGGCCTCGCTCCTCGAAGAGACGAACAAGCGCACCCACGACGACCCGGAGCGCGGCGTCAGCTTGCTGGCGTCGTAGGGCAGTCGCCCCGCGCAACCCGTTCTGCAACCCGCGCGCGGTAGCACCAGACGGACGGGACGATACGAACGAGAGCGCCGACGGGCCGCAAACCCGCTTTACGACGAAAGCGACGACACGGAGCGGTACAGGGCGGCACTTTCCCGACCGGATTCAAAATCCGTGTCCTCCGGGACGTGTGGGTTCGACCCCACCTCCGGCGTGGCGCCTTCAGGGCGCCTCTACACGTGCTCCGTGAAAGGAGTCGTTCTGGCCGTGGTCGGCGCGGTCATTGTTGCCGTCGTGGCTGGCGTCGCCATCGCCAATCGTGGGACGGGCGACGACGCGGCCTCCGCGGCCGCGTCTGCAGCCGAAAGCGAACCGGCCCGCTGCCAGGACCTCGCTGGGTGGCGTGACCTCGCCGAGCAGGTGCGAGCGCCCGTGTACTGCCCCGGCTGGATGCCGACCCCGCTCACGGCGGAGATCGGCGGACCGTGGAACAACATCCGCTCGGTCGACCCCGACCGCAGCTACCTCATGGGCTTCGTCTGGCAGGAGAACGCGCTCGGAGGAAACGTCCAGGAGGTGCACGTGAACCTCCGCGGGTACCCGGGCTCGACGAAGATCCCGACCTGCCAGGACGTGACGACGGTCGCGGGGGTCACGCACCGCAAGAGCATCCCGTGCTTCCAGGACCCGCACGGCCAAGTGCGGGCGAACGGGATCGTCGCGACGATGTACACCGTGAACCACGGCGCGGACTCCTGGCACGTGCTGCTCGCCTGGAAGCGGGGAGGCTCGCTGTACAGCCTCAGCGAGCACGTCGCGGCGCCCCTGACCTACGCGCAGGTGATCCGCAACCTGAAGCACATGCTCCGCCGGCTCGTCCTCGTCCGTCCGACCGCATGAGGGCGACGAGACGCGGCGTCATCGTCGGCGCCGCGGGGGTCGTGGCCGGGGCGTCGGGCCTGTACGCGCTCGTCGAGCGGCTCACCGAGACGCCCAGACGGCCACCCGCGAGCGCGTCACCGAGAGGGGTCGAGCAGCACCTCCTCGAGGGCGTCGCGGTGCAGCAGGACAACGGGGTCGAGGTGCTCGTCCCGCCTCTGCACCACGAGCTCGTGACGGCGCGGGTGGCCGTCGACGCGGCCGACGCGGCAGATGCCGGACGTGCCCTCGAGAGCGCGCTCGCCTCGCTCGAGGCCGCCTACCCGTCGACCCCTGCGGGCCTCGGAGTGACGGTCGCGTGGGGGCTCCCGTACTTCCGCCGGCTCGTCCCCGCGCAGTGGGAGCGCCTGCAGCCCGTCGACCGCCGGGCCGAAAAGCCGGCGCTCTTCGACGCCATTCGCTTCCCGAGCGACCCGGAGGACACGCTCCTCGAGCAGCACGACGTGGCGATCCTCCTCCGCAGCGACAGCCTCGACCACATCGCCAATGCCGAGCAGGCCCTCTTCGAGGACGAGGGCGTCCTGGAGCGGACGACGATCCGCAAGGGCTTTGCCGGAGGCGGTCTCCCACGCAAGATGGCGCTCGCCGCCGGCGTGTCCGGGGCGGAGCTCATCCCCGAGCAGGCCGAGCTGTTCCTGGGGTTCACCTCGACGCTCGCACACAACCTCGGCGCCGGCAGGATCGCGAACCTGGAGACGCTCGGGATCGTCGGCATTCCCGACGGGTACTTCGTCGGCGGGACGCACATGCACGTCTCCCACATCTTCGAGAACCTCCAGGGCTGGTACGTGAACATCGACCACGAGGCACGTGTCAACACGATGTTCCGTCCCGGCCTCCCCGTGCCGCCCGGGACGCTGACCGTGGCGCAGGACCCGGCGAACGTCGCGAACGTCGCGTCTCTCTCACGCGACTACCACTCGCGCGGCGTCATCGGGCACAGCTCGTCCGTGCAGCCCGCGTCGCGGCTCCAGCAGCGGTACGTCGCCGCGGACGGCGAGGTCTACGAGAAGGGCACGGCGATCCCCCAGCGAGCGGACTTCAACACACTCGACAACCCCGTCTTCTGGAGCGCCGACGGCTCGCACTCCACCGAGCCGGCACCCGGCGTCCACTTCGTCGTGTTCAACCCGTCGAGCGACGACTTCCGTCGCGTGCGCCTCGCGATGGACGGCGTGCTGCCGGACGGAACGGTCCTCGAGTTCGCTCCCCGGGCCGAGGGGCAGGGCTTGAACTCGGTCCTCCATACCACGCGGCGGCAGAACTTCCTCGCCCCGCCGCGCGCCCATCGCTCGTTCCCGCTCGCCGAGCTCCGGGCGTAAACCGGGTCCCGCGTATCCCGGTTGCGCAACTGTCCACGAGCGCGGATACTTGCGGCACGCCGCCCCAGGGACGGCGCGCTACCGGGTTGAATCGACGTGAGGAGGACAGATTGACTGTGAAGAAGAGTGTGCTCGCCGCGCTTGGGCTGCTCGTGGCTGCGTTTGCGCTCGTCGCTGCCGGCTGCGGCGGGGGAGGCGGGGGCGGAGGCGTCACGGCGCTGCCGTCGTCGTCCTGCACGGCACTCGAGTACGAAGGCGATGGAGATCCGGACTACATCCTCGCCTCCGACTTCCCGCTCCAGGGGTCGTCCCGCACGCAGACGGAGCAGATCGTCGCTGCGATCAAGTACCAGCTCCAGCAGCAAGACTGGAAGGCCGGCGACTACAACATCGCCTACCAGTCGTGCGACGACTCGACCGCGCAGGCCGGTAGCTGGGACTCGGGCAAGTGCTCGGCGAACGCCAACGCCTACGCGTCGAACGACGCCGTGATCGGCGTCATCGGGACGTTCAACTCCGGATGCGCCGCGATCGAGATCCCGGTGTTGAACCAGGCGCCCGACGGCGGCATTCCGCTGCTCTCGCCTGCGAACACGTACGTGTGCCTCACGGCGGCGGCGCCGTCGTGCGACTCGACCGAGCCCGACAAGTACTACCCGTCGGGGAACCGCAACTACCTGCGCGTGGTCGCGAACGACGCGTACCAGGGGTCGGCGGACGCGGAGTTCGCCAAGAGCGAGGGCATCAAGAGCGTCTACATCCTCAATGACAAGCAGGCCTACGGCCTCGGCGTGGCGAAGAACTTCCGCGACGCCGCGCAGTCGCTCGGGATCACGATCGCGGGCTTCACAGCCTGGGATTCGAAGGCGACGAGCTACACGTCGACCTTCGACAAGGTGAAGCAGACCGGGGCGGACGCCGTCTTCCTCGGCGGGCTCATCTGCGAGAACGGCGCCCAGCTCATCAAGGACAAGGTCGCCGTGCTCGGCCCGAACGACGGGGCCGTGAAGCTCATCGCACCCGACGGCTTCACGACGCAGGCGACGATCGACGAGTCAGGCTCGGCGTCCGCCGGCATGTACATGTCGGTCGCCGGGCAGCCGATCGACCAGTTCAAGGGCAAGGCGAAGGAGTTCGTCGATGGTCTCCTCGCCGGACCGCTCTCGGGCAAGCCGATCGACCCGTACGCGATCTACGGAGGCCAGGCAGCCCAGACGATGCTCGACGCGATAGCCGCATCCGACGGCTCGCGCTCGGACGTCATCTCGAAGCTGTTCGCCACGAACGTGCAGAACGGGCTTCTCGGAACGTTCACGTTCAGCGAGGACGGCGACCCGGTCGCGAGCGCGGGCGCGACTGTCGCCATCACCATGTACAAGGCGACGGACAAGCTCGAGACCGAGACCACGATCGCACCGAAGCAGACGACGGTCGACGCGGCACTCGGGAAGTAGAGACGTCTGACATCGTCAATTCGCGGGAGGGCATTGCCCTCCCGCGAATTGCGGTCTAGAGTCGCAGCCGCACATGGGAACGACCGCGACCAGCGTCCTCCGCACGCTGCGCTCCCCCCAGGTGGTCAACGGCCTCGGGTTCGCGTTCGTGGCGGTCATCCTCCTCTGGCTCGCCGTCAACTTCGTCAAGGACCCGACGTACTTCGCCAACATCGCGCTCGACGGTCTCACGCGCGGGACGATCTACGGCGTCGTGGCATTGGGCTACACGCTCGTCTACGGGATCCTCCAGCTCATCAACTTCGCGCACGGCGACGTGTTCGCGCTCTCGGGCCTCGTCGCGAGCACGATCATGCTCTCGGTCCTGAACCTCTCGCCGTCGTCGAGCAACGCAGCCCTGGCCGGCGCGGTCGTGGTCACGCTGCTCATCACGGTCCCGCTCTTCGCCGTCTTTAACGGGACGATCGAGCGGGTGGCCTACCGGCCCCTGCGGAACGCCCCTCGCCTCGCACCACTCATCACCGCCGTCGGCATGTCGTTCATCGTCTTCAACATCTCGCTCGCGCTCTACGGCGTCGGCTACCAGAGCGGGTCGGAGCTGATCCCGCAAGGCACGGCGTTCTCGATCGGTGACATCAGGTTCACGTGGAAGCTGGTGATCGCCCTCGCGATCATCGCTCCGACGCTGCTCGTCCTCTCCTGGTTCGTCAGCTCGACGCGCCAGGGGAAGGCGATGCGCGCCGTCTCACAGGACACCGAGGCGTCGGCGATGATGGGCATCGACGTCAACCGGACGATCTCCGTAACGTTCTTCCTCGCAGGGTCCCTCGCCGCCGTCGCGGGGCTCGTGTACTTCCTCGAGTACCAGGTGCGGTTCGACCTCGGCTTCCAGCTCGGGCTCATCGCCTTCACGGCGGCGGTGCTCGGAGGCATCGGAAACCTCACGGGCGCCGTGCTCGGCGCACTGCTCATCGGGCTGATCCAGTCGTTCAACGAGGGTCTCACCTGGCACGCTCCCGGAAGCGACTGGACGCGGTCCATCGTGTTCGCGATCCTCATCGCGACGCTCGTCTTTCGTCCGGAAGGCCTGCTCGGGGAGCGGACGCCGGAGGGCGCGTGACCTCGATCGCCGAGCGCGCCCGGGGATTCGGCGCGGGAATGCGCGAGCGTTGGGTCGCGCCGGCTCTCATCGTGCTCGGGCTGCTCTACCCCTGGTACGAGGACACGCTCCGGAGCCTGCCGGTCATCGGCGATTTCGTCCCGTCGACCTCGTCGATGGTGGTGATGGTCGCCTTCACGATGATGGCGCTCGGGCTGAACATCGTCGTCGGCTACTGCGGCCTGCTCGACCTCGGCTACGTCGCGTTCTACGCCGTCGGCGCCTACACCGCCGGCTGGTTCGCTTCGCAGCAGTTCGATCAGGTCACGTTCCACTTCCTCTCGTCGGTCCCGAACAGCCAGCCCGGGATCCACATCACGATGTGGTTCGTCCTCATCGCGGCCGGCCTCCTCACGCTCCTCGCCGGGATCATCATCGGCCTGCCGACCTTGCGCCTGCGCGGCGACTACCTCGCCATCGTCACGCTCGGGTTCGGCGAGATCGTCCCGCAGGTGGTCAACAACGGGGACAACATCGGTGGGTTCGACCTGACCCACGGCACGTTCGGGATCGCGCCGATCGACTCGGTCGGCTTCCCGATCCTGAGCTTCGCCGGCCTTCCCGAGAACTTCCAGACGTCGCCGAACCGTGCGCTCTGGTTCTACGTCGTCGCGTTCGGGCTCCTCCTCGTCACCGTCTTCTGCACCGTGCGGCTGCGGGACTCGCGGCTCGGGCGCGCGTGGATCGCGATCCGCGAGGACGAGACCGCGGCCGCGGCGATGGGCGTCCCGCTGATGCGGACGAAGACGTGGTCGTATGCGCTCGGGGCCTTCTTCGGAGGAGTCGCCGGCGCGTACTACGCGAGCTTCAAGGGCGGTGCCTTCCCGGCGGACTTCTACTTCAACATCTCCGTCTTCCTCCTGTGCATGGTCATCCTCGGCGGGATGGGCAGCGTCTGGGGAGTCATCGCAGGGGGCATGATCCTCGCGTACCTCAACATCGAGGGTCTCTCGACGATCGGGTCGAAGATCCAGGACGCGGGCCTCGACTTCGACCCGACGAAGTACCAGTTCGGGATCTACGGGGCGATCATCGTCGCCATGATGCTCATCCGTCCTGCCGGGCTCATCCCCGAGCGGCGGCATCGCATCGAGATGGAGGAGGGGGTCCACGACACGCCGTTCTACGACGTCGAGCACGAGGGCACGCTGACCGACCGCGACCCGAGCGACGACTGATGGCCGCGCCCGACAACCTCGTCGTCGCCACCGAGGTCCGGAAGGAGTTCGGCGGCCTCGTCGCGACCGACAACGTCGACTTCACGATTCCACGCGGCGCCATCGTCTCCCTCATCGGTCCGAACGGCGCGGGGAAGACGACCTTCTTCAACCAGCTGACCGGGGTCTACAGGCCGACCTCGGGATCGATCGTGTTCGACGGCACGGAGGTCTCGTACCTCCCGCCGCACACGATCACGAAGCTCGGCATCGGTCGCACCTTCCAGAACATCCGTCTGTTCTCGCAGATGAGCGCCCTCGAGAACGTCCTCGTCGGCATGAACTGCCGGCTGCACGCCGGCATCCTCGGCGCGATCTTCCGTCCGCCCAGGGTGAAGCGCGAGGAGGCCGAAGCGCGCGACAAGGCACGCGAGCTCCTCACGTACTGCGGCCTCCCGCGTCGGCACGAGGAGCGATCGGCCTCGCTGCCGTACGGAGACCAGCGTCGGCTCGAGGTCGCGCGCGCGCTCGCCACCGACCCGAAGCTCCTCCTCCTCGACGAGCCGACCGCGGGCATGAATCCACAGGAGACGGCGGAGTTCACCCGGTTCGTCCAGAAGGTCCGCGACGAGAAGGACGTCACCGTGCTCCTCATCGAGCACGACATGAAGGTCGTGATGGGCGTGTCCGAGCGGATCACGGTCCTCGAGTACGGCGCGAAGATCGCCGAGGGGACGCCGGCCGAGATCAGGGAGGACGAGCGCGTCATCGAGGCGTACCTCGGGAGGGGGGCGACCGAGTGAGCGAGCAGGCGGCTCGCGGCGACGTCCTCGAGCTCGACGACATCCACGTCTACTACGGCGCGATCCATGCGCTGAAGGGCGTGTCGCTCCGCGTGCAGGCGGGCGAGATCGTCACGCTGATCGGCGCGAACGGCGCCGGGAAGTCGACGACGCTCCGCGCGATCAACGGGCTCAACCGTCCTCGCCAGGGCGCGATCCGCTTCCAGGGCACCGACATCACGAACGCTTCTTCGCACACGATCGTGAAGAGCGGCATCGCCCAGAGCCCCGAGGGCCGCAGGCTCTTTCCACGCATGTCGGTGACCGAGAACCTCGAGATGGGCGCGTTTCAGCGCCGTGACAAGGAGAACTTCTCCGCGGACATGGATCGCGTCTTCGAGCTGTTCCCGCGGCTGCACGAGCGGCGTACGCAGAAGGCAGGGACCATGTCCGGCGGCGAGCAGCAGATGTGCGCGATCGGTCGCGCGCTGATGGCGCGCCCGAAGCTCCTGCTCCTCGACGAGCCCTCGATGGGGCTGGCGCCGATCTTCGTCGAGCGCATCTTCGAGACGGTGGTCGAGGTCAACAAGCAGGGAACCCCCGTGCTGCTCGTGGAGCAGAACGCGCTCATGGCGCTCGAGGTGGCCCAGCGCGGCTACGTGATGGAGACCGGCCGTATCGCGCTCGAGGGGCCTGCCAACGAGCTCAAGACCAACGAGCAGGTCCGGAAGACGTATCTGGGAGAGGGCTAGCCTCCGACGAGGATCGGCGCGTAGGGAGGCGCGAGCAGGACCCCGACGCGCGCGTGGCCGCCTGCCAGGCCGTGCGCCATCTCGAGGGCGTTCGAGACGGAGTGACTCGGCACGAAGCCGAGCGTCCGGGCGGCGGCGAAGTCGCGGCTTCCCGCGACGAGAACGCTCCCGAGCCGCTCGAGCGCGGGCGCGCACCCCGCCCAGTCGGCATACGGGAGCAGCGGATGGCAGGCGAGGCCGGAGCGGTAGGCGGCGAGTGCCTCGTCGTCGATGGCGGCCGCGGCTCGTGCCGAGGCGAGCCCGGAGGCGCCTCCGGCGCTCAAGGCGTCGAACATCGCCCTGTAGGGCTCGTGCACGCGGTGCGCGAACGAGCGCGTGAGCGAGTGGACGAGCACGAGCGTCCCGTCGTTGCGGACAGGGAAAGCATCGCGCCAGAGCCGGAGAGCGAGGCCGAGGGTCGTGGCGGCCGCTGTCACGGGGTTGAGCGGCTCGCGCGGGACGTGTGGCCCGATCCACGGAACGCCGACGACGAGTGCGTCGAGGGGCTCGTCCAGGGCTACGCCTCGCAGCTCGACGGTGCGCAGCAGAGCCTCTGCGTGGGCGACGGCGGGCGACCCCGCGAACGCCGCCGTGGCTGCGATCACGCGGCCCTGATCTCGGAGGATGCTTCGCCGCACGCCTCCGGGAAGGAGAGAGTAGAGCCGTCGGAACGGAGAACGCGACACGTGCTCGAGTGATCTCGGCTCGTGGGGGTAGTCGCGGAACCTGCCGGTGAGCCGGGGGTGGTCGAGGACGAGGGACACGCCGTGGAGCCGGACCTGGGAAGCGAGCGCCGACGCGATCCGGAGCGCGAGCTCCCAGGCCGGTTGTCCGGCGGCACGGACGAGCGAGTCTGCGCCGGCGGCCCGGAGGACGGTGTCGGCGTCGCACGCCGCGAGGAGCGCCCCGGGGCCGCCGTGGAGGATCGTCTCCGCGGACGAGACCACGACGACCAGGTCGGTCTCGACGAGGGCGCGATGGACCCGGACGTCGCCGGCCTCGTCCAGGGGCAGCAGCTCGGGGTCGGCCGCGTCGTGGACCGCGACCGCGCCCCGAAACTCGCGTGCCCGGGGCGGGGGAAGCAACCTCTCGAGGTCACGGCGCGGCAATCGGCGACCGACCCCTCCGGCCACGAGGATCGTCTGCCGCTCGTCAGGCACCCCGAGCTGTACGAGCTCGTCGACGACTGCTGCGAGCGCTTCTCCTCTCGGGTCGACCGAGGCTCCGGGGACGGGGAGTGCCGGTGGTTCGACGACGATCGTGACGCGACTCGCACCACGTGCAGACACGGCAAGCGACGGGTCGTCGAGCGGGAAGCGCACGGCGTCGCGGACGGCCGCTTGCGCGTCGACGATGCGGGTCGGCGGCGGTGGGGGGTGGAGGACGACCGTGTCGTCGTCGACGGGCACGTGGACGATGCGCGAGCCCGAGAGGAGCGGAATCCGACGCACGGGGGCAGGGTAGATACCGTTGCGGGGTGAGCCCGAAGACCCTCACTGGAGAGGAGCTCGTCCTCGACGATGGTCCTGCTCGGGAGTCGGAGCTCTTCCTCGTCGACGGCAACAACCTCGCGTACCGCGCGTTCTTCGCGCTCCCGGAGGAGCTGCAGACGACCGACGGCCAGCCGACGAACGCGCTTCTCGGCTTCACGAACATGCTCTTCAAGCTGCTCTCCGACTACCGGCCGCGCGGTGTCGCGGTCGCCTGGGACACGCGGCCGGTCCACCGACAGGAGCTGGACGCCGAGTACAAGGCCGATCGTCGCTCGATGCCCGACCTGCTTCGCGAGCAGTTCCCGCACTTCCGCCCGATCGTCGAGGCATTCGGCTACCTGAACCTCGAGTTCGAGGGCTGGGAGGCCGACGACGTGATCGCGACGCTCGCGATGCAGGCGGACGAGTCGGGGGTGAAGACGTGTGTCGTCTCGACCGACCGGGACGCGTTCCAGCTCGTCTCCGAGAACGTCTGCCTGATGATGACCCCGCGCGGCGTCGCGGACGTTCAGGTGTACACCCCCGCGCGCGTGGAAGCCCGCTACGGGATCCGGCCCGACCAGATCCCCGACTTCATCGGGCTCAAAGGCGACACGAGCGACAACATCCCCGGCATCCCGGGGATCGGTGACAAGACCGCGGGGCAGCTCGTCTCGCAGTACGGGTCGCTCGAGGCCGTCGTCGAGCACGCGGCGGAGCTGTCGCCGGCCCGCTCGAGGGCGATCGCCGAGAACGCGGAGCAGGCCCAGGCCTCGAAGGTCCTGGCGACGATGCGGCGGGACCTCGACCTCGGCGTCGATCCGGCGGATCTCGTCCTCCAGCCGCCCGACCGCTCGGAGCTGAAG